>DFYJ01000017.1 GCA_002383325.1 Candidatus Aminicenantes bacterium UBA4085
AGGTCGACCGGCAGCGGCCAGCGGCCGGCTTCGGCCGTGACCCGGACGTCGACGAAGACGTTCTTGGTCGCGACCTTCTGGATGGGAGTGGCCTCGGTCAGCAGCAGGCCTTCCCGGACCAGCGAATCCCATTCGGGGGCGTGGGCCTCGCGCATGGCCCAGTTGCCGCGCTCGGCCACCTCGGAGATCTGCATGGCCCCGTCGTCGCCCATGAAGACCTCGTAGAAGCCGCCGTTCTTGGTCGTCGTCTGGACCTGGTACATGGCCCGGGCCGTGCCCTGCTCCGTCGGGTACTCGAAGATGGCCATGACGTTGTCGTACCATTCCCGGCCCTTGTAATAGTCGACGCCGCCTGAGGCCGTGACCGAGCTGGGATTCGAGCCGAAGACCCAGGAGAAGAGATCGATCTGATGCGATCCGAGATCGACGATGGGCCCGCCGCCGAAGCGCTTGAACCAGCGCCAGTTGCGGAACTCCTCCATGTTGGCGTAGCCGTAGGCCTGCAGCTTGTCGGCCGTGATGGGGTAGGTTTTGGGCCAGCCCAGCATATCGGCCTTGGACCGGTTCCACTGGGCGTAGGCCAGGTTGACCCGTCCCAGGACCTTGCGCTCGCGCAGGACCTTGTCGATGGCGTGCAGGTAGCGGGGGTTGGAGCGGCGCTGGTGGCCGATCTGGAGGAGACGGCCCGTGCGGCGGGCGGTTGCGACCATGGTTCGGGCCTTGTCCAGGGTGTTGGACATCTCCTTCTCGCAGTAGACATGCAGGCCCGCGTTCAGGCAGGCATTGGCGTGCTCGGCGTGCATCCAGTCGGGGGTGGCCACGATTGCCGCCGTGAGGCCCTTCTCCCTGGCCAGAAGCTCGCGGTAGTCCTCGTAGACGACCGGGTCCTGCTTGTACTTGCGCAGGTAGCCGCGGGCATACTGCTGGCTGTAGGACCAGATGTCGCAGACGGCGGCGATGCGGATGCCGGGGATGCGCAGGCAGGACTCCATCAGCACCCGTCCCTGCTCGCCGACGCCGATCAGGGCGATCTTGATCTCATCCGGCTTGGGAGCCGGATGGACTCCGGCGGCCTGTGCCGCGGCGGGGGCGTCCTGGCGGGCCAGTCCGGATCCGGTAGCCGCGGCGCTGAGCCCGGCGGCTGCGGATGATTTCAAGAACGAGCGGCGGGTCAGTCGGGTGCTCATCGTGGATTCTCTCCGATCCTTCAACCCTTCATCTCTTTGTCGAAGACAACCGTGGACGGCGCGAAATTGAGGCCGCGGACGAACTCCAGCGACTCGCGGGCCCCGTATTCGCGGTCCATGCCGTTGTCCTCCCATTCGACCGAAAGGGGGCCGGCGTAGCCGGCGGCGTTGAGCTCGCGGATGATCTCCTCGAAGGCCACGTCGCCGTGGCCCAGGGAGCGGAAATTCCAGCCCCGGCGCAGATCGCCGAAGGGCAGGTGCGAGCCGAGGATGCCGGCCTGGCCGTCCAGCGTCACGGCGGCGTCCTTCATGTGGACGTGGTAGATGCGGTCGGGGAAGCGGCGGATGAAGAGATGCGGCTCCAGGCCCTGCCACTGCAGGTGGCTGGGGTCGAAGTTGAAGCCCAGCGCGGGGCGGCGGCGGAATTTGTCCAGCAGGCGCTCGGCCGTATAGAGGTCGAAGGCGATCTCGGTCGGATGGACTTCCAGGGCGAAGCGGACGCCGCAGGCGTCGAACTCGTCCAGGATGGGCGTCCAAAGCTCCCGGATCTTGTCGAACCCGGCCTCGATCATCGCCTCCGAGGCGGGCGGGAAGGAGTACCAGGCCTTCCAGATGGGCGAGCCCATGAAGCCGTTGACCACCCGGCAGCCCATGGCCGCGGCCGCCCGGGCGGCAGCCTTCATCTCCGCGATGGCCCAGGCCCGGACCGCTTCGGGGTTGCCCTTGGCCGAGGCGGGAGCGAATCCATCCAGCCGCTCGTCGTGCAGGTCGCCGACGCATTGGCCGGCCAAGTGGGCGCCCAAGGCCCAGCAATTCAAGTTGTAGCGGGCCAGGATGTCCTGGCGCTCCTTGACGTAATCGGGATCGGAGGCGGCCCTCCGGACGTCCATGTGGTCGCCCCAGCAGGCGATCTCCAGGCCGTCGTAGCCCCAGGAGGAGGCCATCCGGCAGAGGGTTTCGAAGGGCAGGTCGGCCCACTGGCCGGTAAAGAGCGTGACGGGTCGGCTCATCGACGATTCTCCCTGGCTGCTCCGCCCGGAAGCGGAGCGAAATTCGGATCCAAAGGGAGCGAAATATATAGCCGGCGCGGGCGGGAGTCAAGCCGACCGGAGCCCTCCGCGGGCCGATTGACGCGGCTTGCGGGCTGTGCTATCTAGGTCCCAAGCGGATGGAGAGGAAAAGCGCGGACGAGGTTCAATCCGGCAAGCCGGATTTGGTCCTGGTCCACTCTTTTTATGCCAACAGCATCCTCCTGCGGGGCTTGGGCGAGTTCCTGTCTGATGAATTTCGGGTCCATTTCGTCGACCTCCCGGGGTTTGCGGCCCATGAGCCGCCCATGGCCGAAGTGACCCTGGACGGCTTCGCCCGCCACGTCGAGGGGCGCGTCCGCGGCCTCGGCTTGGCGGATTACATCATCGCCGGCGTCTCCTTCGGCTTCACCGTCGTCTGCCGCATGGATCTGCCCCCGGGATGCCGGGGGATCCTGGCCATCTTCCCCTTTCTGGGAGCGCAATCCCTGGCCTTGCGCCGCCGCAAGAAGCTCTTCTACCAGGCGGTCGTCAACGCCATGGACCGTTCGCGGCTCGGGGGAGTGATCTGGAATACCCGGCTCCTGGAGCGCTTCGCCTTCTGGTGGAGCTCCTATCCCGGCGACCGGGTCCGGATCATCCTGGACCACATGGACGGCCGGACCTTCTTCGCCACGGCCCGGCTCATCCTCAACCGCGGCGAAGACGTCCGGCTGCACGACCGGCCCCACGTCCTGATCCTGAATCCCAACGACGCGACCGTCCGCTCGGACTATTGCCGGCGGGTGATGGAAGGGGAGCTTGAGGACCTGTGCGTCGTCGAGACCGACATGGACCACTACCCTTTCGAGCCGACGGCGGACTATTTCCGGGCCCGCTTCGCGGCCGGCGACATCGCCCGCGTCCGGGCCTTCCTGGATCGCGGCTAGTTAGATCTCGATCCAGGCGGCCCCGAGCCCGGAGCTCTTGACGCAGGCTTCGATGAACTCAACACCCCGGACGCCGTCTTCCGCGGTGGGGAAGTCCAAGTCGGCCGCGGTCAGGGCTTGTCCCGCGGCCCGCTTGGCCAGGGCCGCGATGAAGGTCGAGTAGAGATTGGCGAAGGCCTCAAACAAACCCTCGGGATGCCCCGAGGGCAGGCGCGAACGAGATTGGCCGGACGGCGTCATGGGGTCGCGGCCGCGCGAAAGGCGGGCCGTCGGCTTGTCGACATAGCCTACGGCGGCGTAGTTGGGATTCTCCTGGGCCCACTCCAGCGAGGCCTTGGTCCCGAAGATGCGAACCCGCAGTCCGTTGTCGTGGCCGACGGCGATCTGGGAGGACCAATACATGCCCTTGGCGCCGCCTTCGTAGTCGACCAGGATCGAGGCATTGTCGTCGAGGGTCCGGCCGGGGCCGAACTTGTCCAACCGGGCCAGGAGCCGCTCGATCTTCAAGCCGGTGAGATAAGCGACCATGTTCTCGATGTGGCTGCCGATGTCGCCGACGCAGTTGGAGATGCCGGCCCGTTCCGGGTCGGTGCGCCAGGCGGCCTGCTTCTGGCCGGTCGCCTCGAGCGGGGTAGCCAGCCAGTCCTGCGGGTACTCGGCCGAGACGAAGCGGATGTCGCCCAGCTCCCCGGCGGCGATCATGTCCCGCATGTGGTAGATCAGGGGATAGCCGCGGTAGGCGTAGGTGACCATGAAGAGCAGGCCGGCCTCGGCCGCCAGGCAGCGCAGCTCCTCCGCCTCGCGCCGCGATGCCGCCAGGGGCTTCTCGCAGACGACGGGGAGGCCTGCCTCTAGGGCGGCCTTGGCGATGGCGAAGTGATCGACATTGGGGACCGTGATGACAACGAAGTCGATCTTGTCTTTCGCCCGGGCCGCCTCGGCGGCGATCATCTCCGCCGCCGTCCTGTAGAGGCGGCCCTGGTCCAGCCCCCAGGCCTCCCCCGTGGCCAGGGTGTTCTCGAAGGTTCGCGAGAAGCAGCCGGCCGCCAGCCGGGCCTTGCCGTCCATGGCGATGGCCTTGCGGTGGACATCGCCGATGAAGGCGCCGGGCCCGCCCCCAACCAGGGCGTAGGTCAAACGGGATGCCCGCGAGACTGCTTCCTGCCCTTCGATCATGGCTGCCTCCTGATTCCGGCGTTGATCCTGTCGCGTCGATCCCCATCATATTCAAGCCGCCCCGGTTTTTCAAAGAGGGAGCCGTGTGGTAGACTCAGCGCTCCCGACCGCTCCTTCGGAGGGCCTCGATGAGCCTCGTCTTCGCTCCCGGCTGCGCCCTGATGATCGAGCGGCCTCGCCTGGCCGCTCGGCTGGCGGACTACCTCCGGACGAACCACGGCGTTACCACCGAACACCACCTTTGCTGCCGGCACGAGCCGGGCCTGCCGCCCGGAACCCGCATCATCAACGTCTGCCCCGGCTGCGACCGGCGCTTTCGCGAGCTCTACCCCGGCATCTCGACGATTTCCGTATGGGAGATCCTAGCCTCCGATCCGGCCTTCGTGCTGCCGGATTACGGCGGGGCCGAGATGGCGGTCCTGGATGCCTGCCCGACTCGGAGCGAGACCCGGGTTCACGAAGCCGTCCGCGCTCTCCTGTCCCGCATGAACATCCGGGCCGTCGAGCCGCGGGCCACCCGGACGCATGGCGTCTGCTGCGGCGACAGCCTCTACGGCGTTGTGCCCGTGTCCGAGGTGGAATCCCAGATGCGGAAGCGGGCCGGCGAGATGCCGGCCGTCGAGGTCGCCGTCTACTGCATCTCCTGTGTCAAAGCCATGCGTCTGGGTGGAAAGACGCCCCAACACCTGGTCGACCTTCTCTTCAATGAGCCCACCGAGCCCGGGGTCACGGATCCCGATGCCTGGCACGCCAAGCTGCAGGACTACATCGACCGGCACTAATCTCTCCGAGCGGGAACAACGGTTCAAGCCTTGGGGGGAAGAGAACATTGACATCGTCCCAATCCCGCGCGAGGCCTTCTAGACAAAAAGCCGCGGTCGCGGGGTCTTCTTTGTGGAGCGGTCGATTACGAGCGCCGATGAAGCTGGATGAGATCTATGATGAATGGGGAGAGGCCTTGTTCCGCTATCTGACCCTCAAGCTGGGCTCGGCCCAGGATGCCGAAGACGTGCTGCAAGAGACGTTCGTCCGGCTGGCTCGCTATGCCGATCGGCGACGGTTGCTCCGCGATCCGCAAGCGTTCGTCTTTCATTGCGCCCACAATGAGGCCAACCGTTTCTGGAAAAGGAAGTTGGGCCGCCGGGATCTGGAAGCGGCCTTCCGCCCCGACCTCGCCTCCGCGATCGTCCAGGGCCTGGACCTTCCCTCCGAGATCCGCTTGGGCCAGGCCTTGGCCGGGTTGTCCTCCGAGCAGCGGGAGGCTGTCGTCTTGAAAGAGGCTTGAGGGACTGACCTTCAAGTCCATCGGTTCGGCTTGCGGGGTGTCGACTTTCACGGCGGCCAGCCGCCATCGCTATGGGATGGCGCGCCTGCGGAAGTTTTTCGGAGAAGAACGATGAAACGGGACGATCGGCCTTCGTCCGACCTGTTGAAGGGATTCGTTCCCCGGCCTGCGCCCCCGGAGCTTCGGTCTCGGGTCTTATCCGCCGCCCGCGCTGTCCGGCTGGCCGCCGGATTCTGGTCTCCGATCCAATGGGCGGCGGCTGTCGGATGCGGACTCTCGATCGTTGTCTTGCTGGCGGCGGGTGCCCGCTTGGCGCACCGTCTCTCAGGCCGGATGGACGTGCTCCTGGCCGGAACCCGCGGCGCCGCTGCGGCCGTCGAAGCCGTTTCGCCGGAGTTGAGGGAGGCTGTCGGTGTCGCGTTGGCGGATCGGTCATGGCATCGTCCGGCTCCGGAGCGGCCGAGGCCGGTACAGCGCGAGGTTTTGGATTGGGAATCCGTCGAGGAGGATGTCGATGCCGGCACGAAAAACCCTCGGTAGGCTGGCTTTGATCCTGATCGCCCTGGCGACGGCCCTGTTTGCGGCCAGAACGGCGCTGGACTATTTGTCGGGTCAACGGCTCGAGAAATTCTTGGCTCAAGCCAAAGCTGGAGGTCTGCCTGCGACCCGGGCCGATCTTGGTCCCGTCTGCCCACGGCCTGCCAACGCTTTCCCGCTCTGGAAAGCCGCCGTCGCCCTCTACGACATCGATTACAAAGCCAAGACGAACCTCAATCCGGAATTAACCGCGCTCTTCGCCGGCCGAATGCTTGACGAGGGAGCTCGTTCCGCCATCCATGCGGCCATCGACATGAACCGGAGACCGATCGACCTCCTCTTGGAATCTGCCGTCTGCCCGTGCCTCCGGATAACGGATGGGGGCGAATTTCCGGTCATGAACGCCTCCGCTCTGTTGGGCCTGATCCGGTTGATCGGCTTCGAGTCCCTTTTCCGCGTCGAAGCGGGCGACCTTGAAGGCGGCTTGAAGGAATGGCGCGACGGGTACCGGCTGGCCCGGCTGATGATCCAGGAGCCCTCCCTCGTCCATGCCCTCCTAGGCATTTCCAACGCCCGGAGTCTGCTCGTCGTCCTGAACTCGATCGTGGCCGGACGTCGGATCGATGAGAAGACCCTGGCCGCCTTCCTGGAAGACCTCAATGCCGAGTCCTGGCGGGCGGGTGCGGTCGCGACGATGAAAGGGGAAAGAGTCCTTTTCATTACCACCAGCGCCGCGATCCTGGAAGGCCGGCCCGAAGCGTTGGAGGATGGATGGAAAAGCCGCTTCCTGCTCTTCTGGGCCAAGCCATGGGTCCGCCGGGAGATCGAGCGCCAATACTCCGCTTTCGACGTCATGGAAAGGATGCTCGGGAAGCCCTACTTCCAAAGCCGCGCCGCATTGAACGCCTTCGACGACCGGCAGAAGCGGCGACGGTGGTACGAAAGGCTGATCGATGACAACGTCTCCGTCATCACGGGCATTTCGGCGATGGGCTTGAAGCTTGCCGCTCTCGAGGCGCTTGTGGACACGGCCCGGATCGGATTGGCGGCCCGGCTCTTCCGGCTCCGGGAGAAGCGTTTTCCTTCGAACGTGGCCGACCTCGTGCCGAGCCTGCTGTCCCGAGAGCCCCTGGATCCGTTTACGGGCCAGCCGTTCGTCCTGCGGGCCGACGGGAACGATCTTCTGATCTACAGCTTGGGATCCAATGAGAAGGACGACGGAGGCTTGGGCACTTTCCAGATTACCCAGATGGTCCAAAAAAGCCGCGATGACTGGGCTTGGCGGGACACGATCCGCTGACCGACTCAGCGCGCGCCCAGAAATCCGCCAGTCCGCAGCCAGCCCTCGATCGCGGCGAAGAAAGCCCGCGAGATGGACAGGGGAGCGACCGGTTGGCGCGGATCGGACTCCTGCATGCGGAAGAGGCCGTGCCCCGCATCGGGGATGACTTCGACCGTCAGGTTCTTCTTCCCCGTTTCGGCCGCCAGCCCGGCCAGGAGGGAAACGCTCTCTTCGACCGGCACGGTAAAATCCAGCCGGCCGTAAGTCACGAGCGCCGGGCGGCTTGACTTGCCGGCCCCGGGTCTATATATTTGCCGCGCATTATGCGGCTTCGGGAGCCGCGGAATAAGGAGTTGCGATGAGTCCAGAGGCCGCCGGGAACAAGACCAAAGACTTTTCTTCCTTCATCTTCGCCAACCGCCGCTTCATCAGCAGCGGAGCCCTGGTCATCTGCCTCATCCTCAAGTGGGTCCTGGGCGGCCGCTCGACGCTGCCCCTGTGGGGCATCGGCGCCGGCGTCGTCGTGCTGGGCCTCTTGTTCCGGGTCTATTCGGCCGCTTACCTGTGCGGCCGGCACATCGTGACCAAGATCGAGGCCGAGCAGCTGTGCGTCTCCGGCCCCTTCGCCCACGTCCGCAACCCTCTCTATATCGGCAACTTCATCGTCGGCGTCGGCTGCGTCCTGGCCTTCAACGAGTGGTACGGCTGGGTGGCCTTCTTCCTCGAGTTCGGGCTGATGTACTCCGTCATCATCCCCTACGAGGAGCGCTTCCTGTCGGGCAAGTTCGGCCGGGACTACGACGACTACAAGGCGGCCGCGAGCCGCTTCTTCCCGCGCCTGAAGGCTTACCCCAAGTGCACCGAGACGACCCCCCTCTTCGGCAAGGCCGCTTGGGGCGAGAAGTTCCACGCCCTGGTCCTGGCGGCCGCCTTCGTCCTGCTGTACTTCCTGTTCGTCCGTTGACGCCCCCTCCACAGGGGAGCCGGCACACCAAATCGCCCTGGCCTACCGAGCCTTGATCTCGGCCTGCCTCGCCAGGTCGATTGCCCCCGCCAGCACCCTGGCCGCCTCCTGCGGGCCGTGGAAGCCCGTGCTGTTTTCGGAGAAGATCAGATCCCAGCGCATCTGGGCCCGCCGGATGAGGCCGCGGGCCTCGTCCAGGGCCGCCTCCGCGGCGCCCCGGCCCTTGGCCGCGGCGAGGGCTTCCGTGGCCGATAGCAGGGCCGCTTCCGCCGCCCGCAAGAGCTCGGCCGTCTTGCCTTGGATCTCCGTCACTCGTGACCGCATCTCCTCTTCGGGCCAAGGATGGCAGGCGCCGCAGGCAGCCCGGATGTTGACCAGGGGGCTGCGGACCCAGTGGTCGGAGACCTTGACCGATCCGCTGCGGACATACGGCATATGGCAGTCGGCGCAGGCGACTCCCGAACGGGCGTGCAAGCCGGTGCCCCAGACCTCGAACTCGGGATGCTGCATCTTGAGCATCTTGGCCCCGGTTTAGGGATGGGTCCAGTCGACGTGGCCGTTGGCTTCGTAGACGGACTCGATGCCCTCGACCGTCCGGCCTTGGCTCCAGGGGAAGGTCAGCTCCTTGCCTTGGCCCTTGAAGTAGTATTCGACGTGGCACTGGCCGCAGACATAGGCCCGCATCTCCTGGCGGGTCGCCTTGGCCAGGTCCACTCCGGCCGCGGCCATGGCGTTCTTGAAAGCGGGCCGGGTAATCCGCAGCTCCATGGTCTTGGGATCGTGGCAATCGGCGCAGGTCGAGCCGCCGTGCAGCCGGGGGGCCAGATCGTTATAGGGCGTCTTGTTGAAGGTTTCCCAGCCCAGCTCCCGGATCAGCAAGGGCGCTTCGGCGGCATGGCAGTTGGCGCAGGCCCCGGGTTGAGGAAAGTTCTTGACCCTCAGGGTGGCCTTCTGGTCCTCCAGGGCGTAGGCGTGGCCCCTCTCCTCCTTGTACTCGACGCTGAAGGGGTATCCGGCCCAAAGCGTCTTGAGGGCCGGGTAGCGGACCAGCTTGTCATAGGGGTCCGATCCGCCGAAGGACGTTGGGCCGTAGCCTTCGGCCGTCCTTTTGAAGGAATCGTATTCCAGAGGGAAATTCTTTCCCCAGGCGGCCGGGTCGAGCTCGCCGTCCTTGATCTCGGCGACCTTCAGGGGGTAGGCCAAGGCCTCGGCCTTCCTCTGCCGGATGTTGAGGAAGAGCAGGAAGATGGCCGCGGCGGCGAAGGCCAAGGCCAGGGCGGCCAGCCCATAGTATCCGAGCCCGCGCTTCTTGGGGGATTCGGTCATGATCGCTCCTCCTGGATGGGATGGCCCTTAGTGTCCGGCGCCGCGGTGACAGCGCAGGCAGTCGGTCTTTTCGCCGCCGGGCGAGGCGGCCATCATCGCGGTCAGGTCGGTATGGCAGCGACGGCAATTGGCCAGGACGATGCCGCGGTCGAAGGCGGTGATCCGGATGGGCTCCTCGAAGAAGCCGGTGGTGAAGGCATAGCTGTGCTTGAATCCGTCGAGGCCCTTGATGGCCCAGTGGCCGAGAAAGCCCTGGGGCACGTGGCAGTCGTTGCAGACGGCGACCGCGCGGTGGGAAGCACGGTTCCAGTCGTCCAAGTGGCCGCGCATGATGTGGCAGTTGGCGCAGGCCGAGGGATCGTCGCTGAGGCAGGAGCCGCCCCGGGCGTAGAAAAAGGTGAAGGCGCCCAGTCCGGCCGCGGCCAAAGCCAGAACCGGGAGCAGGATCCGGCCGCGGCGGGGCCGCTTCTCCGGCGCGAATCTCGCGGCCGTTTTCATTGGGACTTGCCCGTCCCGTCCCAATCCAGGAGCCGCAACGGCCATGGCCGTCTCCTTTCTGCGGTGAACGGCCAAGTGTAGCGGAAATGTAGTCTAAGGCTTTGACTCAGGCCAAGTCGAAAAAAATGTTTTAGCCTGATTTCGGGGTGAGCGCCTCGGGGAATCGTCCAACGGCCTCACTTGCCGGCGAGCTTCGCCTTGATCTTGGCCGCAGCCGCCTTGGCCTCGGCTTGGACGGCGGCGTCCGCCATGAGGGATTCGGCCAGGGCCAGACCGGCGGGGCAGGGGAATCCCGCGAGCGCGGCCAGGACGAGCTTCTTCTCCTCGGGCCGGGCCGCCAATCCGGCCGCGGTCTCGAGGGAGGCGACCGACTCATCGGCCTTGGCGTACTTCTCGCCGGCCGTCATGCGGATGAATCCCTGGAGGGCCAGCAAGCGATGGGTCTCGTCCCGGGACGATCGGGCCAGGGCCAGGACGTCGTGGCGCGCGGCGGGCGTCGGCCATGCCGACAGGGCTCGGACCGACGCGTCGATGACGCCGGCGTCCGCATCAGCCAGTCCGGCCCGGACGGCGGGCAGGGCGCTGTCGTCCCCGATCCGGCCGGCCAATTCGAGGAGCTTGGCTTTATCGGAGGGGCTCTTCACCCCGGCTAGGCGCGCCGTCACGGCCGCGGCCCGGCCTTCCGGATCGGCGATCTTGGACGCCAGCCCGGCGGATGCCGCCGCCGCTTCCCCGATTTCAGCTTCGCCATCGGCCTTGAGCAGGGCATCCAGCAAGGCCGGGATGTCCGAAGGCGTGCCTATGGCCCGCAGCGTCCGAGCCGCCTGGATCCGCAGGTCGGGCGAGGCGGACGACAGGAACGGCACGACGGCGCTCTTGGCCGCATAGAACTGGCGGCTGCCGATGGCCCGCAGGCCTTCAGCCTGGAGGACCGTTGCCGACTTGCCGCTCAGAAGCGCCAGCACGGCTTCGTCGGCATCGCGGCCCTTGAGGCTGTCCAGCGCGTTTCGGGCGGCAGCTTGCTCGGCTCCCTTGGCCTTGGCCGCGGCTTCGGCCAGGAAGGCGGCGACGGAGGCGTCGCCGACAATCTCCAGCGTTTGGAAGGCGGCCAGCCGGATCGGGGCGGATGTCCCGCGGGCGGCCTGCAGGACCGTCGGCAGGACCTTGGCCTTGGGGTAGCCGGCCAGGGCGGCCAGGATCTGAACCTGGATGGATTCGGGGCGATCGGGCAGGAGGGCGCAGACGGCGTCGATGGATTCGGGCTTGATGATCCTCCGCAGCGAGGCGACGGCCGCTGCCTGGATGGCGGGATCATCGCCCTTCAGCCCTTCCAGGAGGAGAGGAGCGGCCTTGTCGCCGGAAACGTCCAGCCGGCCGATCATGGCCCCTTCCCGCAGGGTCGCCGGCAGAGATGTCTCGGTCAGGATCTTGTCATAGAGGGACGCGGCGATCCGATTTCCGTCCGCCGTTCTCAAGCCTTCGGCGCAGTGAAGAAGGGCGGAGGCGAAGGCGGATCTGACTTCAGGCCGGGCGCCGGAGAAGGCCGAGAGCAGCGCGTTGGCCGCTTCGGGGCTGCCGATGGAGCCCAAGGCTGTGGCGGCTTGGGCGGGGAACTCGCCCGTCCTGTCCGAAGCCAGCTTGGCCAGCGGGCCCACGGCGGCGGCGGCCCTGCGGTCGCCCAGGACGGCGATCAGGGAGGGCTTGATGGTCCGCGGGGCCAGGGTCAAAGCCTGCAGAAAAGCCTCGTCGGCGGCCGGTCCGGGCAGGCCGTCCAGAGCGTATAGCGCCGCGTCGGTCGTGCCGGGATCGAGCAGGAGCTTCTGGAGGACGGGGACGGCCTTGGGGCCGGCGATCATCCGCAGATGCCTGGCGACCACGGACTTGGCCGCCGGGGTCGCCTTGCCGGCCGCCAGGAAGCCCAGCAGGCGGCCTTCGCAGACGGCCCGGCTGGACTCCATGTCCTTGGACGCCCGGACGATATCGTTCAGCTTCCAGATGGCCTCGGAATGGATGCCGCCGTCATAGGCGGCGACTTTCTCGAGGATCTCGTCCAGGGATTGACCGGCTTGGCCGGCCCGGGCTGGGGCGACTCCCGCGGCCAGGATGATGAGGATGGCCGCGAAGGCCGCGGCGGCGAAGGGAGGGCGGGTGGTGCGGCGCATGGGGCACTCCTCTCTCAGGCCGGCAATTGCCAGGGCTTTCGGTAGGGCAGGCTGAGGAGCTTGTCCGCATCGGGATCGCCCAGGACGGTCTCGTCGGCCGGATCCCAGCGCAGGGTCCGGCCCGTCTCGATGGCGGCGACCGCCAGGTGGCCGACCGAGGCCGAGCGGTGGGCGGTCTCGGCCGGGGCGATGGTCGCGGCCCGGCTGCGGATGGACTCTACGAAATTGCGGTAGTGATCGCGGCTGCGGGTCAGGCGGATCTCGTTGGGGCCGATGGTCTCCTGGACCAGGGAGGCCGGTTGGGCCTCGAAGCCGCCGCGGTCGACCCAGATCCAGCCGCGCTCTCCGATCCACTTGGTCCCGCCCTGGATCTCGGGGTAGCCGCCGGCTAGGATGATGGGCGTACCGTCGGCGTAGAGCGCCTCGACCCAATAGCGGGTGGCGCTGTTGTAGATGCCGGTCGTCGGGAACTCGCCCGTGCCCTTGATCCTGATCGGGCCGGTCCCGTCGAAGCCCAAGCCCCAATGGGCGATGTCGAGGTGATGGCCGATCCAGTCCATCAGCTGGCCGCCGCCGTAGCTCATGTTCCAGCGCCAGTTCATGTGGACGCGGGCCTTGCAATAGGGGGCCCAGGGAGCGGGACCGAGCCAGGTCTCGTAGTCGAAGCCGGCCGGAGGCGGCTCGATGGTCTCCTGGCCGAAAGTCCGGGCGAAGTCGTAGTGGCCGGAGGGAAGACCGACTTCGACCCGCAGGATTTTGCCCAGCCGGCCGTTGCGGACCAGCTCGCAGGCCCGGTGGAAGTTGTCGACCGAGCGCTGCCAGGAGCCGGTCTGCCAGACCCGGCCGTAGCGCTGGACCGCGTCGCAGAGGGCCCGGCCTTCGCGCAGGGTGTGGGTGATGGGCTTCTCGCCGTAGACGTCCAGGCCCGCCCGCAGGGCCGAGATCGAGAGGATGGCGTGCCAGTGGTCGGGGACGGCGATGGAGACGGCGTCCAGGTCGCCGCGAGCGTAAAGCTTGCGGAAGTCCTTGTAGGTCGCGCAGTCCCGGTTGCCGTACTTGCCGTCGACGATGGCCTTGCCCTCGGCCAGGTGGGCATCGTCCAGATCGCAGACGGCCACGTACTGCACGCCGTCCTGCTCCATGATCCCCCGCATGTTGGAGCCGCCCTGCATGCCGAAGCCGATGCCGGCCATGACGATCCGTTGGCTGGGCGGGACGGCCCCGTTCATGCCCAGGGCCGAGCCCTTGATGATGGCGGGGAAGGCGGCGGCGCCGGCCGCGGCCAGGGGGACTCGCCGCAGGAAGTCGCGGCGTCGCATGGGGCGTGGACGGTTCATGATGTCGTTCCTTTCCGGAATTCGGGAGTCTTGATTCGCGATTATGGCATCTTGACGGCGATGTCGATCAAGGATGGCATCTTGAGGGACAGGAAGTCGACGATGTCCTTCTCGCCCTTTTCCAGGTTGTAGTACAGGAAGGCGTCTTTGAGGGTGTTGTCCTTGGCGAAAACGTGCTTGCCGCGGTTCTCGCCCAGGTAGCCGTTGGCCGACCCGAAGAGTCGGACGTCCTTGTCCCTCAGAGCCAGGAAACGGGGATTGATCGCCGCCATCTTGGCCGCGTACTTTTCGTAAAGCGCATCCAACTGGGGCTTGAGGACCGAGGCCTCGGGCTTGTCCTTGGTCAACCCGACGGCTTCGGCCACGGCTTCGTCGAAGAGGCCGAGAATCTCCTTGGCGATCAAAACGCCTTCGTCGTCGGCGGCGGGAGCGGCCTGGGTCGCCGGGGGCTGGGGCTGAGGCGCAGCGGCCTGGTCGGCGGCCGGCTTGTCCTTGCCGCCGCAAGCGGCCAGCATAACGGCGAATCCGAGGAGCAGAATCAGGGTTGCTTTTTTCATATCGAGCTCCTTTGGCTCATACCTTCAGACGAGCGGGGTGACGCCGGGAACGGCCGGCGGATCGACCGGGTTGGGCCCGAAGGCCATGGTCTTGGGCGTCAAGTCCAATTGGGAGGCGCTCATGACCCAGTCCCAGGAGATGGCCCGGCCGGTGTAGGCGCTCATGCGGCCCATGATGGCGCAGAGGGTGCTCTCGGCGACTTGGCGGCCTTCGTTGAGGGGCTTTCCGGCCCGGATGCTTTCGATCAGGTCGGCGTGCTCCTGCTCGTAGGGATTGCGCTCCTCGCCTTCGAACTTCCAGGGCCGATCGCCCTTGATTTCGCCGTAGCCGAAGGCCACGCCTTTGGTTCCGATGATCTTCTCCTCGACCCGCTCGGCGCAGCCTTTGGTCTGGCGGCAATAGCTGGCCACCCGGACGCCCTCGGGGTATTCGAACTCGACGGCGAAGTGATCGAAGATGTTGCCGTACTCCGGCTCGACGCGGACCTGGCGGCCGCCCATGCCGACGGCTGTCTTGGGCGGGGCTCCGATGGCCCAGTTGACCACGTCGATGTTGTGGACATGCTGCTCGACGATGTGGTCGCCCGAAGTCCAGGAGAAGTAGAGCCAGTTGCGGCAGTGCCATTCCATCTCGGACATGGCCGGCTCTTTCTTGATGACCCACAGGTCGCCCTGGTTCCAGTAGCACTGGGCGCCGACGATCGTCCCGATCTGGCCGTCCTGGATGCGCTTCATCAGCTCCAGGTAGCGCCTCTGATGGCGGCGCTGGGTCCCGGCCACGATGGCCAGGCCCTTCTGCTTGGCCAGGTCCGAGGCGGCGATGATGGTCCGGATCCCGACCGGGTCGACGGCCACCGGCTTTTCCATGAACACGTTCTTGCCGGCCTCGATGGCGGCCTTCAGGTGGATGGGCCGGAAGCCGGGCGGAGCGGCCGTGACGATATGGTTGACCTGGGGCAGGGCCAGCAGGCTTCGGTAGCCGTCCAGGCCCGTGAAGCAGGTCTCGGGGGTGACCTCGACCTTGTCGGCGTGCTTCTCCCGCAGCTTCCTCAGGCTGGATTCGATGCGGTCTTGGAAAGGATCGAAAAGGGCCACGATCTCCACCCCGGGGGCGGCGTCCAGGGCGTTGATGGCGGCTCCGGTGCCGCGGCCGCCGCAGCCNNAGCCGATGACGCCGATCCGGATCGCATCCGAGCCCTGGGCGAAGAGCCCGAGGTTTCCGGGGATGGCTGCCGCCAGCCCGGCGGCCGCCGTCGTCTTGATGAATTCGCGTCGCGTGGTCATGAGAACTCCTTAGGTTGGATCAGAAGCCGTCGCAGGCTTGGTAGGCCTCGATGACGGCCCGCTCGCCTTCCCGGCCCTTGGCCCGGGCGCCGTGCTCCATGCCGAGGACGCCCCGGAAGGCCTTGTCGTGAAGGTGCTTGAAGATGTTGCGATAGTTGATCTCGCCCGTCATCGGCTCCTTGCGGCCCGGGTTGTCGCCGATGTGGAAGGCGGCGATCTCGTCCCAGCAGGCGTCGATGTGGGGCAAGAGATTGCCCTCGCTGATCTGCTGATGGTACATGTCGTCCAGGATCTTGATCGAGGGGCTGTCCACGGCCCGGCAGATGGCGTAGGCCTGGGGCATGCCGCTGAGGAACAGCCCGGGGTGATCGCGCCGGTTGAGCGGCTCCAGGACCAGGACCAATCCGGCCGGGGCGGCGATCTCGGCGCAGTCGCGCAGGTTGTCGATGACGTTGGCCGTCTGGTAGTCCCAGAACAGGTTCTGGTTATAGCGACCGGGCACGACCAGGGCCTGCCGGCAGCCGGTCCGCTTCATAACCTCGATGCCCTTGCCCATCAGCCCGACCAACAGCTCCCGAATCTCGTCGTTGCGCAGGACGAAGCTCTCCTTGGCGAAGTCTGCGTAGAGCACGAACGGGCCCAGGGCCATGCCCCGCTTGGCCAGCTCGCCGGCGATGAGCTCCTGGTCGGCCGCCGGCCGGCCCATCAGGCCGTTGTCGAACATGGCCGTGAAGCCCTCGTCGGCGCAGAACTGGATCTGGGCTTTCAGGTCGTCGCCGGCATGGGCTTTGAACTGGCCGAAGGACGGGGCGTAATGGAGCTTGAACTTGCCCGGCGGGGCGCCGAAAGGCCCGGCGGCTCGTCCCGAGCCGGCCAGCGACATGGCCGCCGCCGCTGCCAATCCGGATTTCAGGGCTTCTCTTCGCTTCACGATGACGGACCTCCTGGCGAGGAATAGCCCTTACTTATCCCAAGCCCGGAGAAAAAGCAATCGGCCTATTGATTCTTCTCGTGGCCGGTCTGGAAGGTCAGACATTGGCCCACGGTCTGGCCCTTGGAGTTGCGGGCCCGGACGGCGAATTTGTACCGGGTTCCCGGCTTGAGCCCGGTCAGGAGGACGCCGAACTGGAAGGGGGCCTTGCTTGTATGCGGGCTCCAGGCGGTCGAGGGGAAGTAGTCGGTATCGGAGGAGGTCTCGGCGCAGCAGGAGAAGCAGACCTCCACGTTCCCGCCCTTGGGATCGACATAGGATTTAAGCTGGGCGCTGCGGGTCGCAACGTCCGCCGCCGCGTTGGTGACGGCCACGGGCGGGTCGGTCGCCGGCGCGAGGGACAGGAAGTCGGCCGTCCCGGCCTTGATGGATGTGGTGGTAAAGGAAAGATGGCTCCCCTCCGTCTTGCCGGCCGCGTTGCGGGCTACGGCCATATAGTTGTAGGTCGTGGCCGGCTTGAGCCCGGAGACCGTGATGCGCACTTTCTGGAACTCGTCCGAGGCCGGGACCTTGCTGATGGTCGAGGCCCCGAAGTAATTGGGACTGGAGGGATAGTCCACGCACATGAAGTAGGCCTCCGTCTCCCGGCCGTTCGACTTGATCTTGGACTCCAGGACGGCCGAGGAAGGCGTGATGTCCGCGGCGGCCAGGGTTTGGACCTTGGGCGCGCCGGACGGCTTGACGGTGAACTCGCAGGGGACGTCGTAGTATGCGTCGCGGAACCAGACCCTGGTTTGAGCCTGGTAGGTTCCGGCGGCGGGAGCGTCCCTGTAATAGGCGGGCTGGGTGCTGACCTTCACGTCGGGCCAGGTGTAGACCGTCTTGACCGAACCGCCCGGCGTCTCGGGCATCATCAGCTCGACTTTATCGGCGTCATGCGCCGCATAGCCCGCGAATTTCATCCGCTCGCCGGCGAAGTAGACGGCCTCGGGCCCGCTGCCCCTCTCGGTCTTCATGACGAAGCGGACCTTGGGCAGGACGGCGAATTCGCAGTAGACGATCCCCAGCCGGCCGGAGCTACCGGTCACGGCCAATTGGAGCCAATACACGCCGATCGTCGAGATGGGGGGGCATATAGCGATAGGTGATGGTCGGGTCGTTGTCGAGATGGACATAGCGCTCCAGGACGACGTAGTTGGTGGTCCCCGGGACGCAGACGGCCAAGCCGGCCATGTCCTTGTCGTGGTTCATCTTGCGGTTGAATTTGATCTTGACTTCGATCCACTCGCCCTCTTCGAAGACGGCTTTGGTACGGCCGCAGCCTTTCTGAGTGGACAGCTCGAAGTCCGGCGAGCCGGAGGCGAGGATCGCTCCCGTCCCGAGGCTGGGGGGCAGGGGGGGGCGCCCCGAGGCCGGACCGAATCCCAGGAGGGCGATCAAAGAGTCCCACGGCGAGGCGAAGCTTACAGGCCATGAAATTTCTCCCCCGAGTCCCTGATTCGGCCTCCGCGAGGCCCAACGCCGCCATCTTATAGGCGGCTTGCCGGAGAGTCAATTCCCCTTGACGGGAGACGGGGGGCGGCTTAACATCCGGGCGCTGCCTGGCGGTCTCGGCCGTCCGAGCGCCAGGGAAAATGTCAAATGTCAAGACCTGACCCCTCCTCACAGCCGGGCGCGGGCGCGCCGACTCTTCTGGCTGGGACGAAACCATCGGCCGTGAATCGGCGTTTGAGGGACTTGGAGGCTGCCATGAAAAAAGCGCTCTTGTCGATCGGTTTGGCTCTGCTCGGTGCCGCCGCGGCCGCCGCTTCGGCGCCGGCCGGCCAGAAGCTCGATCTCCCGGCCGGCGCGGCCGTCGTCCACAACGCCGGCCCGGGGAGGTGGGGCAAAGTCCCGGCCGTTGCCTTGCAGCCCGTACGGGTCCTGGGCGACGTGGATTCGGACGACGAGACCGTCGCCTTCCACATGCCCTCGGGTCTGGCCGTCGACGACCAGGGCCGTCTCTTCGTCCTCGATTCCGGCAACCACCGGGTCCAAGTCTTTGGCCCCGACGGAAAGTTCCTCAAGACCATCGGGCGCAAGGGCCAGGGGCCGGGCGAGTTCTTTATGCCCAACTTTATCGACATCGACGACCAGGGCAACCTCTGCGTCGGGGAGACGCAATCGGCCCGGGTCCAAGTCATTGGACCCGATGGTAAGATCGTCCGTACCCTGAAGCTGACCGAAGGGGCGGTGGGGGAGGCCCGCATGCTTCACAAGGGCGGCTATGTCATGACGGCCGGGCCGGGCGGCGGCGTGTTCCGCCTTCAACCCGGCGGTCAGCCGGAAGCCGTCCTGCCCCCGTTGCTGAAGATCCTCGACGCCTCCGGCAAGACCGTGCGTGAGTTCGGCAAGCCGGCCGAATACAGCGACTTCCTGGTCAATCGGATGGCCAACCAGGTGATGGCCGTCGTCGGCGCCGCCGACGACGTCTACGCCGTCTTCCCATCTCAGAACCGGATCGAGAAGTACGCCGCCGACGGCCGCCTCCTCTGGCGGGCCGACCGGCCGCTGTCCTATTCGATGGAGATCAAGGGCAAGGGCGAGATGAAGAACTCGGGCGGCAACATGTCGATCCGCATGCCCGACATGTCCCGCTGCGCCAGCGGGGCCGCGGTCGACGGCAAGGGCCGGCTGTGGGTCGCCACCCTGGCCCGCCAGCTGAAGGAGAGCGAGCGGGTTTCCGTCATGGCCACGATGTCCAACGACAACGGCATCGTTTCGGCCAGCCAGAAGGCCACGGGGGCCGTCGACTTGCGGACGACCGATGCCTATAAGCTGGAGGTCTTCGGGCCTGACGGGGCGATGCTCGGCTCCATCCCGGTCAAGGTCTTCGTCGACGGCCTCTTCATCAAGGGCGACCGCCTGTTCCTCCTCGATAGGGTCCGCGGCGTCCAGTTCCACGAGTTCAAGATTCTCGGCTGAAACGCGGCGCGGGGAGGAGGTCCTCCTCCTTACCAGGCCAGGAGGAGGACCAGAATGCCGATGAGCCAGAGGATGAGGGTGCGCACGGCTCACTCGCAGAAGATGCGCACTTTATCCTTGCCGTCCACTTCGACGGTCATGTCGTCGAGGTTGGAGACCAGGTCTTCCAGATCCTGCGGCGATATCTTGGCCAAGTCGACGTCCAGGCCCTTGTCCTTGAAGGCCCGGTTGACTTTGTCGTGGGCGTCGCGGGGGATGAAGGCGGCGAACTTGAGGCCGGCCCGGATGAGCTTGAACGGGACCCGGATGTTGACCCGGTCGCCGCTCTCGCTGTTCGGTCCTGGGTCGACCTGGACCCTTAGGTATCTCCAGGTCCGGCGTCCGCCCTCGGATGCGGCCGGGGCGGGCTCGCCGGAGGAGTCGCCGATGGCGGCCAGGAGCTTCTCGGCCTCATCAACCGTGATCTTGCCTTGGGCCAGCATGTCCAGAATCTTGCGTCGTTCTTCGTTCATGGTTCTCTCCTTGAGCTGTTTCAAATGAAATCGATTAAAAGCGCGCTTTCTTTCTGAGCCACATCGACGGTCAAGCCACCGAGGTTCCAGAGGACCGCGGCGAGCAGGGGATAGACAAGCAGCAGCCGGAAGCCGGGCCCGCGCCCCAGGGAGAACACGGCTCCCAGCAGGAGAAAGGGCAGCAGGACGATCATCAGGGCGGCCAGGATGATCCAAATGAGGATGACCGGGAACCACAGCCGGACGCGGCGCTTGCCGGACTGCTGGACTTTGAGGCGGACGAGCATGGGCATCATATCCTTATCCTTTCAGCCGCTTGAGGGCTTCCTCGGCCGAGATCTCGCCCTTGTCGAGCTGCTCCAAAACGTCCCTGGCCGGGGAGGGCGGGTTGACGTCCAGGATGGGAAGGCGCTCCGAGACGGCGTTCAGCCGGTTCTTGACGGTCGGGTAGCTGATGCCGAAGATCGCCTCCATCTCTTTGATCGAGCCGTGGCAGCGTACGAAGGCCATGACGAAGAGCTGGTCCTCGGCCGTGAGCATGGCCAACGGAGGCAGCTTAAAGCTTCCTTCAATCGATATATCGCGGCCGACCATTTTTACTTTCTCGATTGTGAAGGAATCCCCCCGAGTCAGCTTGGTCAGTTCCTGCCAGTCTTGAGTCATTTTCAGTTCCTTAATTCACATTCACAATATATATACGATTAATTATTGAAAAAATCAATACATAAATTAAAATAATTGATTTAATTATCGAAATATTATAAGTTATTTATTTTCTATAGCTTGTCCGATCCTGATTTCCTTCGCGGTAGGACAAGACAACAGGACTCAATCAGATTGCTATGACAACGCCCTCCGGCTTATTGATAGCGATCAGAATCTTGCCTCACTCTAGGAGAAATTTATTTTGGACTAGAGGGGCCGGACATGTCCATCGACGCGGTCGTGACGACGGCCTCGTTCACCCTCAAGGCCCCCAAGCTGAAGATCGCAGCCAGCCCCGGCCGGGTCAAGATCTGGATCCTGTCTCGGGTCCGCGGTTGACGAAAGAGGCCCGGATACCGGTCCGCGAGGCATAGCAATAGAGGCAGCCGCGGGGGCAAGTGTCATAAGTCCCGATGTCCCGGCTGGGGGCGCAGCCGCAGAGCGGGCGCTGACCGGGATCCTTGCCGGCGGGGACCTCGATGCCGAACAGCCCGTGGATGAGGTCAGGGTCGATGCATCGGCCGGGCTGAACGCCGAACGGACGAAGATCGATTTTCTCGGCACAGGATTGGACCGACATCCCCTGGGAGCCGGCGGCCTCGACGATGAAGCGGGTCAGAGCTTCCACGGTCTCCGGATCCGGCTCCCTCGGCTTCAAGCCTAAGGCTTCCAGAGGCTTCAGACGAGTCCGTGTGAACGGGTATTCGTCGTAGAAGCTGACCACGACCCGCCCGGTCTCCCCGGCCAGAGCGGTCGCGATGCGGTTGAAACGCTCTTTGTGGAAGTCCAGGCCCAGCGTCGGAGAGACCAGGATCGGGTCGTAGCGCCAGATAATGTGGGCCGGGCCGATGCGTGCCGCGAGGCGCCGGAACATCTCCACGGCGGCCTCTCGTCCCGCCGCGCCCGGCTCGAGGGCGGGAGGGTATTCGACGAGGGTGACCTGGAAGTAGAAGCGAAAGCCCCGCTCCTCGAGCTCATCCAGAGAGCCCAGCAGAGGCCCTGCGTCGCGGGTCCAGAAGACTATGGCATCGACGTTGGAGGGGGCCAGCGAGACGCGAGAGATCTTCTTCCGGTCGAACGGGGAGGCCACCTCGCAGAATCCGGCCCGAACCCTGTCCATGAACCAATCCGCGTGGAAGGCCGGGATGTCCGTGCGGCGGCTGGCGCTGATGATCATCGGTGCCCAGGCCTAGGGAGCCGACGTCGCGGCGCAGGCGCCGGCCCCCCGCCTCCGCGCGCTACTTCTTGGCCGGTTCCACCGGCTTCAAACCGTTCTGTTCGACCAGCATGCGCAGGTACCAGTCGGGGAAGATCAGAGGATTGCGCTTGCGGGCCTTGGCGTCGTAGATCCAGAGCTTGTTGAACTTGACCAGCAGGGTATCGCCCAGCTTCCACCAGGCGGACGTGATCGCGGCTGCGTTGTCCATGCAGTAGTCGTTGAGGTACCGGGCCGCCGCCGCCGGATCCTTCTTGTAGAGGTCCAGGGCGTTCTGGTCGATGATCGGGGTGCGGTCGATGGCGCTGGTCTCCCAGCGGGCCTGGGCGGCACGGACATCCTTGATGGCCTCGGAGTAGATGACCTGGGTGTGGAAGTCCGTGTAGTCGAAGGCCCAGCGGGTCGAGTCGCGGTCGACCTCCCAGTGGTCGCCGATCTCGAAGCCGCGCGGGATTTCGGTCATGCCGTTGTAGAGGGGCATGAAGCAGGAGGTATCCTGGTGGCCCCAGGCCAGCCAGACGATGCCGCCGATGGGATCGGGGTAGCCGCCCCGGGCCTGGGTGACGGTCACATACTCGGCCCGATTGACGCTGATGATGCGCGAGGTGTTGTATTTCTTGCCGTCCAGGGTGAAGCCGTAGGGCAGGAAGTTGGGGTTGCCGAAGGGACCGCCCTGCAGGCCGCGGGCGGGATCGAAGATGGTCCCTTCGCAGCGGTCGCGGACGATGGCGATGACGTCCTTCAGGCTCAGCTTCTTGTCGGGCTTGACGGAGACGGGGAAGTCCATGTTGGGCGTCTCGGGGCCCAGGTTCAGGGAGGGGGCGACCAGGTTGTAGAACCGCCACATCCTGACCCGTGAGCCGCCGGAAGCCACGGCGCTTGTCTCGTTAGGCGAGTAGGCCCGCTTCCAGCAGAAGGGCTTGCCGCCGGCCGGATTGTAGAGCTTCTGCTCGACGGCCAGGGAGACGACGTTGGGCGAGGCCATGAACATGTCTTTGTTGGACAGGTCGATCTCGCCGATGCGCGACTCGTTGGGGCAGACCGCGACGTGGTCGTCGGGGATCCTCTGGGCGCACCAGACCGCTCCGGGCTTGCCGCTCGTCGGCGTCCAGAGCGGGCCGACCGGCATGATCTCGAACAGCCAGACTTCCTTGGGATCGGCCACGGCCAGCATCTCGCCCGAGTCGGTGAACCCGTAGCCGTATTTCTCCGCCAGCGAGCCCATGACCTGGATGGCCTCCCGGGCGGTGGCGGAGCGCTCCATGGCGATGAGGGTCAGCATGGTGATGTCGAACTTGGGGGCGGCCGTGGTGTTCTCGATCTTCGGCACGTTGCCCAGGGTCGACTCCCCGATGGAGACCTGCTTGTCGTTCATGTAGCCGAAGTCGCCGTGGATGTAGCCGTAGGTGTGGGCCGGCTGGGGCAGATCCAGGCCAGTGTAGTTGTCACCGACCCGATCCCACTTCAGGCCCAGGGCCGGCGACATGGCGTCGAACTGGCCGATGTGGTAGATCTTGCGCACGTCGCCGGCCTTGTGGTCGGCGGCCGGGATGCGGCGGAAGGTCCAGTCGCAGCTGCCGCAGTCGCAGGTGTGGGTGGTCATGACCGAGCCGTCGGTCGAAGCCAGGCGGCCGACCATGACCACGGTGCAGGCTTCGAGGCGCGGGTCCTCGTCGCCGCAGGTGGGGCAGACGGCGGGGGACTGGTCCTGCGGGCCGCTGAAAATCGGCCCGCCGGCCAGGGCCAGCAGGGCCGCGAAGAGGAAAAAGGATGGGACGAATCTCTTACGCATGGACGTCACCTCTGCGGCCACTATAGCGGATCGAATCGGGGGAATTCAATCCCCGTCTTCCACCGGGGTTGAGGGTCTTCCCGGCTCTCGGCTTTCTGCCGGCTCAGAATCCCGGATCAGTGATCTTCTTCACCGTCCATGTCCCGAACTTGTCGAGCTGGGCCTTGATCTCGGCGCTCTTTCCGACGATGACCAGGACATAGCCGTCCGAAGGCAGCAGCTTGATCGCGGCGGCCTGGGCCGCCTTCGGATCGGTCCCCTGGATTCCAGCCAGGTAGCGGTCGTAGTAGTCGAAGCCGAGGCCGAAAAAGGCCAGGTGGGCATAGGCCCCGGCCTTGCTGGCGTTGGTTTCCAGGGTCGGCGGGAACTGGCCCTGGATGTAGTTGCGGGAGCTCGTGACCTCTTCAGCCGTGAAGCCCTCGGTCCGGGCCTTTTTCAACAGGTCGAAGACGATTTGGAGCATCTCGCCGATCTTGTCGTTTTTGGTGTAGGACGAAGCCGTGAACGTCCCGCCCGAACTGAATGCGGCGAAGGAGCTGTTGGCTCCATAGGTCAGGCCGCGCTTGATCCGCAGCTCGGTCATGAGCCATGAGGTGAAGCGTCCGCCAAAGAGAGTGTTCATGACCGCGGCCGCCGGAGTCACGGAATCGCCCAGGGCGTAGCCGGGGGCGCCCAGAATCCAGTAGGCCTGAGTGGCGTCGGGCTTGTCCACCAGGAGAAGCTTGATGCCCCGCGGCTGCGGCAGGGGAGGAAGCGCCGTCACCGGGACCTTGGCGCCTTTCCATTTGCCGAGGGCGGCGTTGAGAAGCTTGACCAAGGCGGCTCTGTCGATGTCCCCGACCACGGCCGCCACGGCCTTGGCCGGGCCGTAATAGGCCTTGAAGTAGGCCTGGACGTCGGCCAGCGTCATCTTGGCCAGCGATTCTTCGGTGCCGTTGCTGAGGTGTCCCAGCGGGTGGGCGCCGTAATAAGCCTTGGCGAAATAGGACCGCACGGCCGCGCCGGGAGAGTCCTTGACCGCCTTGAGGCTGTCGAGGCGGGTCTTGACGGCCTTCTGGAACTCGTCGGCCGAGAAGGCCGGCCCGGTCAGGCAGTCAGCGGCTATGGCCAGGAGGCGGGGGAAGTGCTCGCTCAGGCTGTCGGCGCTGAGCGTGACCATCTCCTCGCCGGCGTTGACGCCGAGGCGGGCGCCCATGAAGTCGACCGCCTCGGCTACGGCGTCCGCGCCCATTGTCGCGGTGCCCTTTTGGAGAAGCTCGGCCGTCAGGCTGGCGACGCCCTCCAGGGCGGCCGGCTCCTGGGCCGATCCGGCCCCGCGAAGCATAAGGCGGAAGCTGACGATGGACGTCTCGGTCGTGCGCAGGTAGTAGACGACGATGCCGTTCTTGAGCTGGATCTTCTCGGGAGCCGGCAGCTTGAAGGCGGCCTGGGCGGGCAGGGCGGCCGCCAGGGCGATCAGGATAAAAGCGGCGATCGTGCGGGTCTTCACTTCTCACCTCCCGTCGGGACGAGCGTCCCGACCGTCTTGTTGCCGTCCTGGAAGACCTTGCGGGCCGCCTCGGCGACGCGCTCCGGCTTGACCGCGGCGTAGTCGTCCATGCGGGAGAAGGCTTTCTCCCAGCTGCCGTAGAGGATCTCGGCCTGGCCCAGAGCCCCGGCCTTGCCATTGATCGACTGCAGGCCGAAGAAGTAGCCGCTGCGGATCATGTTCAGGGACTTCTGGAACTCGGCCTCGGTCAGGCCGTCTTTCTTGACTTTGCCCAGCTCCTCCTCGATGACCGCCTCCAGGCGGGCCAGGTCGGCGTCCGGCCGGGGCTGGACGAAGATGGTGAAGAGCTTCGGATCGATGGTCTCGTCGGCTCCGCCACCGACGGCGATGGCCAGCTGCTCCTCCCGGACCAGCCGCTTGTAGAGCCGGCTGCTCTTGCCGGCCAGGAGGGCGTTCTCCAGGAGGGCCAGGGGCGGGAAGTCGGGATCCGAGGCAGCCGGGGAATGCCAGACCATCTGGAAGCGGGGGGCCTGGGCCTCCTTGCGGATGAGCACCCGCTTGGTCCCCATCTGGGGTGGCTCCACGGTGATCACGGCCGGCGGCGGCGTGCCCCTGGGAGTGGGGCCGTAATAGCGGCGGACCAGCTCCAAGGCCTTGTCCGGGACGAAGTCGCCGACGATGATCAGGACGGCGTTGTTGGGGGCGTAATAGGTCTTGTAGTAGGCCAGGATCTCGTCCCGCCGCCAGCCCAGGATGTCGCTCATCCAGCCGATGACATCCCAGTGGTAGGGGTGGGCCATGATGGCCGTGGCCAGGACGTTCTCGTTGAGGATAGCCTCGTTGCTGTTCTCCACCCCCATGCGGCGCTCCGAGGCGATGACTCCGCGCTCGGACTCCAGGACCTGGGGGTCGAAGGAGGCGTCCTGCATCCGGTCGGCCTCCATGGCCACCATCTCCTCCAGAGCCGCGGCCGGGAACCAGTCTGTGTAGCCGGTCATGTCATTGCCGGTGAAGGCGTTGTTGGCCCCGCCGGCGAATTCCATCCGGCGGTCGAAGTCGCCGGGCCCGAACTTGGGCGAGCCGTTGAACATCATGTGCTCGATGAAGTGGGACACGCCGGTCAGGCCGGGGCGCTCGTTGCGCGAGCCGACTCGGAAGAACGTGTAGAGGGCGACATTGGGGATGGCGTGGTCCTCGACCAGGAGGACCTTGAGGCCGTTGTCCAGGGTGATAACCTTGACCTCCTCCTTGCGGAACGAGGCGACGGCCAGCGTGGCGGACAGGACGACGGCCAGGAGCAGGGCCGGAACAAATCTTTTTCTCATACAAGCCTCCATGGGGGACTCCACTCTAGCAGACGCGGGGGAGGGGGGTCAAACGCGGCCCGGCTCTGGCATCCGCGGCGGCAATCCTGGTATAATCCCGGCGAAGAGGGTCAGTCCGTGCCCGGAACCGCTCCGCTCAAGACGTTCGCTGTCCTCCTGGCCGATGAGGTCTACCACACCCTCTCCTACCTGCGCCACCGCCGCGGGGTCATGCCCGGCGAGATCCTCCTCCAGTTCTTCGCCATGGGCTACCGTTCGGCCCCCATCGTCTGCCTCATCACCTTCCTCATCGGCGTGACCATCTCCCTGACCTCGGCCGCGCAGCTCCGGCTCTTCGGGGCCGACATGTACCTGGCCGACCTGATCGGGATTGCCATGATCAACGAGCTGGTCCCGCTGATGGCCGGCATCATGCTGGCCGGCAAGATCGGGGCCTCGATCACGGCCGAGATCGCGACCATGAAGGTTATGGACGAGATCGACGCCCTGACCACCATGGGGATCGTCCCGGTCCGCTTCCTGATGACTCCCCGCCTGCTGGGCATCACCCTAGCCGTTCCGCTCCTGGTGGCTCTGGCCGATACGGTCGGCATCGGCGGCGGGGCCCTGGTGGCCCGCTTCGTGCTGGGCACGCCGATTTCCGCCTTCCTGGGCCAGATCCTGGAGGCCGTCGAGCTGAGAGACTTTCTGACCGGGCTGGGCAAGACTATGGTCTTCGGCTGGGCCGTAGTCGCCGCGGCCGGCTACAAGGCCTTCACCATGGAACGGGGGGCGGAGAGCGTCGGCAGGGCCACCACCGAGTCGGTGGTCCTGTCGATCGCCCTGATCATCGGGCTGGACTGCATCTTCGCCTTCGTCCTCTACTAGGAACCCATGGACGTCATCCAGGTCCGCGATCTCGACGTTGGGTACGGTGGGCAGCCCATCCTGCGCGGCCTGAGCTTCGCCGTCCCCAGCGGCCGCATCACGGTCATCGTCGGCGAGAGCGGCTCCGGCAAGTCGACCCTGCTGAAGACCCTGATCGGGCTGCAGCCGCCCCTGCGGGGCGAGATCCGGATGTCCGGCTCGCTGATCGACTACGGCTCCGAGCGGGAGCTTCGCGCCTTTTATCCGCGCATCGGCGTCCTCTACCAGAACAGCGCCCTGCTCGACTCACTGACCCTTTTCCAGAACACAGCCCTTCCGATCTGGATGCACCATCACGACTGGCCGGCGGCTAAGACCGAGAACCAGGTCCGGGCCATGCTGGCCCGCGTCGGCTTGGCCGGGCACGGCGCCAAGTACCCCTACGAGCTGTCGGGCGGCATGCGCAAGCGGGCCGCTCTGGCCCGGGCCATGGTTCTCGAACCCGGCCTGGTCTTTTGCGACGAGCCCTCGGCCGGACTGGACCCCATCACTTCGGCCGGCCTGGACGGGCTGCTGACGGAGCTGCGCACGGCTCACGGCGTGACCTTCGTCGTGGTCACCCACGAGCTCCGCTCCATCGCCCACATCGCCGACCGGTTGATGATGCTGCGCGAAGGCCGCCTCCATTTCGACGGCGAATATGCCGAGGCGGCGGCCTCGCCCGATCCCTACCTTCAGGCCTTCTTCCTGAGAAAGGCGGCCTCATGATCAGCAAAGAGCAGAAAACGCGGCTGGCGGTCTTCACCACCGCCTCGCTGGCCCTGTTCATCCTCTTCCTGGCCCTCCTCATCACGCCCAAGCTGAAGGCTCGCGGCTCGCTCTACGTCATCAACTTCAGCGGCACCTCGGTCAACGGGCTGTCGCCCAACGCCTCCGTCAAGTACCTGGGCGTGGAGGTGGGCAAGGTGGCCGCCATCAGCGTCCATCCTGACGACCTGTCGGCCATCCGGGTCGAGCTGGAGCTGGTCAAGGCCTTCCCGGTCAAGAAGGACATGGCCGCCACCCTGGCCTTCGGCGGCATCACCGGGTCCAAGTTCATCGAGCTGGCCGGCGGCAGCAATGCCTCCGAGCGCCTGCTTCCCGGGGGAGAGATCCCGACCGCCCGGGGCCTGGGCGAGAAGGCCGAGGACATCGTGGCCAACATCGACATGGCCGTGCGGCGGATCAACGCCCTGCTCGGCCCGGACAACCAAAGGCAGATCGCCGCCTTCCTGGAGAACACCGAAAAGAGCGCGGCCGTCATCTCCGGTGTCCTGGAGGCCAAGCGGGAGAACCTGGCCAACGCCATCACCAACATCGAGAAAGCGGCGGCCGAGTTTGGGGCCGTGACGGAGAACCTGCGCCGCATCTCGGCCGATCTGGGGGGCCTGACGGGCAAGCTCGACGCCAAAGCCGGCCAAGCTCTGGACAACCTGGCCCAGCGCTTCTCGGACGAGGAGATGGGCCGGGTCATGCGCAACTTGGAGGCCTTCATCGCCACGGCCTCCTCCAGCCTGAAGAAGATCGAGGACCTGGTCGTCACCCAGCAGTCCGACCTGCGCTCCACCGTGGAAGGCCTGGGCGCGGCCGTCGACAACCTGTCCAAGCTGACCCGCGGCCTGGTTGAGGATCCAAGCGCCCTGCTGAGGACGCGCAAGGGGAAGAAGTGATGAGGAAATCCGCTATCCTGATTCTCTGCTGCGCCGGGCTGTGGGGCTGCTTTGCGGCCTCGCCGAGAAAAGCCTATTTTCAAATCCATTTGGAGGCGGCAGCCGCTCCCGGGCCCGCTTTCGCCAAGGTCCTGCTGCTCGATCGCCTGGCGGTCTCCGAGCTGTACGACGACTTCCGGATCCTGTACCGGCTGAATCCCTACGAAGTCAATTACTACGCTCACAGCTTCTGGGCCGAGAAGCCCTCCAAGATGGTCCGCGACGCCCTGGAGGCGTACTTGGCCGGGAGGAAATCCTTCCGGGCGCTCTTGTCCGACCCGGCCAAGGGCGAGGCCGACTGGATTCTGCGGGCTTCGCTGCGCCGGATCGAGGAGATCGACGCGGAGCCGGCCTGGCAGGCCCGGCTGGCGATGGATCTCGAGGTGATCGAGGCCGCGACGGGCGAAACGCTGGCCTCCCGCCGCTTCGACCGCAGCGAGCCCCTGCCGCGCCGCGACGTGGCCGCGGTCCCGCCCGTCCTCTCCCGCATCCTGGCCGAGGAGCTGGAGGCCCTGCTCGCCGGCCTTAGGGAGAAGTGACCCGACTCAGCGAGCCGGGTCCTTGTCGAAGTCCTCGAGCCTCTTGTACTTCTTGAAGAATTCCTTGGTCGTCTTGGCCACCACCCCGCTCAAGAGGGTCAGGGCGATGAGGTTGGGGATGGCCATTAAGGCGTTGGCGATATCCCCGACGTAAAAAACCAGCTCCAGGGAAATGATGGCCCCGGCGAAGCAGAGGCCGACGTAGACCAGCCGGTAGGGGAGCGTCACCTTGATCCCGAACAGGAACTTCATGCACTGCTCGCCGTAGTAGTACCAGCCGATCAGGGTGGTGAAGCCGAAGAAGAAGGAGGCCAGGGCGACCGTGCCGCTGCCGAGGAAGCCGGCCACCGACTTGAACGACTCGGCCGTCAGCTGCGTCCCGTTGAAGCCCTTGTCCCAGAGGCCGGTGGACAGGTTGATGATGGCGGTGAAGGAGCAGACGACGATCGTGTCGACGAAGACCTCGGCGATGCCCAGAATACCCTGGTGGACGGGCGACTTGGTCTGGGCGGCGGCGTGGGCGATGGGGGCCGAGCCCAGGCCGGCTTCGTTGGTCAGCAGGCCGCGGCGGAAGCCGAACTGGAGGGCCGACTTGACGGTGAAGCCGATGGCGCCGCCGGCCGCCGCGTAGGGCGTGAAGGCGTGCTTGAAGATTAGGGCAAAAACGCTGGGGACGACCGAGATATGCGTCAGGATGACGACGGTCCCTACGGCTAAGTAGAGGAAGATCATGACCGGGACGAGGACCTCGGCCACGGCCCCGATCCGCTTGATGCCGCCGATGATGACGATGGCCACCAGGAAGGTGATGACGATGGCCGAGGCCAGCTTGGGGACGCCGAACTGGCTGTTGAAGGACAGGGCCATCTGGTTGGCCTGCATCATGTTGCCGGTGCCGAAGAGGGTGGCCAGGGCGCCGCAGACGGCGAAGACCGGGGCCAGGACGGCGCCCAGCTTCTTATTGCTCAGGCCGTTCTTCATGTAGTACATGGGGCCGCCAGCGATGGAGCCGTCGGGGTAGTGCTCCCGGAACTTGACCCCCAACAGGGCCTCGGCGTACTTGGTAGCCATGCCCAGGAAGCCGCAGACCCACATCCAGAAGATGGCGCCCGGGCCGCCCATGACCAGGGCGGTGGCGACGCCGCCGATGTTGCCGTTGCCGACGGTGGCCGCCAGGGCGGTCGAGAGGGCTTGGAAGGCGGTCACGTCGCCCTCCCGCTTCTGGCCGGACGATTTCTTGTGCAGGAGGCCGGCGAACATCATCTTGAAGCCCTCGCCCAGCTTGCGGAACTGGACGAACCGGGTCCGGATGGTCATCAGCAGGCCGACCGCCAAAAGGGCGAACAGCAGGATGGACCAGATGTTGGACGCGGTGTGGTCGACCCAAAGGGTGGCGTTCTCGAGGAAGGAATGCATGCGATCTCCTCTGGATTAGTGGGAAGCCTTCGCCGGCGGTCCGGCGATTTCGTCGGGGACGTTGACCAGGACGCTCTTGCGGCGGCCGTAGAGGAAATAGATGGTCAGCCCGATGGCCAGCCAGATCAGGAACCGCTCCCAGGCCGTCTTGGGCAGATTGGCCATCAGGTAGGCGCACAGCAGGACGCCCATCGCCGGCAGGACCGGGAAGAGGGGCGTCTTGAAGGGGCGGTGGATGTCCCGGCGGGTGTAGCGCAGGACGATGACGCCGGAGCAGACGATGATGAAGGCGAACAGCGTGCCGATGGAGCAGAGCTCGGCTACGATCCTGATCGGCAGGAGGCCCGAGGCCACGGCCACGATGAGACCGGTCAGGACGGTCGTCCTGTGGGGCGTTCCGAATCGCCGGTGAACCTTGGACAAGCCCGGAGGCAGCAGCCCGTCGCGGGACATGGCGAAGAGGATGCGGGGCTGGGCCAGGATGAGGACCAGCAGGACGGAGGTGATCCCGGCCAGGGCCCCGATGCTGACGATGGCCGAGGCCCAGGGCATCTGCAGCTCGTTGAGGACCAGGGCCACGGGATCCGGCACGCCCAGCTTGTGGTAGGGGACCACACCGGTCATGATAGCCGAGACCGCCATATACAGAATCGTGGCGATGGCCAGAGAGGTCATGATGGCGATGGGCATGTCCTTCTGCGGGTTCCTGGCCTCCTCGGCGGCCGTCGAGACGGCGTCGAAACCGACGAAGGCCAGGAAGACGATGGCCGCGGCCGTCATGATCCCGCCGAAGCCGAAGGGCATGAAGGGCTGCCAGTTGGCCGGCTTGACGTGCCAGACCGCCAGGACGATGAAGAAGACGATGACCGCCAGCTTGACGATGACGATGATCAGGTTGATGCGGGAGCTCTCCTTGACCCCGCGGACAAGCAGGATGGTCAGCAGCCCGACGATGAAGATGGCTGGAATGTTGATGACGGCCCCGGTGGTGACGAAGCGGTGGGCCGTGTCGCTCCAGTCGAGCGGCGCGTTGACCAGGGCGGCCGGGAGCTGCGCCCCCCAGGGCCGCAGAATGTTGTTGAGCAGGTTGACGAGGTAGGCCGACCAGCCGATGGACACCAGGCAGGCGGCGACCATGTACTCCAGAAGCAAGTCCCAGCCGATGATCCAGGCCGGCAGCTCGCCCAGGGTGGCGTAGCCGTAGGTGTAGGCCGAGCCGGCCACGGGGATCATGGCCGCCAGCTCCGCGTAGCACAGGGCGCTGCAGCCGCAGGCCAGCCCGGCAATGGCGAAGGACAGGATGATGCCGGGCCCGGCGTGCTTGGCCGCCTCAACCCCGGGCAGGACGAAGACGCCGACGCCGATAATGCAGCCGACACCGAGCGCGATCAGGTCCCAGACGGTCAGGGCCCGGCGGAGCTTGTGGTCTTCCGCTTCCGTATCCGACAGCAGCTGGCTGAGGTGTTTCTTGCGGAATAAGGCGTTCGGCATGGCGACCTCTCCCGGGCGGCGTTAAGTCCGAACTTATAGCATAGGCCCGGAACGGCGGTCAATGCGGGGCGGGCTCGCCGCGCTCGGGATCGATGGGCTCGGGCGGTTCGATGTGGATGACGACGCGCCCCAGCCTCGGCAGGCGCCGCCGCAGGGCCAGCTCAAAGCGCTCGCAGAAGCGGTGGGCCTCCTCCAGATTCGTGGCGGCGTCGACGGTGCAGTGGAAGGCGGCCCGCAGGCCTTCTTCGCCGGCCGTGATCTCGATCTCGTGCGGGTCGCAGAGCAGGCCCATCCGCGGGGCCAGCTCGGCGATGAGGGCCCGGACCCGCTCCTGCTCGCCGGGGTCGGCCCCGACCGGGGAATCGGCCCGCGGCCGCACGGGCTCGAGATGGGAGACGATGCGCTCCAATCCGGGGACGGCCTCCCGCAGCTCGGCCTCGAACAAACTGGCCCGGTCATGGGCTTCGCCGACCCTCTCGGCGTCCCGGATCTCGAGATGGAGATCGACGGCCAGGCGCCCACCCTCATCGTGGAAGAGGATCTCGTGGGCATCCATGCCGCGCCTGGCGGCCAGCGAGCGGACCTCGGCCACGAGGTCTTCGTCTCCGTCTCGGCTCGGAGCGACATGGACCATGACGTCGGCCTCCGGCTGGGCCAGGGCCCGGCGGATAGCCGCCCTGGCCGCCTGGGAGATCTCGTGGGCGTGCTCGAAGGCCTCGTGCCGACTGACCAGGACGACCACGTCGACGAAGAACGCGGGGCCCGCCCGCCGGATGCGGGCCTGTTGGACGTCCACGACACCCGGAACGCGGGCCGCCTGGTTGACCGTCTCCTTCAGGTGAGGGGGAACGCCGTCCAGAAGATCGGTGATGGTCTTGCGGCCCATTCGGACGGAGACATAGACGACGACGGCCGAGACGCCCAGGGCGGCCACGGCGTCGGCCTTGTCCAACCAGGGAATAGCGAGGGCCCGTGACAGGCTGACCAGGATCAGGCCGAGGATGACGACCGAGGACGACCAGACATCGGTCGAGAAGTGGAGGGCGTCGGCTTCCAGGGCCTGGCTGTGGTGCTTGTCGGCCGCCCGCTTGAGCATGCGCGAGCGGGTCAGGTCGATGACGATCGAGACGGCCATGACCACGAAAGCCCACAGCGAAGCTTCGACATGGACCTCCTGGAAGAAGAGCCGCCGGACGGCTTCGTAGATGATCCAGATGCAGGTCAGCAGGAGGAGGGCCGTCTCCAGCATGGCCGAGAGGTTCTCGACCTTGCCGTGGCCGTAGGGGTGGGTGGAATCGGCGGGGCGGCCGGAGACGCGGACGGCTACGAAGGTCATGGCCGCTGCGATCAGGTCGAGGGCCGAATGGGCCGCCTCCGCCAGGATGCCCAAGGAGCCGGTCAGCAGGCCGACCACGATCTTCATCCCGGTCAGGAAGACCGCGGCCACGACGGAAGAGCGGGCGGCGGCCCGCTTCTCCCGGGCGGCTTCCAGGGCGGCAGGGGCGGCGTGATCGCGCATGGCCATCCCGGCCATTGTAAGGCTCGGGGCCGGCGGGCGCAACAAAATCATCTCTCCGCCGGATCCCCGTTCAGAGCGCGGGAGCGCGGCGGAATCCATTGCATTTCGGATGCGGCTCAACTATAGTGGCCTCTTTCGCATTTCAACCGAGAGGCGACGCGCATGGCCGGCAAGAAGAAGAATCGGCTGACCGTCTACATCTTCATCGGCATGGCCGTCGGTCTCTTCCTGGGGGCCGTGTTCCCCGAAGTCGGGATCAAGCTGCGGCCGCTGTCGATGATCTTCATCCGGCTGATCAAGTCGATCATCGCCCCGCTGATCTTCGCCACCATCGTCGTCGGCATCGCCGGCCACAGCGATCTCAAGTCCGTCGGCCGCATGGGCATCAAGGCCCTGGTCTACTTCGAGGTCGTCACGACCATCGCCCTGTTCATGGGCCTGGCCTTCGTCAACCTGACCAAGCCGGGCGTCGGCGTCCAGCTCACGGCCGGGGGCGATCTGGGCGGCATACAGGCCAGTTCGCAGAGCTTCACCGACGTCCTGGTCCACGTCTTCCCCCAAAGCTTCTTCCAGGCCGCGGCCGAGGGCGACATCCTCCAGGTCGTGATCTTCAGCGTCATCTTTGCCGCCGGCCTGAGCATGGTCCACCACAAAAAGAAGGCCCTGCTCGACGTCCTGGACAGCGTAGCCGAGACGATGTTCAAGTTCACCGGAATCGTCATGCGCTTCGCCCCCTTCGGCGTCGGCGCGGCCATCGCCGTGGCCGTCGGCAGCAAGGGGCTGGGGGTCCTGGTCAACCTCGGCCTTCTCATCCTGACCTTCTACGCCTGCGCCATCACCTTCATGGTCCTGATCTTCGGGGCCGTCATCCTGATCTTCCGGGTGCCTCTGAAGCCCTTCCTGAGGGCCGTCAAGGAGCCAGCCCTGATCGCCTTCTCCACCACCAGCTCCGAGGCGGCCCTGCCCAAGGCTCTTCAGAACATGGAGGCCATCGGCGTCCCGCGCGAAGTGGTCGCCTTCATCCTCCCGACCGGCTACTCCTTCAACCTCGACGGAACCAGCCTTTATCTTTCAATGGCCTCGGTCTTTGTGGCCCAGGCGGCCGGCGTCCACCTCAGCCTGGGCCAGCAGCTGGTCATGGTCTTCACCCTGATGCTGACCAGCAAGGGGGTGGCCGGCGTGCCGCGAGCCTCCCTGGTCATCCTGGCCGGGACCCTGGCCTCCTTCAACCTGCCCCTGGAGGGGGTGGCCATCCTGCTGGGCATCGACGAGCTGGTGGACATGGTCCGGACCACGGTCAACGTCGTCGGCAATTGCCTGGCCTCCGTCGTCGTGGCCAAGTGGGAGAAGAAGTTCACGCCCGTCGAATCGCCGGACTTCGGGTGATCCCGAGCCCCTGGAGGGCCCCATGCGCGTCGAACGCATCGAGATCCGCCATACCAAGATGGAGCTTGTCTCCGCCTTTGAGACGTCCATGGGTGTCGAGCGCCACGAGGAGCACATCCTCGTCCGGGTGGACGGAGAGGGGCTGACCGGCTGGGGGGAGTGCGCCGTGGCTCCGGGGCCCTGGTACTCCTACGAGACGGTCGGCACCGCCTGGCACGCCCTGCGGGACTTCATCATCCCGGCCGTCCTGGGCCGGACCGTGGCGGCGCCCGCCGAAGCCGCTGCGCTCTGGTCGAAGGTCCGCGGCCATCGCATGGCCAAGGCCGGGCTGGAGGCCGCCCTGTGGGACGCCCTGGCCAGGGGGCGCGGCGTATCGCTGGCGAAAATGCTGGGCGGAGTCCGCGACCGCGTCCCCGTCGGGGTCAGCGTCGGCCTGCAGGAGACGTCCGAGGCCTTGGTTCACCGGGTCGGGGCCTACTTCGAGGAAGGCTATGGCCGGATCAAGATCAAGATCGCCCCCGGCCGCGACGTCGCCCTCGTCAAGGCTCTGCGGGCCGCCTTTGGGAACATACCTCTTCAGGTCGACGCCAACTCGGCCTTCGGCCTGGACGACGCGGCCGTCTTCGAGGCCATGGACGGCGACGGCCTCCTGCTCATCGAACAGCCCCTGAGCCACGAGGACATCTTCGACCACGCCAAGCTTCAGAAGCGGCTGCGCACCCCGATCTGCCTGGACGAAAGCATCCATTCGGCGGCCGACGCCCGGGCCGCCCTGGAGATGGGAAGCTGCCGGGTCATCAATATCAAGCCGGGCCGGGTGGGCGGGCTGCTGGAATCGATCGCCATCCACGATGTCTGCGCCGAGCGGGGGATCCCCGTCTGGCACGGCGGCATGCTCGAATCGGGCGTCGGCCGGGCCGCCAACGTGGCCCTGGCCTCGCTGCCGAACTTCACGCTGCCGGGCGACATCTCGGCCAGCCGGCGCTACTTCAAGCAGGACATCATCGAGCCGGAGTTCGTCCTCGGCCCGGGCTCGACCTTGGCCGTGCCGACGGGGCCGGGCATCGGCGTCGAGGTCGTCCCGGACCGGCTGGCCAGAGTCACCGAGCGGGTCGAGACGTTTCCGGCCGACTGAGTCGCGGCCGGCTTGCAATCCGGCGCCCGAATCCATAGAATCCCCTTCTCGAGGCTGCCCATGAAATTCCTTTTGCCCAAAGAACCGGCCTTCTCTGAGAACTTCCAGAAGATGTCGGCCGCCCTGACCGAGATCACGGCCGTCTTCCAGGAGTTCGCCCGCGACTTCAAGGACTGCGAGGCGTACTGGCGCCGGACCAAGTCCATCGAGCATAAGGCCGACGAGATCGCCCACGGCATCATCTCCCTGATCAACAAGAGCTTCATCACGCCCTTCGACCGGGAGGACATCTACCAGCTCGTCCACGAGTTCGACGACATCATCGACCTGATCGAGAACACCGTCCACAACATCTACCTCTACGAGGTCTGCGACAAGAAGCCCTTCGTCGACGAGTTCGCCGTGCTCATCGGCCGGGCCATGATCGCCCTCAATCGGCTGGTGGCCGAGGTCTTCATCCAGCAGAAGTACACCGAGCCGATGTGGAAGCTGATCCGGGAGCTGCACGACCTGGAGGACGAAGGCGACATGATCTTCCAGCGCTCCATCCGGCTCCTCTTCCAGGAGGAGAAGGACCCGATCGCGGTCATCAAGTGGAAGGATATCCTCAATACGCTCGAGCACATCATGGATGTCTTCCAGAACATGAGCAACACCGTCGAGGGGATCGTGGTCAAAGGCAGCTAGCCATGACCTACGGCTTCGGGCTGGTCCTCCTCATCATCGCCGTCGCCCTGGCCTTCGACTTCACCAACGGCATGCATGATGCGGCCAACTCCGTGGCCACGATCGTCTCGACCCGGGTCCTATCCCCCAAGCGGGCCGTCATCTGGGCGGCTTTCTTCAACTTCGTGGCCTTCCTCATCTTCGGCACGTCCGTGGCTAAGACCATCGGCAGCGGGCTGGTCGACATCTCCATCGTCGATCCGATCATGATCCTGGGCGGGCTCCTGGGCGCCATCGTCTGGAACCTGCTGACCTGGTGGTGGGGGATGCCGTCCAGCTCCTCGCACTCCCTGATGGGCGGCTACCTGGGCGCGGCCGTGGCCAAGGCCGGATTCAGCGTCGTGATCGTCTCCGGCTGGGTCAAGATCGGCATCTTCATCTTCCTGGCCCCCCTGATCGGCATGGTCTTGGGCCTGGTCCTCGAGATCGCGATGACCTGGGTCATGCATCGCCAGCCCCTGGCCGTGGTCAATGTCTGGTCCAAGAGGATGCAGTTCGTCTCGGCCGCTCTGTACAGCCTCGGCCACGGCGGCAACGACGCCCAGAAGACCATGGGCATCATCGCCAGCCTGGTCTATTCCTCGGGCCACATGAAGGAGTTCCACATTCCCCTGTGGATCGTCCTCTCGGCCCATACGGCCATCGCCATGGGCACGCTCTCGGGCGGCTGGCGGATCGTCAAGACCATGGGCCAGAAGATCGTCAAGCTCCGTCCCCTTGACGGCTTCTGCGCCGAGACGGCCAGCGCGGTCTCGATTTTCACCGCCACCCATCTGGGTGTTCCGGTTTCGACGACCCATGTCATCACCGGGGCGGTGGCCGGTGTCGGGGCGGCCAAGAACGCGGCTGCGGTCAAGTGGCAGGTGACCCTCAAAATCGTCTGGGGCTGGATCTTCACCATCCCCGCCTCGGCCCTCAGCGGGGCCGTCCTTTACAAGGCGCTTTCGCTCGTCATCGGGCACTGACGCTGCCGGCCCGGCCGCTCGTCCGCACCGCGGTTTGAATTCCCCTCCCGACTGAGCTACATTGGCCTCTCATCTTCCGGAGGTGATCATGTCCCGACCGCTTGTCCTCGCCGCATCCCTGGCCGTCCTGCTGGCCGCCGTCCCGGCCTTGGCCGACGTCCCGCAGCTCCGGCCGCCGGCCGTCCCCCTCATCACCCACGATCCCTATTTCAGCCTTTGGTCGACCGCCGATCGGCTGAACATTGACTGGCCCCGGCACTGGACAGGCCGCGTCCAAGCCCTCTCAGCCATGGTCCGCGTCGACGGGAAGCCGTACCGGATCATCGGCCCCCTGCCGAGCCGCGTGCCGGCCATGACCCAGGCTTCGCTGGAGATCTTCCCGACCCGGACGGTTTACGTCTTTCGAGAGGCTGGGATCGAGCTGACGGCGGAATTCCTCTCGCCCCTGCTGGCCTCCGACCTGGATATCCTGTCCCGTCCGGCCAGCTATCTGACCTTCACCGCCCGGGCCACGGATGGGAGCCCCCACCAGGTGGGGCTGTACTTCGACGCCTCCAGCGAGATCGCCGTCAACGAGACGCATCAGAGCGTGGTCTGGTCGCGCCTGCGTCTGGACGGTCTGGAGGCCCTGGCCATCGGGACGCGCGATCAGCCCGTGCTGGCCCGCAAAGGAGACGATCTGAGGATCGACTGGGGCTATTTCTATCTGGGCGTGCCGGACGGACAGGCCGCCCGGACGAGCCTGGCCCCGGCCGACGACTCCCGCGGGGCTTTCGCCGATGAAGGCCGCCTCCCGGTCCGGGATGATGCGGCCATGCCGCGGCCCGTCCGCGACGGCTACCCGGTCGCGGCGGCCGCCTTCGACATGGGTCGGGTGGATGCCGCTCCCGTCGCGCGCCGGCTCATCCTGGCCTACGACGACCAGTTCTCCATCGAGTACTTCTTCCGCAGGCTGCGGCCCTACTGGCGCCGCGGCGGCTGGCAGGCTTCCGACCTGCTGGAGGCCGCCAACCGGGAGTATGCCGCCCTGTCCGAGCGCTGCCGCCGCTTCGATGCCGAGCTGATGGCCGACCTGACGGCGGCCGGAGGCCCCAAGTACGCGCAGCTTTCGGCCCTGTCCTACCGGCAGTCTCTGGCCGCCCACAAGCTGGCCGCGGACATCGACGGAGCGCCGCTCTTCTTCGCCAAAGAGAACTTCAGCAACGGCTGCATCTCCACGGTCGATGTCATCTATCCCGCCGCGCCGATGTACCTCCTGCTCAATCCCGCCCTGGTGCGGGCCATGCTGACGCCGGTTTTCGAGTACAGCCGGCTGCCTGAGTGGAAGTTTCCCTTCGCCCCCCACGACGTAGGGACCTATCCGCTGGCCAACGGCCAGGTCTACGGAGGCGGGGCCAAGACCGAGGAGGACCAGATGCCGGTGGAGGAGAGCGGCAACATGATTCTCCTGACAGCCGCTCTGGCCAAGATTGAGGGCACGCCCGCCTACGCTCTCCGCTACTGGGACCAGCTGACGGCCTGGGCCGGCTACCTCAAGGCCAAGGGTCTTGATCCCGAGAACCAGCTCTGCACCGATGACTTCGCCGGCCACCTGGCCCACAACGCCAATCTCTCGCTCAAGGCTATCCTGGCCCTGCGGGCCTACGCCGACTTGTGCGAGAGGGCGGGCAAGAAGACCGAGGCTGCCTCTTATAAGCAGCTCGCGATCGGCTACGCCGCCCAGTGGATGAAGCTGGCCGACGACGGCGACCATTACCGCCTGGCCTTCGACAAGCCCGGCACCTGGAGCCAGAAATATAACCTGGTCTGGGACAAGCTGCTGGGCTACGACCTCTTCCCGGCCGAGGTGGCCCGCAAGGAGCTGGCCTACTACCGCAAGGTCCAGGGCGCGTACGGTCTGCCGCTGGACAACCGCAAGGAATACACCAAGCTCGATTGGATCTTCTGGACGGCGGCCATGGCCGAGACGCCGGCGGAGTTCGCCGCCTTCCTCGATCCCGTCTACGCCTGGGTCAACGCCACGGCCGACCGGGTGCCGCTGACGGACTGGTACTGGACCCATACCGGCCGCAAGGCCGGATTCCAGGCCCGCTCGGTGGTGGGCGGCGTCCTGATCAAGATGCTGGCCGACCCGGCCTTGGCCGCCAAGTGGGCCGGCCGGGCCGCCCCGGCGGGGAAGTAACCGGTTAGATCCGGGCGATCCGGGCCAGGGACCTCCCGAAGCGGACGATCTCGTCCCGGGTGTTGTAGTGGGCCGCGCCGACGCGGACCATGCCGCCCTGGTCCTCGACACCCAGCCGCCGGGTGACCTCCAAGGCGTAATAGTTGCCGTCCCAGACGAAAAGCCCGTCCTTGTCCATCTCCTCGGCGATCCGCCGGGGAGAGAGGTTCGGAAGGCGGAAGGCGAAGGTGGGTACCCTCTCCTCGAAGCGGGCCGGATCGGTCAGGCCGTAGATGGTCGCGGCGGGCGTGTACTGGAGGGCCTTGAGAAGGTCCTGGGCCAGACCTTTTTCATGGGTTTGGATGGCGGCTAAGGCCTGCTTGAAGATCAGGGCCCTGCCATCGAAGCGCCCGGCCAGGCCGGCCGCCTCGTCCTGGCCGCATTCGCGGCCCAGCCATTCGAAGTACTCCAGGGTTCCCAGCAGGCCGGCGATGGCCTCGTGGTTCTGGGTGCCCGTCTCGAACTTGGTTGGGGGCGCGTCCGACGCCGGCCGGACCTTGTAGGCGAAAAGCTCGTCCAGCAGCTCGCGGCGGCCGTAGAGGACGCCCATGTGGGGGCCGAAGAACTTGTAAGGGGAGCAGGCCAGAAAGTCGTAGCCGCCGGCCCGAACGTCGATGAGCCCGTGCGGGGCATAGTGGACCGCGTCGACGAAGACCAGGGCCCCCGCCTGGTGGGCCATCTCCGTCATCCGCTCGACGGGATTGATCGTGCCGAGGGCGTTGGAGGCGCAGCCGAAGGCGACCAGCTTGGGCCGGCTTTCCAGGGCCCGCTCGTAGGACCGAAGGTCCAGCGTCCCGTCCTCGGGGATGAAGTCCGTCCATTCGACCTTGCAGCCGCGGTCCTCGGCCAGCAGCAGCCAGGGCGAGATGTTGGCGTCATGGTCGAGCCGGGTGACGACGATCGTGTCGCCGGGGCCGAGCCGCCGGGCCAGAGAACGGGCCAGGTGAAAGGCCAGGCTGGTCATGTTGGCCCCGAACAGGATCTCTTCGGGCCGGGCGGCGTTGAGGAAGTCGGCCATGGCCGCGCGGGACCGGGCGATGATCTCATCCGAGGCGCGGCTGGTGGCGAAGGCGCCTTCGTGATTGGCGTTATCTTCGATCAGGTACTCCATGATCCGGTCCAGGCACTGCTTGGCCACCTGGGTTCCCCCGGGATTGTCGAAATAGGCCTCGGGCCTCTGCAGGGCTGGAAATTGGCGGCGGACCTTGGCGGGATCGATGGGCATGGGAATCTCCTTCACCCCGGGCGCGGCGCCCCTCAGGGCTTGCGGGACAGCGGCCCCCGCTCCATCTCACGATTGAGGAGGAACTGCTCCAGGCAGTCCTCGATCTCGACGGCCGTCTTCTCGTAGGCGTCGACGCCGTAACCGCACGGGTCGGCGATCTCCCAGCCGTAGAGGCGGTCCTGGGGAATCTGGGACATCTGGGAGAGGCGCAGGAAGACGCTGGAATCCATGGCGATGATGTAATCGAAGTCCTGCGGCTGGGCGTCGAGGACGAAGCGGGGCACATGGCCGGACATGTCCTGACCGGTCACCCGCCGGATGACTTGGAGCGCCTCGGGGAACATCCGGCCCGGGGCCGGAGCCACTCCCGCGCTGGCCGCTTCAATGGCCGGGGCGTGCCGATGGCGGGCCAGGGCCACAGCCAGCGGGCTGCGGCAGAGGTTGGCCAGGCAGACGAAAAGGATCTTCGTGGCGGGAGGGGCGGCTTCGGGGTTCATGCGCTCCCCGCAGTTATAGCCGGGAGCCGCATTTCCGTCAAGTTGACCGGAAATGCGGGACGGCCGATAACAACAGGATGAAAGCTATCCCACTATTAGCCGCAGCTGTGGCCGTCGGCGCGGGGGCTCCCCCCCGGTCGGCCCAGGATCAGCCCCTGGCCGTCGTCCCCCCGGTCGATCTGGCCCGCTACATGGGCGTCTAGTACGAGATCGCTTCGTTCCCCCAAAAGTTCCAGAAGGGCTGCCACTGCACCAAGGCCGAATACGCCATGACCGGCAAGGGCTACGTCCGGGTGCTCAATTCCTGCCGCAAGGACTCGTCCGGCGGCAAGCTCAAGACGGCCGAGGGCAAGGCCTTTGTGGTCGAAGGGACCAACGACGCCAAGCTCAAGGTCCAGTTTTTCTGGCCCTTCAAGGGCGACTACTGGATCATCGAGCTGGCCTCCGACTACAGCCATGTCGTAGTCGGGGATCCCAGCCGCAAGTACCGCTGGATCCTGGCCCGGACTCCGAAGATCCCCGATGCCTTGTACAAGGAGATTGTCGCCCGGACCTCGGCCAAGGGCTTTGATGTGTCCAAGCTGGTCCTCATGGACCAGTCCCGCGCCGGGAAATGAGCCCGGAGACCGTCTCCCCGGCTCCGTCCTGTCGGGGGGACAGGCGTCCTCCGGTCGGGGCGGGGGAGACGAAGCCTTTCCCCTGTGGACTGGGGTGGACCGCTCGGCACGATTCTTGCGGTTGCTCGTTTGTCGTCCCGCCGAACATCTGCTAACATGAACGAGGAGAGGATGGCATGCCTCAAGGAGAAGGGATTATGAAAAAAACAGGTTGGCTGCTCCTGATCGCTTCCGTTTTCGTCCTGGCCGGCTGCGGCGTGAACGCCCTGCCGTCCAAGGACCCCTGGTACGCCCAGCACTATTTCATCATGCAGGACTTCGAGAGGAATCTCTATCGCGGCCTGACCGATAACGGCCGGCTGGAGTTCCAAAAGGTCTACTGGGCTGAGCGTGCACCGGCTGCCAAGGCCGAGTTCGACAAGCGGGTCGCCTATTGCGTCGAGGCTTTCCGGCGCGAGAACGCCAGCCAGCCCTGGAACACCGACCGCGGCCGCGTCTACATCCTCAACGGCCGCCCGGCTTCGGTCGAGCACGCCCAGAACGACAATTGGGCCATGCAAAGCGGCCGCGGCTCGGCCATGACCGGGGCCGCCGGTGTCGACGCCCGGGCCGGCGAAGACATCCAGGCCAACACCCTGGAAGTCTGGTCCTACCCGTACGCGCAGTACCTCGTCGCCTATGCCTTTGCCTTCCAGGCCCCCAACAAGTGGAAGGCCGTAACCTCGACTTCGGGCGGCGCCCGCTTTATCGGCGAGCTGGAGACGCAGAGCCGGACCATGACCTGGGCGCCGAAGGACCCCGAAGGCTACGCCCGCAAGCTGGAGGAGCTGAAGACGATTCTCTAGCCCGGATTGACAGGCCGCCGGCCTTCACCAATAATAGGTCCTCTTTAATAAGGAGGACCGCATGAACTCGAAGTCCCGTTCCCGAGCCTGGGCTCGCGCGCTGTCCCTCGGCCTGCTGCTGGCGGCCGGCCTGGCCGGCGCCTCGTCCGTTCAGGCGCCCCAGCCGACCTCGCCCTGGGCCAAGCCCTGGCCGGCCGAGTTCGACGGCTGCACCAGCATCATGGTCGGCCGCTTGGCTTCGGCCGACGGCTCGGTCATGACCGCCCACACCTGCGACGGCAACTACCGGCAGTGGGTCAACATCGTGCCCCGCGGCAAGTACCCCGAAGGCGCCAAGAACAAGATCTATTCCGGCCTGATGCACACCGAGACCCCGGTCGAGATGCGCAACGTCAAGCAGACCGGCGAGATCCCTCAGGCGGCTGAAACCTACGCTTTCATGAACACGGCCTATCCCTGCATGAACGAGGCCGGCCTGGCCATCGGCGAGACGACCATCGGCGGCCGCCGCGAGCTCTACAACCCCGAGGGCCAGCTGATGATCGAGGAGATCGAGCGGATCGTCCTGGAGCGCTGCAAGACCGCCCGCGAGGCCATCAAGCTGGCCGGCGAGCTGATCAAGGCCTACGGTTACGGCGATTTTGGTGAATGCATCACCATCGCCGACGCCAAGGAGGTTTGGCACTTCGAAGTCTTCGGCGAGGGCCCCTTACAGAAGGGCGGCGTCTGGGCGGCCGTCCGCATCCCCGACGACCACGTCGGCATCTCGGCCAACATCCCCCGCATCGCCGAGATCGATCTCAAGAACCCCGACCGCTACATGGCTTCGGAGAATGTCTTCCAGGTGGCCCAGGACATGGGCTGGTACGACCCGGCCAAGGGCGAGCCGTTCAAGTTCTGGAAGGCCTACAGCGGCGGCCGTCCCTATTCCATCCGCGATTTCTATGTTTTCAGCACCCTGGCCCCCTCACTCAAGCTGACCATGGACCTGCCCGAGCTGCCCTTCACGGTCAAGCCCGAGCGGAAGCTGTCCATCAGCGACGTCCTCAAGTACTACCGCGAGACCTACGCCGGCACGGAGTGGGATCCGACCAAGAACTTGATGGTCCCGCGGCGGCAGATGATGCGGCGGCCAGGCTCCGAGCCGGCCCAACCGCCGGCCCAGGCCCCCGAGATGGTCAAGAGCCCGTTGGCCCAGCCTTACATCACCGGCGACCTGACCCAGCTCTTGAACACCCTGAAGCCGGGCACGGTCGCTCCGACCCGGGCCATCGCCATCAGCGGCTGCGCCTACGCCACGGTCCTTCAGTGCCGGGCCAATATGCCTCCGGCCATCGGCACGGTCTGCTGGTTCGCCTTTGACAATCCCGGCTTGAGCGCCCGCATCCCGATCTACGCCGGCGTCACGGCTCTGCCCCCGAGCTTCGCCATCTGCGGTCAGTGGCGCTACCGGATGGACTCGGCGGCCTGGATCTTCCGCCGCACCAACCGCCTGGCCACGATCAAGTGGGCGGCGGGCGAGAAGCTGATGATGGACAACCTGGTTGCCTTCGAGAAGAAGGCCCTCCTGGAGATGCCGCTGGTCGAAAAGACCTATATGGATATGCTGGCTTCCAAGACCCCGGAGAGACTGCCGTTCACTCCGGCCGAGTACTTGACCAAGTGGACCAACGACTTCGCCCACGCGGCCATGAGCAAGTCCATCGAGCTGGGCGATCAGCTCATGTTCCTGCTCCGCGGCGGACTATAAGGCCAGGCCCTGACGGTAGGCAAGCCCTCATCCCGGCCGAGGAGGTCGAGGTGGGAGCTTGGTTTTGCCCGATTCCGGGGAAGGCGGCTCGGAGTATCGTCCCGGCGGCTTGGGGCTTAACTCGCCTTTTCCCACAACTCTCTTCG
>DFYJ01000067.1 GCA_002383325.1 Candidatus Aminicenantes bacterium UBA4085
CGGCCCCGTCCAGCTCGCGCAGCTCCTCTTCCAGGTCTTCCGGCGGAGCTTCCTCCCGCGGCTCGTCGAGCGGCTCGTCCCGCTCCTCAGGCGGCGCCACCCGGCGGCGTTAAACAGGTCCGAAGCCTCCTTTCACGATAGGCGGCCGGGCGCTTCGAGAGCGGCGCCCGGCCGCTTCCTTTTTGGGCCCCCCCGCCCTTTACTTTGAGGCCGGCCATATGGTATAAATCCATTTCGTTTCTAGGTAAGATTTCGTCCATGGAGGTATCCGTCATGTCGATCAAGAGCCATACCGGACGATTCCTCGTTTTGGCCCTGGCGGCCGGACTCGTGCTGCTCGCGGGTTCCGCCTGCTCGGCCAAGAAAGATGCGGCTGAGGGAGCCGCTCCCGCCGGTGAGGAAGCCGCCCCCGTCTCCCAGGAGATGAGCATTAAGGAAGGCGTCAACGACATCTCCGGCACGGTCAAGAGCGCCCTCGGCAAGTACTTCTACATCTCCCAAATGCCCGGGTTCGACCTGGCTGCCGGCGGCGAATTCGACGCGGCCGCCCTGGTCGGCAAGGACGTCAAGGTCAAGGCCGAGTTCAAGCGCGAGATGCCTTCCCTTCTCCTGGCCCAGGCCATCGAGGTCAAGGGTGAGGGCGACGCTTACAGCAGCGCCTTCACGGTCCCCACCCCCGCCGCCCCCGGCGATTTCTTCGCTCAGAAGGACCGGGCCGAGTACGCCGAGCTCAAAGTCGCCAACATCATGAAGTCGGCGGATTGGGAAGGCAAGGGCAAGCTCAAGGTCTTCGGCCGCTACATCCCGGCTACGGACAAGACCGCCGCTGCCGTCTCCGTGCTGGACGACAAGGGCAAGGAGACCGCCAAGATCGTGGTCGACGCCATGAGCGAGTACTCCAACTTCTATCTCAAGAAGCTACGCCTGTTCGAGAAGCACTATTTCTACCTGACGGTCAAGGAAAGCGTCCCGGCCAATCTGCGCGGCAGGACCAAGGAAATCTTCCACGCCGACGTCGTCTTCGCCGGCCTCTACTGATCCCGCTTCTCAGCCCAACGGCTCGAACCAGCCGGTTCCCGCAGGGGAGCCGGCTTTTTTTTTGCCCCGAAACCCGAAGCTAGAGGTAGGCGGAGAGGCGATCGAGGCCCGCGACCGGGTCGTCGTGGAAGCGGATGGCCAGGACGCGCCGGCCTTTTCCCAGCAGGGCCCGGCGGTCGCCGGCGGCCTGGGCGTCGATCAGGGTGCCGAAGGTGTAGGGCTGGCCGGGCACCGGCAGGTCGGCCGGATGGTCGGCCGTCAATTGAATGAAGATTCCCCGCCCGCCGTCGCCCTTGTGGAGCTGACCGGTGGAGTGCAGGAAGCGCGGCCCGAAGTCGAAGGCGGTCGGGATTCCCGCTTGCCGCTGGAAGCGGAGAGCCAGGCGGCGCAGAGCCTCCCGAACCAGGGGCTGCGGGGGCAGGAAAGCCTGGAAGACCGCGTATCCGGCCGAGGCCGCATCGCCCGCCAGCCGGGTCAGGGCCTCCGCGGCATCCGCGACCGGGGCGCCGGCCCAGACCGACTCCCGGCCATCCGCGGCGTCGGGGACATCCAGGACCACCCGCCCTTCCCGCACCGCCTCGGACAGCGATTCCATGGTCCCTTTTTTAGAAGAGGCGACGTCGGGCTGATCGAAGGGATTGAGGCCCAGGACCCGGCCGGCGACCGCCGTGGCGAACTCCCAGAGGAAGAGCTGGCCGCCCAGTCCTGCCTCGCCGGCATGCAGGACCAGTCCGGGACGGCCCGAACGGACGAAGAGGTCCCTGGTCCCGGTCCAGCCGCCGTCGTCGTCGCTGCCCGCCTCGAAGAAGACGGGCAGGACGCCGGGGCAGTCGACGATCGAGCCGGCCGCCCCGGCTTCGTCCTCCGGCCGCCGGGTGAAGGGCAGAATGCCGCGGCCTTCCTTGCCGGTGCTCTCCGCCACCAGCTGCTCGATCCAGGCGCCCAGGCTCTCCCAGCGCGGCGGCAGGAGCAGAGCGATCTTGTCGAGGTCCAGGCGGNNCGCGGGCCGCCGCGCCGAGGATGGCTCCAAGCCGGGAACCGGGATTGAGGCGGGGGTCCGTGACGCGGCAGGCTTGGGCAGCCGACCGTCCCTCCTGGAGCAGGGCTGAGGCGTCGAGCCCGAGAAGCGCGGCGGGGACGAGGCCGAAGGGGGTGAAGGCCGAGAACCGTCCGCCGACATTCGGGTCGCCCTGAAAAACCCGTCGGAAGCCGAGACGCCCCGCCAGAAGAGCCAGGGAGGAGCCCGGATCGGTGACGGCGGCGAAAGAGCGGCCGGCCAGCTTCGGTCCGAGAGCGGAGGAAACCTCGGCGTGGAAGAAGGCCAGGAAGGAACCTGTCTCCAGGGTGGAGCCCGATTTGGAGGAGACAAGGAAGAAAGTCTTGCCTATCGGAAGCCGGACCCGCGCGTCCGAGAGCGCAGCCGGGTCGGTGCTGTCGAGGACCGAGAGCTCGAGACCGTCCGGGCCCCGGCCGAGGACCTTGGCGAAGACCTCCGGGGCCAGGCTCGATCCGCCCATGCCCAGGACGACGGCCCGGTCGAAGCCCTCGGCTCTCAGTCCGCGGACGAACTCCTCTCGGTCGGCGGCGGCCGCCGGCGGCTCGTCGACGGCGTCCAGCCAGCCCAGACGGTCGGAGATCTCCCCGTCCCGGTCCTTCCAGAGTCTCCAGTCCTTGGCCCAGATCCGGTCCACGGCCTTCTCGCCGCTCAACCCGGCCAAGGTCTCCTCGGCGGCTGCGGCCAGGGCCTCCGCCTCGCGGTTTCCGGTTGTCTCAAGCCCCATCAGCCGAATGTCGGATGCTCTCATGGCCGTCCGATTGTAGCCCCGGCCGGGCGCCTTTTCAATCATTCCCCGCCCGTCGTATCGAGAGACTTGATTATTCCCGCCGAAAACCCCATATTAGGGGCTCCCGGATCGCTGGATCGGGAAGCTTCACCAGGAGGTTGACGTGAAAAAATCCGTCATGACCGTGCTCTGCGCAGCGTGCGCGTTGTTTCTGGCCGCCGGCCTGTCGGCCCAGAGCCTCCAGCCGGATCCGGCGCCGCTGCTCGGACAATGGCTCCTGGAAGTCAACGCCGGCGAGATCTACATGCTGCCCATGACCCTCAAGCTGGTCGACGGCAAGCTGGCCGGGACCCTGAGCGAGCAGAGCGGGATGTTCACCGACGTCCCCCTGACCGACATCACTTGGGACGGCACGGTCCTCAAGTGCGGGGTCAAGATCCCGACCCCCCCGGACGGGGCCGAGCGTCCGGTCAAGACCGAATTCAAGATCGATCAGGGCAAGCTGGTCGGGACTATCATCATCGAAGAGCTGGGCTTGGTTGCCCCGGCCATCGGGACGAAGAAATAAGCGTCCACCCGGTCCCGAGCCCCGGCCCTCCTGACGGGGGAGGAGGGCGAGGCCTGACCCAAGACAAGGAAACGACATGAACGATGCAGCCGCTCCCCCCGCCGGGGCTCTCCACCCTTCCAAGGCCCTCTACCGCTTCACCCTGCTCGTCTTCGTGGCCCTGCTCACGTTCGGAAGCTACTTCGCGTATGACAGCATCGGAGCCATCGAGAACGTCCTGATCCCGGCTCTCCGCCTCGGCTCTGGAGCGATCGGCGGCCTCTATTCCGCCTACTCGCTGGCCGCCATCGTCATCGTCTTCTTCGGCGGCGTCCTGACCGACAAGCTCGGCGTCCGCCGGGCCAGCCTGCTGTTCTCCGGGCTGGTCGTCCTGGGCGCACTGATCGTGGCCATGGCCAAGTCGGGCCCGATGCTGTTCGCCGGCCGCCTCGTCTTCGGGGCCGGGTCGGAATCGCTGGTCGTGGCCCAGATGGCGTTTATGTCCAAGTGGTTCAAGGGCAAGGAGCTGGCCCTGGCCTTCGGCATCTCCCTGACCGTCAGCCGCCTGGGCACGCTCTTCAGCTTCAACACCGAGGCCATGATCGCCCAGTACTTCGGCCACTATCGCTACGCCCTCTGGACGGCTCTGCTTCTATGCCTGGTCAGCTTGGCCAGCAACTTGGCGGCCAACCTCATGGATGCCCGCGGCGAAAGGATCCTGAAGATCCCCGCGGCCGGCGGAAGCGATAAGATCGTCCTGGCCGATATCAAGGCCTTCAAGCCTTCCTACTGGTATGTGACCCTGCTGTGCCTCACTTTCTACTCGGCCATCTTCCCGTTCACCGCCCTGTCGACCCATCTTTTCGCCACCAAATGGGGCATTCCCGACATCGCGGCCAGCTCGGGGGGCTTCCTGGCCCAGGTCTTCTCAAACTACCTCCACATGTTCAACACGGCGCCCGGAATCACCGGCATCGTCATCTTCGCCTCGATGATCTTCGCTCCTTTTGCCGGCCGCCTGGTGGACAAGGTCGGGCGCCGGGCCACCCTGATGATCATCGGGTCGCTCATCCTGATCCCCAGCCATCTGGTCATCGGCCTGACCCGGCTCTATCCGGTCTTTCCCATGATCACCCTGGGCGCCGCCTTCGTCCTCGTGCCCGCGGCCATGTGGCCGACCATTCCCTTGATTGTGCCCAAGGACAAGGTCGGCACGGCCTTCGGGCTGACGACCATGATCCAGAACATCGGCCTGGCTGCCTTCCCCTTTCTCAACGGCAAGCTCCGCGACTTGACGGGCGACTACACCGCCTCGGCGGTCATGTTCGCCGGGCTGGGGTTGGCCGGCCTGGTCTTCGCCCTGCTGCTCAAGCGGGCCGACAGGAGGGAGGGCGGGACGCTGGAGAAGCCCCGGGCCCAAGCGCAATGATCGACACAATCCTGTCCGATCTCGGCAACGTCCTTCTGGCCTTCGACAACGGGATCTTCTTCCGCGGCCTGGCCGGGCGGTCCCGCCTCGCGGCCGGGGAGATCGAGCGGATCGCCCGCGAGAACCTCGATCTGGCCGTCCTGTTCGAGAAGGGGGCCGTCTCCGAGGTCGACTTCCATCGCAACGCCCGGGAGCTGTTCGCGACGGAGGCGGACTTCGGCGAATTCTACGCCCTCTACTGCGATGTCTTCGCCCTCAACCGACCGGTGCTCGATCTTTACCGGCGCCTGCGGCCCAAGGTCAGGATGGGCCTGGTCTCGAGCACGGACATCATGCGCTGGACCTTCATCAAGCGGCGCTTCCCCGAGGTCCTGCTCTTCGACGCCTATGCCCTGTCCTTCGAGCTGGGGGTCATGAAGCCCGACCTGCTCGTCTACCGGGAAGCCCTGCGGCTCGTCGGAGCCCGGCCCGAGACGGCCGTCTTCATCGATGACTTGGCCGAGAACGTGGCCGGAGCCGAGCGGGCCGGCATCCAGGGCCTCGTCTTCCGTCCCGGGATGGACTTGGAGGCCGAGCTGGCCGAGCTGGGCCTGACGCCCTGAGCCGCGGTCCTCTCGCCATGACGCCGTCGGCCGGTCTTGCTGCGTCGTCGACGCGCTGCCGACTAGGCTTCTTCTCCCCGGAATACATCGGAAATCGCGACATTCGGCACCGCGGGGCAGGTCGGAAGCGAGCCGGAAGAAAGGGCTTGACAAGCGTCCGGGGAGAGCGTTAAATTGCCCTCGTAAATACAACATGTTGTATTTAACGGCTTAAGAACCCACCAAATATAGGGCCAGGAAGAGACCGTTTATTAGGGTTTTCGGGCCATTTTCGGGACCCGCTGAGGCAGGAGGAGCCGGATGAACTCGAAGATCATCGCCCGCATCAAGAAGCGCGACGGTACCGTGGTCGACTTCACCCAGGACAAGATCACCCACGCCATCGCCAAGGCCATGAAGTCGCAGGGCATCGATGATTTCAGCCAGGCCAAGACGGTCTCCGACATCGTCACGTTCGTCATCGAGGAGAAGTTCGGCGGCTACACGATCCCCTCCGTCGAGCAGATCCAGGACATGGTCGAAATGGTCCTGATGAAGCGCGGCTACCACGAGGTGGCCAAGTCCTATATCCTCTACCGCGAGCGCCACAAGAGCATCCGCGAGGCCCGCCAGACCGGGCTCAACCTGGAGCGGCTGATCAAGGACTACATCAGCGACCACGACTGGAAGATCCGGGAGAACTCCAACGAGGGCACGATGAGCTTCTCCGGGCTCAACGCCCGCGTCTCGGGCGAGGTCCTTTCCAATTACGCCCTCAACCACATCTACACCGAGCCGATCAAGCGGGCCCACCAGGAAGGCGACTTCCACATCCACGACCTCTCCTATCCCATCGTCGGCTACTGCGCCGGCTGGTCGCTGGAGAACCTCCTGCGGCGGGGCTTCGGCCACGTCTCCAACCAAGTCCACTCGGCGCCCGCCAAGCACCTCGAGACGGCCACCCTGCATATGGTCAACTACATCGGCACGATGCAGGGCGAGTTCGCCGGGGCCCAGGCCTTCTCCAGCGTCGACACCCTGCTGGCCCCCTTCGTCCGGCACGACAAGCTGGACTACGATCACGTCCGGCAGGACATCCAGAAGCTGGTCTACGGACTCAACGTGCCGTCGCGCTGGGGCTGGCAGACGCCCTTCTCCAACCTGACCTTCGACTGGACCGTGCCGCGCGACCTGGCCGCCAAGAAGGTCGTTGTCGGCGGCCGGGAGCTGGATTCCGTCTACGGCGAATACCAGGCCGAGATGGATATGATCAACCGGGCCTTTTTGGAGATGATGGTCGAGGGCGACCACCAGGGCCGGGTCTTCACCTTCCCCATCCCGACCTACAACCTGACCAACGACTTCGATTGGGACAGCCCCAACGCCCGGCTGCTGTTCGCGGCCACGGCCAAGTACGGCATCCCGTACTTCCAGAACTACATCGGGACCAACATGAATCCCGGCGACATCCGGGCCATGTGCTGCCGCCTGAACCTGGACCAGCGCGAGCTGATGCGCCGCCCCGGCAGCATCTGGGGCCCCGGCGACTCGACCGGCTCGATCGGGGTGGTGACCATCAACCTGAACCGGCTCGGCTACACGGCCAGGACGGTGGACGAATACAAAGAGCGCCTCCGCCACCTGATGGACCTGGCCAAGGACTCCCTGGAGGCCAAGCGCGAGATCGTCAACAGCATGCTGGAGCGGGGCATCATGCCCTATACCAAGGTCTACCTGGGCCACTTCAACAACCACTTCTCGACCATCGGCATCTGCGGCATGCACGAGGCCGGCCTCAACCTGCTGGGCAAGGGCATCGGCACGCGCGAGGGCCAGGCTTTCGCCATCGATATCCTCAACTTCATGCGCGGCGTGCTCAAGGAATATCAGGACGAGACCGGCAACCTCTACAACCTGGAGGCCACCCCGGCCGAGTCGACCTCTTACCGGCTGGCCCGGCTGGACAGGCAAAAGTACCCCCAGATCGTCACCTCGGGCTCGGAGAAGCACCCGTACCTGACCAACTCGACCCAGCTGAACGTCGACGCGACCCGGGACGTCTTCGAGGCCCTCCAGCACCAGGAGGCGGTCCAGTCGCTCTATACCGGCGGCACCATCTTCCACACCTTCCTGCCCGAGGCCATCGACGGCGAGACGTGCCGCAAGCTGGTCCGCAAGATCGCCGAGACGCGCATCCCGTACTTCAGCATCACCCCGACTTTCAGCATCTGCGAACACCACGGCTACCTCAAGGGCCAGCACCCGAAGTGTCCGGACTGCGGCACGGAGACCGAGGTCTATTCGCGCATCGTCGGCTATCTGCGCCCGGTCCGAACCTGGAACGACGGCAAGCAGCAGGAGTTCAAGGACCGTACGCCCTACACCCAGATCGCCTAGGCGGCGCGGGGAAGGCGGGGCCCGGGAGGGATGCGGGATGGAATATCTTCTCTTCACCTATCCCAACTGCCACAAGTGCGACGCCCTCAAGGCTTTCTTCGCCGAGCGCGGCCTGGCCAGGCAGGAATACGATGTAACCCTCAAAGAGGGCCGGATGAAGATCCGTGAGTTCCTGCCGAGTGTGGTCCGCGATGAGAAGGGATCCATCATTCTGCCGACCCTGATGTGCGTCGAGGGGGGAAAGGTCGAGGCCGTGCTCAACGGCCGCGAGGACTTCGAAGCGTGGTTGCGATCAAGGGCTTAGAGAAGTTCGCCCCCAAGGACTTTCCCGGCTTCATCGCCTCGACCGTCTTCCTGCCCGGGTGCAGCTACCGCTGTCCCTTCTGCCACAACCCCGACCTGGTGCTGAAGCCGAACGATCTGGCCGACGTGCCCATGGACTTGTTCCTGGCCTACTTGGACGCCCGGCGGGGGTGGCTGGAGGGCATCTGCGTCACCGGGGGGGAGCCCCTTCTGGCCGACGACCTGGAGGGCTTCCTCAGCCTACTCAAGGCCAAGGGCCTGCTGGTCAAGCTGGACACCAACGGTTCTCTGCCGGACAGGCTGGAGGCGGTCCTGGCCGCGGAGCTGGCGGATCAGGTTGCCCTGGACATCAAGGCGCCGCCGGAGCGATACGGTGAGGCGGCCGGGACCAAGACGGCCGATCCGGAGGCCGTGGCCCGCTCGGCCTCGATCCTGAGGGCCTCGGGCCGGCCGTATCTGCTGCGGACCACCCTTGTGCCGGGCCTGATCGGGGAGCCGGAGATCCTGGCCATCGGCCGCTGGATGCGGGGGGCGGCTGCCTTCCAGGTCCAGCAGTTCTCTCCGCGCAACTGCCTGGCCGAAGAGTACCGGAGCCTGAAGCCCTACAGCCAGGAGGAGGTCCGGCGCCTAGCCGCCGCCGCCGAGCCCTACTTCGGCGAGGTGAAGATAGAAGGCATATAATTTATAATTGGGGGACACCATACATAACTCCCGAATTCCCGGTCCCTGAAGGGATAGGGAAGGACTCGGTTTCGGGCTCATGGATTCTTGCCCCCGACGGGAACGAAGCGGACGAATGATAAAATGAGGCGAACATGCAGATCAAAGTGAAGAAGATTATCCCTCAGGCCAAACTGCCTTCTTACGGCCATCCCGGCGACGCGGGGATGGACATCTACTCCGCTATCGACAGGACGCTCGCTCCCGGCGAGGTCTATGCCGTCCCGACCGGGATCAAGATGGCCATCCCGCGAGGCTTCGTCGGCCTGGTCTGGGACAAGAGCGGCATCTCGCTGAAGGGTGTCCATCGGCTGGCCGGGGTCGTCGACGCCGGCTACCGCGGCGAGGTCCAAGTCGTACTGATCAACTTGTCCCGGGAGCCGTTTGAGATCAAGGCTGGAATGAAGATCGCCCAGATGCTTATCCAGCCGGTCCAGGCGGCGGAGATCACGGAAGCCGACGAGCTCGACGACACCAGCCGCGGCGAGGGCGGCTTCGGCAGCACGGGGTTGTTCTGAAGGCTCGGTCATCCCGGCCGGCCGGACTCGCTAAGGGAAACCGCGTTCGGCGGGACCGGGGCCTCGAGGCAAATGGCGTCGGGGGATGGCGGACGCCGGCAACGAAACGGCGGCGGAGAGCCTGACCTTCGACAGTAAGAGTCATA
>DFYJ01000044.1 GCA_002383325.1 Candidatus Aminicenantes bacterium UBA4085
AGGAAAGCGCTGGTGATCTCGATCTTGGGCAGGTCGCCGGCCGACATCAGAGGGATGACGACCAGGGCTACGATCAGGAGCGCGTGGATGAGAAACGCGATGGGGAAAGCCAAAGCCTTCCGCCCCGAGCCCTTCTCGCGGGTGATGAGCGAGTCGCGGAAGATCTCGGGAACCGCTTCCTTCCCTGAGGAGCCCGGCTTCTTCACTTCAGCCATGTCAGACCTCATATGTTAGGGTGATGATGTACCGAGACAGTAAGTAAGTATAAAAGAAAAGCTTTTGCAAGGCAAGTCTCGGCCGCAACATTTTTATTTCCGTCCGGCGGATTTGGACGGGAACCACTTGGTCCACCACAGTACGATGGGGCAGCTGAGATAGATGGTCGAGTAGACGCCCTCGAACGTCCCGATCAGCATCAGGAAGGCGAAGTCGTTGATGACCTTGCCGCCGAAGAGGAAAAGAGCCAGGACAGTCATCAGGACGGTGCCCGAGGTGATGAAGGTCCGGCCCAGCATCTGATTGAGGCTGAGGTTCATGATGGCCTCGAGCGGCAGCTTGCGGTTGAGCTTCTGGTTCTCCCGGATGCGGTCGAAGATGACGATGGTGTCGTTGATGGAGAAGCCGACAATGGTCAGGATGCCGGCGATGATCGGCAGGTTGACCTCGCGGCCGGAGAAGGAGTAGAGGCTCATGGTGATCAGGACGTCCTGGGTCAGGGTGAAGATGGCCGAGACGCCGTTGGCCAGCTTGAAGCGCAGGGCGATATAGACGAGCATGCCCAGCAGCGACCAGACGGTGGCCTGGACGGCCTTCTTGCGCAGGTCCGCGCCGACCTGGGGCCCGACGCTCTCGCGGCTTAGAATGGTCAGCTTGCCCAGGTAGGTCTTGCCCTTAAGGAACGAGACCGCCTCGGCCGGGATTCCGGCCGGGCCCATCTCAGCGAAATCGGAGATGATGCCCTTGTCCTTGCGCAGGCCGAAGATGCTCTCGGCGTAGGCGGCGGCCTTGTCCAGGAAGGCCGGCTCGAGCAGCCCGGTCAGGCTCTTGAGGTCGAGGCCGTTGAGATCGCGCAGGCCCTGGGCTTTCTCGGCCTCGCCGTCGGAGCCCCTGAGGGCGGCGATGATCTTGTTGCCGAGGGCTTCGTGGCTCTCCAGGTCGACCGCGGCGTCCTTGGTGTTGCGGACCTCAACGCTGCGGATCTGGAACTCGCGGCCGGTCTTGCCGGTCTCCTGGATGGAGCTTCCGCCCAGGCCGACTCCGGCCAGCAGGTTGCGGATGTCGCCGACCTTCCGGGGCGCCTTGTAGGCGACCCGGATCAGGGTGCCCTCGCCGAAGTCCACGCCCAGCTTGAGTCCCTTGAAGACGAAGATGTTCAGGATCCCGGCCAGGACGACGGCGGCCGTGACGGCCAGGGCCACGTACTTATACTTCATGAAGTTGATGGTGGGGGTTTTCTTGAAGATGTCCATGTCAGATGCTCAGTGTCTTGGCGGTCTTGGGGACGACCAGCTCGAACATGACCCGGGAGACGAAGACAGCCGTGAACAGGTTGGCCAGCAGACTGATGGTCAGGGTCACGGCGTAGCCCCGGATCGGCCCGGTCCCGAACTGGAACAGGAAGACGGCCGAGATGATGGTCGTCAGGTTGGAGTCGAAGATGGCCGAGAAGGCCTTGCTGAAGCCGGCCGAGACGCAGGACCCGACGCTTTTGGCGATGGCCCGCTCCTCCTTGATCCGCTCGAAGATCAGGACGTTGGCGTCGACTGCCATGCCGATCGAGAGGATGATGCCGGCGATGCCGGGCAGAGTCAGGTTGGCCTTGAAGTAGGCCAGGGCCCCGAACAGCACGACCACGTTGAGGATCAGGGCCACGATGGCGTTGATCCCGGACAGCTTGTAGTAGATGATCATGAAGATCATCACGGCCAGGATGGCGGCCAAGCCGGCGAAGAGCCCCTGCTTGACCGAGTCCGAGCCCAGCGAGGGGCCGATGGTCCGCTCCTCGAGGTACTTGATCCCGGCCGGCAGCGCCCCGGCCTTGAGAACGATGACCAGGTCGTTGGCTTCCTCGGCGCTGAAGCGGCCTTCGATAATGCCGCTGTCGCCGATGCGGGCGTTGATGTTGGGAGCCGACTGGACCTTGTCGTCCAGGACGATGGCCAGGGCCCGGTTGATGTTGGCCCCGGTGACCTGCTCGAAGCGGCGGGCGCCGTCGGTGTTGAGCTGGAAGGCGACGGCCGGGTTGCCCCACTCGTCCTGCGAGACGCGTACGGAGCGCAGGTCCTGGCCGGACACGGCGGCCACTTTCTCCAAGAGATAGAGGCCCGGATGGCCGCGGCTCGCGTCGCCGCGGACGATCTCGGCGTCCTCGGGCACCACCCCGTTGAAGGGCTGCAGCAGGGTGGCCTCGTCGGCCGCCGGGCCGCCTTTGACCAGGCGCCACTTCAGGACGGCGGTGACCTTGATCAGGTTCTTGACGTGCTCGGGGTCGTCGACGCCGGGCAGCTCGACCACGATCCGGTCGGTTCCCTGCTTCTGGATGAGCGGCTCGGCCACGCCGAACTGGTCGACGCGGTTGCGGATCGTCTCCAGGGTCTGGGTCACGGCCATTTCGCGCAGGATCTGGGCGGCGGCCGGGGTCAGGCTGAAGACGGCCCGATCGGCCATGAAGGAGATCGTCCAGTCGCGGGTGTACTGGTCGAGCAGCTCCTTGATCTTGGCTTCCTGGTTGGCGTCCGTGCCGGTGAAGGCGAAGAGGCCGGGTTTTTCCTTGACTCCCGCGGTAAAGGTCACGCTGTTCTTCTTGAACAGCTCGCTGAAGCGGGTGATCTCCTGGTCAGTCTCGGCCGTCAGGGCGTCTTCGGTCATGACCTGGAGGACCAGGTGGATGCCGCCCTTGAGGTCCAGGCCGAGCTTGATCTTCCGGCTCAGGGGGGTGGCCAGGAAGACGCACAGGCCGACCACGGCCAGGATCAGCGGTACTTTCCAGTTGAGTCCTTTCTTCATCGGATCTCTCTTTTCAGGCGGATCGCCTTGTATCGGGGGTAGGGGCGGGATCCGCTCCGGGTCCGCCCGCGTCCGTTCTCGAGCCTCGGGTCACTCGGCCTTGTCCGGAGCGCCGGACTGGGGGCCCAGGATGACGCCGACCGAGCCTTTGGTGACCTCGATCTTGACGTTGGCCGCAATCTTGACTTCCAGGCGGTCGGCCTGCACGCCCATGATGGTGCCGTAGATGCCGGCCGCGGTGATGATCCGGTCGCCCGGTTTCAGGGCCCCGACCTGCTCCTGGTGCTTCTTCTGCTTCTTGCGCTGGGGCAGAATGATCAGAACATAGAAGATGGCGAAGACCAGGACGAAGGGGATGAGAGCCCCGAACATGCTGGTTGTCGGCGCGGCGGCGCCGGGGACCGCGGGGCTGCTTTGGGCGGCCAAGACTGCCAATCCGGTTAGAATCATCGCGTTTCGTCCTTTCCAATGGATTCGAGCAGTTTCAACTTAAAGCGTTGAAAGGAATGGGATTCGATACTCTGCCGCATTTTAGCAAAGAAGTCAAGATAAAAGTGGAGATTATGGATGGTGTTGAGGGTGGCCGAGGCCATCTCCGAGCGCTCGAAGAGGTGGCGCAGATAAGCCCGCGAATAGGTCTTGCAGGCGGGGCAGGAGCAGGCCGGGTCCAGAGGCCGCGGGTCGTCGGCGTACTTGCGGTTCTTGATGACCACGACGCCCTGGGACGTGAAGAGCGAGCCGTTGCGGGCGTTACGGGTGGGCAGGACGCAGTCGAAGAGGTCCACGCCGCGCTCAACCGCCTCCACGACGTCAGCCAGGTAGCCCATGCCCATCAGGTAGCGCGGCTTGTCCGCGGGCAGAACCGCATCGCTGAGCTCGAGAACCTCGCGCAGCTGGGTCTTGGCCTCGCCGATGCCCAGGCCGCCCACGGCGTGGCCGGCGAAACCGAGCCCGGCGATCTCTTCGGAGCTTCGCCGCCGTAGCTCCATGTCCACCCCGCCCTGAGTGATGCCCCACAACTGGGATCCCGACTCGGTGCGGGCGGCGTAGTCGCGAGCCCGGCGGGCCCAGAGGGTGGTCGTCTCAACGGCCCGGCGGACCAGCTCGGGCGGGGAAGCGAAGGGGACGAAGTGGTCCAGAGCCATGATGATGTCCGCGCCCAGCTTGAGCTGGACGTCCACGACGTCTTCCGGGGTCAGGAACAGCTTGGTCCCGTCCAGATGCGAGGCGAAAGCCACCCCGTCGGCCTTGACCTTGGTCAGCGGGGCCATGCTGTAGATCTGGAACCCGCCCGAGTCGGTCAGGATCGGCCTGGGCCAGGCGATGAATCGGTGCAGTCCGCCGAGGGCCTGGACGACGTCCGCCCCCGGACGGAGCATCAAATGGTAGGCGTTGCAGAGCAGGAGCTGGGCGCCCAGGGCCTCGACGCGGTCATGGGTCAGGCCCTTGACCGTGCCCTGGCTGGCCACGGGGGCGAAGGCCGGCGTCCGGATGTCGCCGTGCTGTGTCGGGATGATCCCGGCCCTGGCCGAGGAGCCTGGATCCCGGGCTTCGATCCGGAAGGGGGCGGCGCTCATGCCGCGAACCGGGTGAAGACGGGAATGCCGTCGCGGGACTCGTCCTGATCGACGCTATAGAAAAGGATGCGGGCGTCCGCCGGGGCGGCCAGGCGGCCGTGAGGCAGCCTGCCGCGGCGGGTTACGGGTCGGTCGACCAGAATCGCATTCATGGCTAATGGCGTCCATTTAAGCATACCGGCTCCGGCTTTTCAACGGCCGGCCCGGAGTCCTCCGAACTGCCCGGCCGGAGAAACGCCGGGGCAACCTTCCGGGGTAACCTTCTTGATGCGGCCGGGGTTTTAGGCTATGCTGTGGCTTCTTTTCAAGCAGGATAGAACATGAAAGACCAACACGATATCGACGATGATGGCGGGAAAAAGAAGAAGAAGAGGGACAAGAGCGTCTTCCGCGAGTACTTCGAGCTCATTGCTGAGACGGCGGTCTTCGTCTTCTTCGTCATGACCTTCGTCGTGCAGGCCTTCCAGATCCCGACCGGCTCCATGGAGCCGACCCTTCTTGTCGGCGACTTCCTGCTGGTCAATAAGCTGATCTACACCAACACCGACAACCCCATCGACAAGCTCGTCCTGCCCCGGCGCCAGGTGCGGCGGCAAGATATCGTCATCTTCAAGTACCCTAACGAGCTGAACAAGGATTTCGTCAAGCGGGTCATCGGCCTGCCCGGCGAGACCATCGAGATCAAGGCCAAGCAGGTCTCGATCAACGGCCAGGTCCTGGACGAGCCTTACAAGGTCCACAACGACAGCCAAGTCATCGGCAAGAACGACTACTACCAATACGCCGATTCCATCCGCGACAACTACGGCCCGGTCACCGTCCCCGAAGGCCACATCTTCGCCATGGGCGACAACCGGGACAACAGCGCCGACTCGCGCTATTGGGGCTTCCTGCCGTTGAGCTACCTCAAGGGCCGGCCCTGGCTGATCTACTTTTCCTACCAGGCCGAACGGGACGCCTACCTGAAGACGGGCCTGCGGGACCGGCTGAAGAAGTTCGTTTCCTTCCTGCCCAAGGCCCGCTGGCGCCGGATGTTCAAGATCATTCATTGATCCGGGCCGGCCGGATCTCCAGATCGTCGTACGAGGTGATGGTGAAGACCGGATTGGCCTCGGTGAAATCGCGGTCGAAGAGCTGGCCCCGGACGATGCCGTCCATGTCCCGCCCCACGGGCAGCCTCAAGTAATACAACAGCGTCGGCAGGACGTCGACGATCTTGACCGCGTCGAGCGAGCTGCCCTTGGCCACGCCGCCGCCGAAGAAAAAGGCCGCCCCGTCCGGGGCCCGCTCGTGGTAGGCGGAAACGTCGGGATTCCCCAGGGCCCACTCGACGATGCGCTTCCAGTAGGGCAGGGGCTCGACGCCGTGGGTCGAGACGACCGCCAGGAGCTCGTCCTCCTTGAGCGCGGCCATGGCCCGGCCCAGGATGCGGTCGTAGAGCTGGTAGGCTTTGCGGATGACCGGCCCGTAGCGGAGGATGTCCTCCTGGCGCATCTCGCCGAAGGCTTCGGGCTGACTGTACTTGTAGAACAAGCCCTGGACGGGGCTCAACCCGTCCAGGAACAGGACCGTCAGGCGGGGCTGCCGGGCGGCCTTGCCGCTGAAGGCGGCGGCCGAAGCTTCGTCGTCGGCCCGCAGGGCCCGGCGGGCCAGCTCGAAGAGCCGCGAGGTCCCGGACTCGTAGTCTTGGAAGATGACCTGGAAGAAGGATTCGGGCTTGGCCTCCGCCTCGCCGGTCGAGTCGGGCGGGGCGGCCGCGGCTGGAGCGGAAGCGTCCAGGACCGGGAGACCGGCATCCGTGGTGATCCGCCAGAGGTCCTTGATCTGGGCCGGCCCGGGATGGGGCTCGATGGACAGGATGCGGAGCCGCGTCATCTGGCGGAAGAGGATGAAACGCGGCACGACCTCGAGCCGGTGAGGGAGACCGGGCAGGGAATAGCGGACGTCGGAGATCTGGCGGTGATGGGCGGGCATCTTCCCGGTCAGGAGGCTTCGCCGCAAGACGAACGGATCGCTGGGGGTGAAGCCTTCGACCCGGGCCCAGGCGCCGCTTTCCATCAGGGCAGCGAAGTTCGGCAGCAGACCCTCGGCGGCCAGCGGCTGGATGAAGTCCAGGCTTAGCCCATCGATCCCGATCAGGGTCACCCGCCGGTCCGTGTCGGTCGGGCGGTAAAGCCCCGTCCGGCGGGCCTGGGGCGGGGCTTCAATAGTCAGTCTCTCGTAGACGGTCAAGCCGAGCATGGCGGCCAATAGGGCGAAATAGGCGATCCCTAGGGATCGTCGGGGCTTGTGGTGGCGGTACTCGTAATGGGCCACCAGGCCGATCATCGCCACCACGAACAGGGCGATCATCTGGATCTTCAGATGAGACCGGGCGTCGGAGGAGAAGAAGGCCCCGAAGTAGGCGGTGTTCTCTCGGATGATGACCAGGGCGACCAGGGTCTGCAGGGCGGTGGCCAGCATCAGGAAGGACGGGCTGACGAAGCCCTTGACGGGCCGGCCTCCGGTCAGGAAGCGGAAGGCCAGGGCGATCAGCAGGCTGACCATGGCGGCCAGGAGGCCGTAAGTGACGGCCATCCAGCCGCTCAGGACCAGGAGGACGCGCGGGGTCACGGTCAGGTTGATGTTGAGGTCGACGACCAGGACGGCCAGGAGAACGGCGAAGAGCAGGGCGCCGATGAGGGCGTTGGACAGGGTCCGCAGAAAGGACATGATGCCGTCACGGTAGCATGAACAAGCCGACCCGGCAAGAGAGGGCTCGGGCTATGAGGGGGCAAAAACGTTCGCGCCCCCAGCGAGGGCGCTCACTCCGGCCGGCTCACTCGCTCTCCCTGCTTCGCAGGGAACCGTGCCCGCTCATTCGCCGACACTAAGCCTGCGCTTAGTGCTGCAAAGCCCGTGGTTTCGGCCCCCATCGCCCTCGCCCCTCTGGAGGATACTAACTCGCCAAGGATCGACATCATGTGCGGACGCGCAGGAACAGCCACCCGCCCAGGAGGCCGAAGAGGACATTGGGCCCCCAGGCGGCCAGCGGCGCGCTCAGGACCCCCACGTAACCCAGGCTGCGGAAGACCCCCAGCATGATCCAGTAAACGATGGAGATGCCCAGGCTGACGGCAATCCCGACCAGGGCGCCCCGTTTGCCCATGGCGAAGGCGAACGGCAGGCCCAGCAGGGTCATGACCAGGGCCACCCAGGGGAAGGCCAGCTTGAAGGCCAGATCCACCTGCGGCCGGCGGGCGTCGAAGCCCAGGCCTCGGATATCCCGGACGTGGTCCCGCAGCTCGCCGTAGGTCATCTGGGCCGGCTCCTTGGCCTCGGCGAAGAACAGGCTGCGCTCATCGCGCAACGGGATCTCCCGGTCGGCGAAGGAGTCGAAGGTGACCGGGATGCCGTCGCGGAATTCGCGGATCCAGCCTTCGTGCAGGACGATGGTCTCCCCCCGCAGCTCCGCCCGCTTGGCATAGAGACGGCTGCTGATGGCCCACCTCTCCACATCCAGGTCGATCACCTGGAGCCCGCCCCAGGCGGCCTTGTCCGGGTCGAAGTACTGGTAGTTGTAGAAGCGGTCGCGGGATTTGTTGGCCACCCAGCGCTGATGGAAGACGGCGTAGGCCTGGGCCGGAGCGTCATTGAGCTCATTCCAGACCTCGGAAGCGGTCCGGGACGACCGGGGCAGAATCCGCTCCTGCAGGGCGAAGGACAGCAGTCCCAGGAGCAGGGCCATGCCCAGGGCCGGCATTACGGCCCGGTAGAGGCTGATGCCGCAGGCCTTCATGGCCGTCAGCTCGTTGCTCTTGGTCAACAGGCCGAAGACCAGCAGGGTGGCCGTCAGGGCCAGGATCGGCAGCCCGATATGGATGAACTCGGGCATCCGGAAGGCCACATAGGACAGCAGCAGCCCGATCGGCTTGCCGTGCTCATAAAGATTGTCGATCTGCTCAAAGAAGGTGACGATGGCCGAGACGGCGGCCAGGCTGGCCAGGGCCAGGCCGGCGATGAAGAGGTACTTGCGCAGGATGTAGCGGTCCAGCGTCTGCAGCACGGGCAGGGCCCGCCGGACGCGGATCGCGGGGGCAGGACCGGACGGGACGGGCTCCGCCTCCTCCTCCGGCCGATTCCGGCGCCGGCGCCTGGCCAGCCGCGGGACTTCGCGGGCCGAGGTGGCGAAGAGCCACAATCCCAGGGCCCCGAAGACGATGTCCGCCCCCCACATGCCCAGCCAGGGCGCGATCCGGCCCTTGATGGCCATGTTCTCCCCGGCCGTGATCAGGACGTAGTAGAGGAAAATGATGACGATGCTCAAGGTGAAGCCGCTGGCCCGGCCGCCCTTGCGGGTGGAGACGCCCAGCGGAAGTCCCAGGAAGACGAAGATCCAGCAGGCGAAGGGCAGAGCGTATTTCTTGTAGATCTCGATCTCGTAGCGTCGGGCATCCAGCTCGGCTTCGGCCCGGGCCGGGGCGTTCCCGCCCCGGATGGCGGCGGCCAGCCGGGCTTCGGCCTCGGTCCGGCTCGCCTGCAGCTCCCCAAGGGTCATCTCCCGCTGCCGCTTGACAGCCGTATAGACGCCGAACAGCCGCTCTCCGTCCAGTTCCTCCTCGACCCGGCCGGAGAAGGTCATCGGGTACTTGGCCGGATCGTTCATATCGACGTCATGCTCGGACGCCTCGGTCAGGCGGAGGACGGCCCGCCGGGCCTCGGGCAGGACGCTCAGGCTTCCCTCCCGGGCCAGCAGGATCTTCTGCCCGGTCCGCGACTCGCTGGAGGCGATGAAGACCTTGGACCAGTCCCCGGTCGGGCCGGCTTCCCGGTAGTAGATGGTCAAGCCGGGGATAATCTGGTTGAAAGTGCGCGGCGCGACCTGGGTCTCGGCCCGCTGGGCCAGGGCCGCGGCGAAGGTCCGCTGGAAGCGGAAGTTGGCCGCCGGCGCCGCCTCCATGGCCAGCCAGGAAGTCGCGGCCCAGCCGGCCAGGCCGAACAGGAGAAGCGGCAGGAGCAGGCGGCCGTGGCCGACACCCAGGGACTTGAAGGCCGTGATCTCGGAGTCGGAGGACATCCGGCTGAGGCCGGCCAGCACGCCCATCAGGACCGACATCGGCACGGTGAAGGCCAGAATGCCGGGGATGACGTTGATGAGGAGCCGGGCGATCATGCCCAGCGGCACGCCCCGGGCGATGAACAGCTCCGGGTAGAGCAGGAGCTGGTTCATCAGCAGGACGAAGCTGTAGACGCCCAGGCCGATAAAAAAGGGCGTGGCCACTTCGCGCAGGACGTAGCGATCGAAGCGCTTCATGGCGCCGCCATTCTGACACAGGCGAAAAACGGGGTCAATTTTACGCCGTTGGCCGATACCCCGAATCGCTCAATTTCCCCAAAATCTGGCGAACTACCAAAAAAAAGCCGCCCCCACCCCGGCCTTGGCGACCGGGATGAGGGCGGCTCGGTAAGCTAGCTCAATCGCCGCGGGCGCGATCAGTACATATCGCCGCCGCCGCCGGGAGGCATCGGGTAGCCGCCGCCCTTCTTGTCCTCTTCGGGCAGCTCGGTGATGAGGCCCTCGGTGGTCAGCATCAGCCCGGCGATCGAGGCCGCGTTCTGCAGGGCGATCCGGACGACCTTGGTCGGATCCAGGATGCCGGCCTTGATCATGTCCTCGTACCGCTCGGCCAGGGCGTTGAAGCCGACGTCCTGCTTCTGCTCGCGGACCTTCTCGACTACGATCGAGCCCTCGAGGCCGGCGTTGTTGGCGATCGTCCGCAGGGGCTCTTCGAGAGCGCGGCGGATGATGTCGGCGCCGATCTTTATATCGCCCTCGAGCTTGAGGGCTTCCAGCGACTTCTGGGAGCGCAGCAGGGCCACGCCGCCGCCGGGCACAATGCCCTCCTCGACGGCCGCCTTGGTGGCGTGCATGGCGTCCTCGACCCGGGCCTTCTTCTCCTTGAGCTCGGTCTCGGTGGCCGCGCCGACCTTGATCAGGGCCACGCCGCCGACCATCTTGGCCAGCCGCTCCTGCAGCTTCTCGCGGTCGTAGTCGGAGGTGGTCTCGTCGATCTGGTTGCGGATCTGCTTGATGCGGGCCTGGATGTCGGCGTTCTTGCCTTTGCCCTCGACGATGGTGGTGTTGTCCTTGTCGATGACGACCTTCTTGGCCTCGCCCAGCCAGTCGATCCCGACGTTCTCCAGCTTGACGCCGATGTCCTCGGTGATGACCTTGCCGCCGGTCAGGATGCCGATATCCTCGAGCATGGCCTTGCGGCGGTCGCCGAAGCCGGGGGCCTTGACGGCGGCGCACATGAAGGTGCCCTTGATCTTGTTGACGACCAGGGTGGCCAGGGCCTCGCCCTCGACTTCCTCGGCCACGACGACGAGCGGCTTGCCCATGCGGGCCACGTTCTCCAGCAGGGGCAGGAACTCGCGCAGGTTGCTGATCTTCTTCTCGTGCAGGAGGATCAGCGGATTCTCCAGGACGCACTCCATGCGGTCGGCGTCAGTGATGAAATAGGGCGACAGGTAGCCGCGGTCGAACTGCATGCCCTCGACGATGTCCAGGGCCGTTTCCATGCCCTTGGCTTCCTCGACGGTGATGACGCCGTCCTTGCCGACCTTCTCCATGGCCTCGGCGATGATCTTGCCGATGCTCTCGTCGTTGTTGGCCGAGATGGCGCCGACCTGGGCGATCATCTCGCCGCTGACTTCGCGGGACAGCTTCTTGAGGTCGCCCACGACGACTTCGACGGCCTTGTCGATGCCCTTCTTGATCATGGTCGGGTTGGAGCCGGCCGTGACGTAGCGGAGGCCCTCGCCGTAGATGATCTGGGCCAGGACCGTGGCGGTCGTGGTGCCGTCACCGGCCACGTCCGAGGTCTTGCTGGCCACTTCCTTGACCAGCTGGGCGCCCATGTTCTCCAGGTGGTCCTTGAGCTCGACTTCCTTGGCCACCGTGACGCCGTCCTTGGTGCTGGTGGGCGAGCCGAACTTTTTGTCGATGACCACGTTCTTGCCGCGGGGGCCGAGGGTGGCCTTGACCAGGTTGCTCAGAACGTTGACGCCCTTGAGCAGCTGAGCCCGGGCGTCGTCTCCCAACATGATTTGTTTAGCCATTGTCGTGTCTCCTTAATCTTTCCGGCCGGATCAGCTGACGATGGCCAGGATCTCTTCCTCGCGGAGGATGAGATGCTCGACGCCGTCGACCATCACCTCGGTGCCGCTGTACTTGCCGATCAGCACCTTGTCGCCCTTCTTGACCTGCAACGGGACGGTCTTGCCGTCCTCGTTGACCTTGCCCTTGCCGGCTTCGATGATCTCGGCCTGCTGGGGCTTTTCCTTGGCGGTATCAGGGATGATGATGCCGCCGCGCCGGACTTCCTGCTCCTCGATTCTCTTGACCAGGACTCGGTCATAGAGCGGGGAAATCTTCATGAAAACCTCCTCGATAATTGAAATTAGCAGTCTCTGACGAGAGGTGCTAATTATAAGGAGAGAAAGACCCTTTGTCAAGAGGAAAAGAGAAAAAATTAGCAGACTTGAGTGTCGACTGCTAAAATTTCTTGATCTTAAGGGATTTGGCCCTGTTGTGGAGGGTGTTCCGGTGCAATCCGAGGGCCTTGGCCATCTCGGTTTTATTGCCGTTGTGGCGCTTCAGCGAGGCTTCGAGGAAGAGCTTCTGGAACTCCTTCTCGGCGTCGCGGAAGCGCACACCCTTCTCGACCAGGTCCTCGATCAGGAGCTCCATCTTCTGGTGGATGTTGAGCTCCTTGAACTTTTTGTCCATTATTTGATCGGCTCGGGAGCGGGCTCGGCCGTCGGGATGGGAGCCTCGGGCTTGGCCAGGAGCTCGCCGTAGGCGGTCTTGATCTGATTCTTGAGCTCGGCCGGGACGATCTGGATGGCGGCCTTGGTAATCTTGTAGACCGTCGGGGCCAGCTTGGAGCCCATCAGGGCGCTCTTGTTGACCGGGAAGGCCAGCATGGCGAAGATGATGGCGCCAGCGATGAGGATGCCCTCGGCGCAGCCCACGATGCCGCCCAGGAGATTGTTGACGAAGCCGAGAGATCCCTTGGTCGCCTTGCCGATCAACCCGGCCAGGAATCCGCCGATGATCAGGACGGCCAGGAACAGCAGAAAGAAGCCGACGAAGTTGGCGGCGGCCGGGCTCTTGATGAACTTGCCGGCGAAGGACGCCACGGGCTTGTAGAAGCTGGCGGCCACGAAGATGCCCGCCACGATGACGAGCAGGCCGATGATCTCGCGGACAAAGCCCTTGATCAGGCCGACGATGACGGCCAGAAGCACCAATCCCGCCAACACGATGTCCAGCCAGTTAAACGGCATAGTTAAGCCCTCCTCCTCGAAATCAATACGCTTATCATTCCATAATGGCCGTCGCGAATCAAGCCGAACGGCACCTGCGGTTTGACCCGGCCGTGGAAGTCGGAGCCGGCGGTGGCCACCAGGCCCAGGGCCCGGGCGGCCGCGGCGTAGAAGCGGGTCTGGGCCTCATCATGGTAGGAAGTATAGACCTCCAACCCCTCCAGCCCGCGGGCCCGCAGCGCGATCAGGTCGGCCTCGGTGGTGTTCTGGAAGTAGGCGCCGGGATGGGACAGCACGGGGACGGCGCCCGAGGCCGGGGCCAGGTCGAGGACGTCGAGCAGCGGGATGTGCCGCTTGGGGACGAAGGCCGGCTTGCCTTCCATGAAAAAGTCGATGTAGAAGTGCTTGGGCGCGAGGGGGCGGCCGGCCTCGTCGTAGTAGACGGCCAGCCGCGGGTCGCGCCTCGATTCCGGCTTATCCAGCAGGATCTGGGCGATCTTGACCCCGAGAGGCGGGGTCTTGCCCACCGCGCTCTCCACCTCCTCCCAGGTCAGGCCGATGCCCAGCCGCCGCAGGCTCTCCACCCGCTCGCGGGCCTCGGTCCAGCGGCCGTCGCTGACGTGGGCGGCAATGCGGGCGATGGCCGGATGGGTCCAGTCGAGGAACGGCAGGAGGCAGTGGAACTCGCGTCCCTCGTAGGTCGTGGTCACTTCCATGCTCGGGATGACCTCGACGGCCGAGGCCCGGCCGATCTCGATGGCCTCGGGATAGGCGGCCACGTTGTCGTGGTCGGCGAAGGAGATGGCCACAAAGCCGGCCGCCCGGGCCATCTCGACGATCTGGGCGGGCGTGAACTCGCCGTCGCTGGAGAAAGTCGAGTGGATGTGGAAGTCGACGAATCCCGGCTTCACAACTCGGCCTTCCCGGTCAGCAGGCGGAAGATGTCCAGGTACTTCTCGGACGTCTTGGCGATGATCTCGGGAGGAAGAGCCGGCGGATCGGACTGCTTGTCCCATCCCGTCGTCTCCAGATAGTCGCGGACGAACTGCTTGTCCAGGCTCGGCTGTCCATGGCCGGGTTCGTAGGAGGCCAGCGGCCAGAAGCGGGAGGAGTCGGGGGTGAAGATCTCGTCGACCAGGATCAGGGTCTCGCCGTCCAGCCCGAACTCGAACTTGGTGTNNAACTTGGTGTCGGCGATGATGATGCCCTTGGACAGGGCATGCAGGGAGGCCTTCTGGAAGAGGTCCAGGCTGACCTTGCGGATCTTCTTGGCCAGGGCGGAGCCGACGATTCTTTCCATCTCCTTGAAGGAGATGTTCTCGTCATGGCCCTGCTCGGCCTTGGTCGAGGGGGTGAAGATGGGCTCCTCGAGGCGGTCGGACTCCTTCAAGCCGGCCGCCAGCTTGAGGCCGCAGACCCGGCCGGATTTCTTGTATTCCTTCCAGCCCGATCCGGACAGATAGCCGCGGACGACGCATTCGATCGGGACGACCTTGGTCCGGCGGACCAGCATCGAGCGCTTGTCCAGGACGGCCCGGTGGGGCAGCAGGGCGGCCGGGAAGGCGGCCGCATCGGCGGTGATGACATGATTCTCGACGATGAGCGAAGTGTATTCGAACCAGAACGCGGACAGCTGAGTCAGGACCGCGCCCTTGGAGGGGATGAGCGAGGGCAGGACATAGTCGAAGGCTGAGATGCGGTCGGTGGCGACGATGAGCAGGTCTTCGCCCACCTCGTAGACGTTGCGCACTTTGCCCTTCTTGAAGAGGGGCAATCCGGGCAAGTCGATGTCGGCGGCGGCTTGAGTCATGGGGCACCTTTCTGGCGCGGTGGGTCGAATCGAACGCGTGGAATCATACCCCAGCACGGAAAGCAACGTCAAACAGGGGTCAGGTCTCAACATTCAACATTTCCCCCCGCCGCCCCCCGTCCCCTAACCGCCGGGAGCGGTTCGGGGCCGCTCCCGGCCAAAGACAACTAGCCCCCACCTAATTCTACGATCGCGTCGGAATCTGCCTATGATGATAAAATTCTATTGTCAGGATTTTATCCGCGCATCGGTCAGGATTGGGTTTTTATCGGAAGCCCTGGCCGATCCCCGGCCCTAGTTCTTGTGCCTGGACAGGCCGGCTTGATAGCGCTGCTGGATCTCTTCCGCGGACAGGGCCCGATCGTTAATCGCCACCTCGTCGATCGAACCGTCGAACCTCCAGTCCGGCTGGCCGTAGTGGGAACCCGAGCCGATATACAGCGGCTCATTCGGCCGGGATAGGATCGATTGGGTGATGGCCCCCGTCTTCACCAGAGCCCCGTTTACATAGATGCTGGCCCGCTTGGACGAGTAGATGATGCCGACGACATGATACCAGGTGTCCGGCCGCAGCTTCGTGTCGGTAACGATACCGTCAATGCTCCAGTCCCCTGATTCGCCAAAGTAGGTGTGCGTATGTCGGACTCCGCATTGCAGCCGGCCTTGCTGGTCCAGCCACAGCGAATAGCCGACTCCATCATAAGTATAGCTGCCCTTGACCATAATCATCTGATTGGAAGCGCCCAGACGCGTCGGCCTGATCCAGGCTTCCATGGTCAGCTCATGCAAGATGTCCAGGAACGCCGCGGCCTTCGGCGCGGGCTGGAAGTTGTCCATTTTCCAGATCTCCGGCTTCCTCGACCCGGCATGGAACGCGACGCTCCTGCCATCGGGGTGCATGCGCAATCCGGAAGTGCCGTCGCCGAAGGCCGAATCCGAAGCCAGGATGCTGACCTTCCCAGTCTCTCGATTCCGCGGCGAGATCCACCACAGCTCCAGCCGGCAGGCAGACGGGGCGGTCTCGATCATCTTGGCGAACAAGAGGCGCTGTCCGTCCGGCGTCCAGACCAGCCCATCGCGCCGAAGTGTGTCGCGGCCTTCCAGGCGGAGAATCTCGTGAGCGCCGGCGCCCTGATCCGACATAATCCATAGCCCGTCCAAGGATCCGACGGCGGTCTGAGATCGGAGCGTGAATGCCAGCTCGAGCCCGTCAGGAGAGAGGGCCAGGTTGGTGATCTCCGCTCCGGGCGGCGCGTCATAGATAGCCCGCTCGCTTCCCGCAGCCGGGTCACGCCGCAGGATACGGGAAGCCTTGTCGGCGAAGGCAACGTCGGCCCGGGCGAGGAAAAGCGTCTTTCCATCGGGCGTCCATTGGCCACCCAACGCGTCCGCTTCAGGATTGCTGGAGAGGATGGCCGTGTTCGCTCCGGTTCGAGCGTCGAATCGATAGAACCCCATGTGCCGAAGCTGTTTGTCGGCTCCGGAGACGAGAATCGACTTCCCGTTCGCTGTCCAGCGGGAGATTCGCGGCGTTTCCAGGTCGAACGGGAAGGGTATCTCCTGCTCCTCTCCGGTCAGAAGCGAGCGGATGCAGAGCATCCAGCGCCCGTCGGTCCGGCTCGAGTAGTAGGAGAGCGACAGTCCGTCCGGCGAAAAAAGAGGGTATTGGGTCGTGCCGGCGGGGCGTTCGCCGATCCGGGCCGGCGCGGCCAGAAGCTGCGTCGCGGCGGGATCGAGCCCGGCCGTCAAGACGTCCGTCCCCCCGCTTTCGAGGGCGTAGAAGAACGATCCGCTTCGCGTGAAGCCCAAGGGTTCGATCAGCCCCGTATCGGATTTGATCACCACGGGAGCGCTGGAGGGCTTGCCGTTCGCGACCTGGACCGACCAAACTCCCCATTGGACGGTGCGGTCGCTGGCGAAGAGGACGCTCTTGCCGTCGGGCGCCCAGCCGAGCAGCCGATCGCCGGCGGGATGCTGGATCAGGGGAGCCTCCTGACTCCCGTCGACCGCCAGCAGGAAGATATCGCCGTTTTCGGTGTCTTCCGGCTGCGGATAGTCATAAGCGATGAAGCGGCCATCCGGAGAGAAGCAGCGTGGATGAGCCCGGCGCTTGCCCAGCGTCTTCAGGATCCGGACCGAGCCGTCCTTGACCGAGATCAAAGCGATCTGGTTGGTTTCGATCGCGCCGCTCCCATCCTTGACGGTGATCGAGGCGACGATGCGGCTGCTGTCCGGCGACCAGGCGCCGAGCTCGATGCCGCTCAGGCGCTCGCTCCTGTAGAGAACGCTTTGCCCGAATCCATCGGTGCCGATCAGCCGCAGGTCGTAGAGGACGTCGTCGGTGACCCAGACGTAGGCCACGCGCTCGCCGTCCGGGGAGATGATGGACCGGGAGCCCGGAGATTGAGGGCGGCCGGTATTCTTCGTCAGGTCGCGCGTCTCCCCGGTGGTCAGGTCCCGCAGCGCGATATTGGCGGTGGCCCGGTTCGTGAAAGACAGATATCGCCCGTCCCAGGACGGCGCGCCCTCGGCATTCACGTCGGGCCCGGTCCAGACCCTGCGCACGACCAGGGGTGAGGCGCCGGCCGCCCGGGTGATTGCCGTTAGACGCGCCATGGCCGCGGCCGCCGGCTCCTTCTGATCGGCGAATTCCCGCACCGCCCGCTCATAGGCTTTTCGCGACTGCGGATCGCCCAGCTTTTCATAACACTGGCCCAGGCGCAGCAGCGCCTTGGCCGCCACGCCGCGGTGGCTGCCATTGGCCAGCTTCTGATACTGTTCGATGGCGCCTTTCAAATCCCCGTCGACCGTCTCCGTCTTCAGGGCCGCTTGGAAGGCCACCTCGGCCTGAATGTCCCCGGCCTGATGAGCCGGGAGCCCGGATGGCGGAGCTGCGCCGAGCAGAGCGGCGGCCATAATCAGAATGGTTAACTTCACGAGGCGCCTTCCCAACGCACCATGATACGACGCCATTGTCAGGCTCGTAGGGGCGCGCCGGTCATGATGAGGTTTCATTTTCAGCCGTCGAAACGGTACCCCAATCCCCGGGCGCTGATGATATAGCGAGGCTTGGAGGGCTCGGGCTCGATCTTCTTCCGCAGGGTGACGACGTGGTTGTCGATCACGCGGTCGGTCACGAATGCGCCGGAGCCCCAGACCAGGTCCAGCAGCCGGTCCCGGCTCAGCACCTTGCTGGCGTTGCGGATGAACGCGGCCAGCAGCTTGAACTCGTAGGCCGTCAGCTCGACTGGCAAGCCGGCGCGCCGCAGCTCGCAGCGATCGAAATCCACCTCCGCGTCGCCGAACCGATAGACGGGTGGCTTGTCGCCCGCCCCCCGACGGAGCGCCGCCTGGATGCGGGCCCTCAGCTCGCGCGGACTGAAGGGCTTGGTGACGTAATCATCGGCGCCGATGTCGAAACCTTCGATCTTGTCGCGTTCTTCAGCACGCGCCGTCAATATGATGATGGGCAGGTCGCGGGTACGTGCATCACGGCGCAACTGGCGTGCAAAATCGATACCGCTCATGCCGGGCAGCATCCAGTCGAGCAGGATGACGTCGGGCAGCGTGCTCTTGAGGAAGTTCAGCGCATGCTCGGCGTCGCCGGCGGCAGTGACCTGATGGCCGGCCTGCGTCAGGTTGAACCTGAGCAGCTCCTGAATCCCGGGTTCGTCTTCGACCAGCAAAATATTGGCAGCCAT
>DFYJ01000080.1 GCA_002383325.1 Candidatus Aminicenantes bacterium UBA4085
CGGCTTCGGCGGCGGCCGGCGCTTCTGAGCGGACCCCGCGGTCCGTCCCGGCCCCCTTTGGGAGGAAGGCCGGGCGCGATACAGATTCGCTTTTTACGAGGGGGACGGGCTTTCCCGTCCGTCCCCCCTTTTCGCTCTTCCTGCCGCGCGGCCGGGCCGCGTTTATGATATGATGAACATATCCTGTGAAGGAGTCGGCGATGGGCAAGAACAACCGGGCTTACAAGAGCGCCAAGCGCAATAAAGAGATCAGCCGCCAGAAGAAGGCCGAGGAGAAGCGCAAGCGCAAGAACGATCGGGCTGCGCTCGGCCTGCCCGGCGGCCCCCCGATCGAAGGCATCACCGAGTACCCCGAGGACGTCCTTGCCGCGGGAGCCGAGACCGAGGACGCCGCCGATCCCGAATCCGGAAAAGAAGGCCCCGGCCAAGCCTGAACCGGCCATTCCCGGCGGCCGTTTTCCCAAAATCGCCCGTTCTGATAAAATAGACCGTCAGCCATGTGCGGGCCGTCGACTTCCAATCCTCAAGTCCTTGCCGACCTCCTGGCTGCCTGGATGTCCGGGCGGGAGGGGGAACAGGCCGCGGCCTTGGCTCAAGCCTGTCTGGAGAGCCTCGAGGCGGCCGCCGCTTCCGGTCCGCCCGACCCCGGCCGGGCCACGCTCATCCGGGAAGCCCTCTTCGAGACCGGCCGCCGGCCGTTCCTGCGGGCCCTTGGCGGGGACGAGGCCCGTTCTCACTGGGCCGACGCCGTCCTGCGGCTCATCCGGCTCTCGGACTATACCCTGCTCGAGATGTTCCGCTTCCGGGCCGCGGCCCACCCGGACAAACCCCTCTTCCGCGACCTCTCGGGGAGTGCGCCTGCCGATTGGACCTACGCCCAGGTCGGGAGCAAGACGCGGGAGATCGCGGCGGCGCTTTTCCATCTGGCCGGCGAGGACCGCCCGGGCCGTCCCCTCCGGGTGGCCATCTTCGCCGACAACGGCGTCGAGGCGGCCTGCGCCGACCTGGCCTGCCTTTTCCACGACATCCTCGATGCGCCGCTCAACACCCACTTCAGCCGCGACAATCTGGTCGACATCTTCGACCGCCTGGACGTGACCCTGGCCCTCACCGACACGACGGCTCGGCGCCTGTTCCTGGAGGGAGTCCGGGAGAGGACCTCTCGCCCCTTCCGCATCCTGGCTCTCGATCCGGCGGCCGCCGACGAAAAACAGGGCGTCCTTTTCCTGGGCGAGATCTGCAAGAAGCTGGGCGCGGCCGAAATCGATTCCCTCCTGGCCGCTCGCCGCCGATTGGCCCCCAACGAGGTCGCCACCATCCTCTTCACCTCCGGCAGCACCGGCCGGCCCAAGGGCGTCTCCTTCTCCATCTACAATCTCGTTGCCAAGCGCTTCGCCCGGGCGGCGGCCCTGCCGGATGTGGGGGAGGACGAGGTCTTCCTCTGCTTCCTGCCGTTCTACCACACTTTCGGCCGCTACCTGGAGCTGCTGGGCTCGATCTATTGGGGCGGGACCTACGTCTCCTCCGGGAACCCCTCGCCCGAGAGGCTGTTCTCGCTCTTCCCCAGGGTCAAGCCGACCGGCTTCATCAGCGTCCCCGTCCGCTGGGCCCAGCTATACGAGATCTGCATCGAGGCCGCCGAGGCGGCCGGGCCGGGCGCGGACGAGCCGGCCGTTCTGCGGCGGATCATCGGCCCCAACCTGCGCTGGGGGCTCTCGGCCGCGGGCTTCCTCGATCCCAGGGTCTTCCGCTTCTTCGAGCGGCACGGCATCGCCCTGTCCAGCGGCTTCGGCATGACCGAGGGCACCGGCGGCATCACCATGACTCCGCCCGGCCGCTACGTCGACAACGCTCACGGCCTGCCCTTGCCGGGGATCGAGGCCAGGCTGAGCGAAGTCGGCGAGCTCCAGATCCGAGGGGCCTACGTGGCCCGCTACCTGGACGAGGCTCCGCCCGGGGGCGTCGTGCCCTACCCGGATGAGCCCGGGGGGGAGGTTTGGCTTCCCACCGGCGATGTCTTCGCCGTCATGCCCAACGGGTATTACCGCATCGTCGACCGGATCAAGGACATCTACAAGAACAACCGCGGCGAGACGGTGGCGCCCCTCAAGGTCGAGAGCAAGTTCACCGGCGTGCCCGGCATCAAGCGGACCTTCCTGGTCGGGGACGGGCGGCCGTACAATGTCCTGTTCATCGTCCCGGATTACGGCGACGCCGTCCTGCGCGCCGCCCTCGACGCCGACGGAGAGCGGGAGTACTACCGGCGCATCGTCGGCGCGGCCAATCTGGATCTGGCTCCCTACGAGAGGGTCGTCAACTTCGCCGTCCTCGACCGCGATTTCGAGGAGACCCGCGGCGAGCTGACGGCCAAGGGGTCTTACAACCGCAAGCGGATCGAGGCCGGGTTCGCCGGCGAGATCGAGACCCTCTATCGCAAGGCCTATGTCGAGCTGGAGCGGGACGGCTGGCGGATCCGCCTTCCGCACTGGTTCTTCCGCGACCTGGGAGTGCTGGAGGACGAGATCTTCTTTGTCGGGGATTTCCTCTTCGATTCGTCCCGCAAGGCCATGCTGCCGCTGGCCGCGGCGGAGGATTCCGGCCGCCGTTTGATCGGCGACCTGGAATACCAGATCGAGGGTCCGGTCATCGACCTGGGCTTATTCGCCCGCCAGCCCCGGCTCTGGTTCGGCAACCCGGCCCTGGCCGCGTTCTGCCCCTGCCGGACCGGCTGGGACGTCCCAGCCGACGGGATCGGAGAGCAGGTCTTCCTACCGTCCGCACGCAACCGGATCTATGCCCCTGAGGACGTCGCCGTGCCGCTCCGCGTCCGGGAAGAGGATCTGGGGCGGGCTCATAGGATCGCGTCCCGGGCCCTTTTCAGCGCCGGCCCCGAGGCCAGGGCCGCCTTGGGCGAGGCCGAAAGGCTGCTGGCCGAGCCGGATCTTCACATAGCGCCGCTCATCCGGAGCCGTCTGGAGGCGCTGTCCCGCCATCCCGAGGAGGCGGTCCGCTGCGACGCCTACCGCGTCCTGCTCCTGGATGAGCCCCACCCCGGCTACGACAGGGCCCTGACCTCCTTCGTCCAGTCCGGCCTGAGCTTCCTCAACGAGCGCTCCATCGAGGCCATCGCCTCCTCGCCGATCGGCCTGGAGCGGTTCGACGCGCTTCGTCTCCGCATGGCGGCCTATCGGGAGAATGTGAACTGGCGGGGAGAGGGCGCGGCGGCGGCCCGGGAGCAGTTCCTCCGCATCCTCAGACTCTTCGTCGACTTTGCCCGCTATCATCCGGACTATTATCGCCCGGTGCGGGCCGAGCTGGCTTCCTGGGCCCTGCTCAAGGCGGATCCGACGCTTTCGCGGACGGCGCACTCGCGGCTGACCGAGATCGATTCCGATCACGAAGGCTGGCTGTCCCGGCATCTGAGGGAGCTTTCGCCCGAGGAGTGGGGCGCCCGCCTGGTCTTCGACGACGGGCTGTCGGAGTCCGAGGTCGTCGGCCTGCGGCGGATCCTGACCGACCGGACCTTCTTATCCGAATCCATCGGGCTCATCTTCGGCCGGGAGGCGTTCGACCCGCGGGAGATCCCCGACCAGGGCATTTGGGTCTCGAGCCTGCCTGATTACAACCGGCGGCCCAATGCCCGCATCCGCATCCGCGCCTCGACCGGCGAGGCGTTCGATATGCGTCTTGTGGCCATGGACCTTTGGGGGCCGCGGCAGGAGAGCGAGACGCTGCTCTGGCACCTGGCCATTGCCAACGCCCCCCAGGGCCGGCCGATCCTGCCGAGGATCGGCAGCCTGCGGCCCAGCCTCGGCGCGGTGGCGATCCTCTACTCCGGCGAGCTCAATCTCTGGGAGAGGCTGCGCCTGCGGGACGGCGACGCCGAGCCCGAGCGTTCCGTGCTCGGTCCAGGCCGCTGGGGGGCCCTGGCCGTCGAGGGGATGACGGCCTTTTTCAAGGCTTGGCGCTACTCCGGCGGGAGGATCGTCCCCGGCCTTCCCGCGCCGACCAACGTCATGGCCTCGGAAGGCGGCGGCCTGCCGGCCATAATCCACTCGCTGTCCGGCTGGCGGCCTTACGAGGGGCCGCTGTCCCTGGTCAGGCCGCTGGTGCGGAGCTTCTTCCTGAAGACCGCCGCTCACTACCCGTGGCTGGTCGGGCGTCAGGACATCCGCGGGCTCTTCGAAACCTGCTACGAGGCGCTCGGCTACGCCGAGGCGTCCGCGTTCTTCGAAGAGCTGGGAGGGGCCCTCCAGGGCGAGCCCGTGATCGGTCCGGAAGGAGTCCCCCTACTCGACTCCCTGCGGGCCTACCTGGCCGACTTCCGCTCCCACTATATGATCCCCCTGCCGGCCGTCAACGCGGTCCGCGGCTACAAGGAATGGGAGCTGCAGAATCCCATGGCCGAGCCGGTCGCACGCGAGGCCCGGGTCCTGGATGCCTATGCACGCTTCCGGCTGGACCGCTACCCCGAGACGGCCCGCTACTACCTTTACCGGCAGACCTATTTCGCCGGAGCCGAGGCGGCCGTGCTGGCGGCCTTCGACAAGCTGCTGGGGAAGATGTCGCAGGACGTCCAGACGCCGGCCGTGCGCTTCGCCGAGCTCTCGGAGCTGCAGGCTGCCATCGCCGACGAAGCCGACCGGGCCGTCTTCGCCAAAATGGTCTTTCCGCGGGCCGCTTCGGGGCGCCGCCTCGACATCCGGCCCTTCGGCGAGGACCGGGTCAAGCAGGTCATCGTCCGCTCGAGCCTGACCGATCGGAAAGGGGAGGCCTACGATTTTTCCGAGACCTTCGACCCGGCCGAGATCAGCCAGCTCTACCGAATGTTCTACCTGGAGAACTTCCCCAAGACCATCTCCCAGCAGGATCGCCACTACGTTTTGCGCGACGCCCGCGAGCGCGTCATCGGCGGGCTCTGCTTCCGGACGATGTCGGCCTCCGCCGCTTACATCGACGGCATCGTTGTCGCCTCGTCCCTCAAGGGTCGGGGGCTCGGAGGGGCGATGCTGGAGGAGTTCGGACAGCGGATGAGCGCGGCCGGGGTCAATGTCATCCTAACCCACTTCTACCTGCCCGGCTTCTTCCTCCACCAGGGCTTCCGGGTGGACAAGCGCTGGGGTTCTCTCGTCCGCGAATTATAATTCGGGGGACCGAATTAATTAGGGGGACACCATACATAACTCCCGAATTATGGATTAAGGGAGCGGATTGCAAGCTGTTTGCGCGCTCCGACTTAGGAATAATTAGGGAATTATGTATGGTGTCCCCAAACTATTAAATACTTGACTAATTTCATCAATTGGTCTATAAAAGGACCAGACCAAAGGAATGGTATGGACCAGAAGGAGGAGATATGTTCAGCATCAAGCTTGATAAGGCCGATGGCGCCAAGCCGGCCTACCAGCAGATCATCGATCACCTCGAGCATCTCATCCGCACCTCCCGGCTGAAAGCTGGCGACAGGCTTCCCCCGGAGCGCGAGCTGGCCGAGACGCTCGGCGCCGCGCGCGGCACGGTCAAGAAGGCCTACGAAGAGCTCAACCGCGGGGGCCTGATCGAAGTGACCCAAGGCCGCGGCAGCTTCGTCACCGCGCTGCCGGTCCCCTCCTCCATCGACAGGAAAGACCGGGCCGGTTCCCTCATCAACGGCCTTATCGACGAGCTCATCCGCTTGAAGTTCTCCCACCAGGAGATTAAGGCTTTCTTCGATCTCCGCCTTTTGGAGCGCGAGGAGGCCCTGCGCGGTTTGGCCGTGGCCGCCGTCGACTGCAATCCCGAAGCCCTGGAGATCTACGAGAAGCAGATCTTCCTCCTGCCCTTCGTCAACATGGCCAAGTTCCTCCTGGACGACATCCTCAAAGATCCGGCCCTCGGCCGCCGGCTGGCCCAATACGATCTTATCCTGACCACCCCCACCCACGTCGATGACATCAAGTCGCGCTACCCCGAGATAGCCGACAGGGTCCTGCCCGTCTCCGTGGCCCCGGCCCGCGATTCCATCATCCGGCTGGCCCGGTTGACCCCCTCGCAGCGGATCGGCGTCATCTGCCGGTCGCCGCGCTTCTACGCCATCATCACCCGTCATCTCCAGGAGTTCGGCATCCCGGCCGAAGGCATCTCCGTCCTCTACTATAACGGCGAGGAGCTGGAGGGGCTGGACGTCTTCATCAAAAGCCTGGACGCGGTCATCATTCCACCCGGCCTTTCGCTCCTCCGCCAGAAGGAGTACGTGTCTACGGTCCAGGATTTCACCGAGCGCGGCGGCGTCGTCGTCCCCTTCGACTACAAGATCGAGCAGGGCTCCCTCCTCCACGTCGAGGAGCGCCTGCACGGCATCCTGGAAGCCGTCTCCGGGCGGGCCTGAGAGGCGGCCATGAACATCGTCCTCGGCGTCATCGGCTCGGATTGCCATTCCGTGGGCAACAAGATCCTGGAAGCCACCTTCAGTGAGGCCGGCTTCCACGTCATCAACCTCGGCGTCATGGTCAGCCAGGAGGAGTTCATCGATGCGGCCGTCGAGTCGGACGCCAAGGCCATCCTGGTCTCCTCGCTCTACGGCCACGGCGAGATCGACTGCGAGGGCTTGCGCCAGAAGTGCGAGGAGCGCGGCCTGGAGGACATCGTCCTCTACGTCGGCGGCAACCTGGTCGTTGGCAAGACGCCCTACGAAGAGGTCGAGCGCAAATTCCTGGCCATGGGCTTCGACCGGGTCTTCTCGCCCGGCGTCGATCTGCAAAAGGCGGTCGAGGAGCTCAAGGCCGATATCTCCGCCCGGAGCCGCCATGCCTGATCCGGCCCTTCTGAGCGTCGACATCGGCTCGACCTTCACCAAGGGGGCGCTCTTCGTCCCGCAGGGGGACGATTTCGCCCTGAAGGCCCAGGCCGCCGTGCCGACGACCGTCGACGATCTCTCGCGCGGCTACGACCAAGTCGAGGCCGCCCTCAAGGAGGCCGCGGGTCCGGACGGCATCGGGCGGGCCTGGTTCTCCTCCTCGGCCCGGGGCGGGCTGAAGATCGCCGCTGTCGGTCTGACTGTCGACCTGACCGTCTCGATCGCCCGCCAGGCCGCCTGCTCGGCCGGCGGCAAGGTCGTCCGGGCCTATTCCTACCGGCTGACCCGGGCCGAGATCTCGGAGCTCGAGGCCCTGGCCCCCGACATCATCCTCTTCACCGGCGGCACGGACGGCGGCCACGAGCGGTCCAATCTCCTCAACGCCGAGGCCCTGGCCGCCTCCCGGCTGACCTCCATCATCCTCTACGCCGGCAACGCCAAGATCCGGGATGAGGTCATGGACCGCCTGCGGGACAAGGATGCCGTAGCCGCCGCCAACGTCATGCCCGAGGTCGGCGAGGTCCGCATCGAGCCGGCCCGCGAGGTCATCCGGCGCGTCTTCCTGGAGCGGATCGTGGACGGCAAGGGCCTGTCCCGGATCGTCCGACGCGTCGGCACCTTGCCCAAGCCGACCCCGCTGGCCGTCTACGATCTTGTCCGGGCCATTCCGGAGGTCCTGCCCGAGTGGGACGATCTGGGAGTCATCGACATGGGCGGGGCGACCACGGACTTCTACTCCAACACGGAGCCCGGGCACGCGGACGCCAGCGTCCTGGTCAAGGGCTTGCCCGAGCCGCGGATCAAGCGGACGGTCGAAGGCGACTTGGGCCTGCGGGTTTCCGTGCTGGCCCTGGCCGCCTCGGAGTCGCTCTACCTGGCCGCCCGCTGCGCATCCGAAGGGATCGAGCCGGCCGTCTTCGACGCCTATGTCGCTTCCGTCGCGGCCCGCCCGGAGTCCGTCCCGGCCACGGATCTTGAGGCGCGCTGCGACGCCGTCCTGGCCGGCGCCTGCGTCCGGGCGGCGGCCCTGCGCCATGCCGGCCGCCAGACCCGGCTGGCCACACCCCAGGGCGTCTTCCGCGTCCAGAGAGGCCGGGACTTGGGGCGTCTTCGCCGCCTGGTCGGCTCCGGCGGCTACCTGTCGCGCTGCCGCGACGCCGCGGTCCTGCGCCAGGCTTGCCTGGGCCCGGCCGAGGATCCCGAGGACCGGCCGCTTCTTCCGGCCTCTCCCAAGCTCTACTCCGACGCCCAGTACCTCTTCCCCCTGCTGGGAAACCTGGTCACCGACCATCCCGCGGAAGCCGCCCGGACGGCCGTCCGCCAGACCGTTAAAATGGAACCAACGAGGTCAACATCATGAACAGCAGCGCTCTGCCCTGGAAGGATTTCCTGGCCGAGAGGGAGGAGGCCCTGCGCGCCTGGCCGACGGGCCGCGGGATCACCCTCGAGGACGGCATCCGCTATCAGTCCAAGATCCCCAAGGAGAAGAACTTCGCCCTGGCCATGCGCAAGGCCCGCGAGGCCGGCAAGACCTTGACCCAGCCGCGGGCCGGGGTGGCCCTGGTCGACCAGCACATCCAGCTCCTCCGCTACCTCGAGTCCGAGGGCGGAGCGAACCTGCTGCCGACGACCATCGACGCCTACACCCGGCAGAACCGCTACGAGGAGGCGGCCAAGGGGATCGAGAAGTCCCAAGCCGCAGGCCACTCCCTGCTCAACGGCTTTCCTGCCGTCAACCATGGGATCGAGGGATGCCGCCGGGTGACCGAGGCCGTGCGGCGGCCGATCCAGGTCCGCCATGGGACCCCCGACGCGCGGCTCCTGGCCGAGATCTCCCTGGCCTCGGGCTTCACCTCCTACGAGGGCGGCGGGATCTCCTACAACATCCCCTACGCCAAGAAGGTCCCCCTGGATAAGTCCATCCGCGATTGGCAGTACGTGGACCGGCTGGTCGGCCACTACGAGGAGAACGGCATCCCCATCAATCGCGAGCCGTTTGGACCCCTGACCGGCACGCTCGTCCCGCCCTTCATCAGCCATACCATCGCTATCCTGGAGGGATTGCTGGCGCTGGAGCAGGGGGTCAAGTCGCTGACCCTTGGCTACGGCCAGGGCGGCAACATCATTCAGGACCTGGCCGCGGTAAGCTCGCTCCGCGAGCTGGCCCACGAGTACTTCCAACGGGCCGGCTACACCGACTACGACCTGTCCATCGTCTTTCACCAATGGATGGGCGGCTTCCCCGAGGACGAAGCCAAGGCCTTCGCGGTCATCAACCTGGGCGCCGTCGTGGCGGCCATGGCCAAGGCCGAGAAGATCATCGTCAAGACGCCGCACGAGGCCATGGGCATCCCGACCAAGGAGGCCAACGCGGCCGGCCTGAAGTCGACCCGCCAGATTCTGAGCATGGTCGAGGAGCAGAAGGTCTGCGGCGACAACGCCACGGTCCGCGACGAGGCCGCCCTGATCCGGCGCGAAGTGGCCTGCTTGATGAAAGCCGTCGAGGCCGGGGGCGAGGGAGACTGGGCCCGCGGCGCGGTCCGGGCCTTTGCGGCCGGGCTGCTCGACGTGCCCTTCGCCCCGTCCGCCTTCAACCGGGGCAAGGTCCTGCCCATCCGCGACAACGAGGGCTTCATCCGCATCTACGCCAAGGGCTTTCTGCCGCTGGACCCGGAGATCATGGCCGTGCACAAAGCCCGGTTGGAGGAGCGGGCCAAGGCCGAGGGCCGGGCCACCTCCTTCCAGATGGTCACGGACGACATCTACGCCATCAGCAAGGGCAAGCTCATCGGGAGGCCGAAATGAAGATCCATAAAGCCTACTTCACGCCGGGCTTCTCAGCGTTCTTCTTCGACGACCAGCGGGCCATCAAGGCCGGCGCGTCCCACGACGGCTTCGTCTATCGGGGGGCGACGGTGACCGACGGCTTCCGCAGCATCCGCCAAGCCGGCCAGAGCGTCTCGGTCAACCTGGTCCTGGAAGACGGCTCGGTCGCGGTCGGCGACTGCGCCGCCGTCCAGTATTCGGGGGCCGGCGGGCGCGACCCGCTCTTCCAGAGCTCCGAGGTCATCCCTTTCCTGGAGGGGCGCATCCGGCCTCTGCTGGAGGGCCGGACAATCGAGCCCTTCCGGGCGATGGCGGCCGCTTTCGAGGGTCTGGAGTTCGACGGCCGCCGCCTGCACACGGCGGTGCGGTACGGGCTGTCGCAGGCCCTGCTGATGGCCCGAGCCTTGGAGCGGCGGCGTCTGATGGCCGAGGTCGTGGCCGAGGAATACGGCCGGCCGGCGCCTGCCGTCCGCGTCCCCATCTTCGGCCAGAGCGGCGACAACCGCTACGAGAATGTGGACAAGATGATCCTCAAGGAAGTCGACGTCCTGCCGCACGGCCTCATCAACCACATCGAGGAGAAGCTCGGCCGGCACGGCGAGAAGCTCCAGGAGTACGTGGAGTGGCTGGTCCGCCGGGTCGCCGCCCTGCGCCGGCGCCCGGACTACAAGCCCAACCTGCACATCGACGTCTACGGCACGATCGGGGCGGCGCTGGGCCTGGACGCCGGCGTCATCGCCGATTACCTGGCTCGCCTGGAGAAGTCGGCCGGGGGCCACAAGCTCTATATCGAGGGCCCGGTGGACGTCGAGGAGAAGGACCGCCAGATCGAAACCCTCAAGGCGATCACCGAGGCCCTGCGGGCCAAGGGCTGCGGCGTCCGGATCGTGGCCGACGAGTGGTGCAACACCCTCGAGGACATCCGCGAGTTCACCGACGCCGGCGCCTGCCACATGGTCCAGATCAAGACGCCCGACCTGGGCGGCATCCAGAATACGGCCGAGAGCGTCCTCTACTGCAAGGCCCACGGCATGGAGGCCTACCAGGGCGGGACGTGCAACGAGACCGACGTCTCGGCCCGGGCCTGCGTCCACGTGGCCGTGGCGGCGGGCGCCGACCTGACCCTGGCCAAGCCCGGCATGGGCTTCGACGAAGGCTACACGATCGTCAACAATGAGATGGAGCGCATCCTGGCCGTCGCCCGGGCCCGCTCCCGGGGAGAGATCCAATGAACCGGCGAGAAGACGAATTTCGGGTCCTGTCCACCACGGCCATCCTGGGCTACGGCTTCCCCCAGGCCTCCTTCGAGGCCGGGCTGCGCCGCAAGCCCCATCTGATAGCGGCCGACGCGGGGTCGACCGATCCCGGCCCCTACTACCTGGGCGCCGGCAAGTCCTTCACCAACCGGGACGCGGTCAAGCGCGACCTGCGGTTCATGCTCAAGGCCGGCATCTCGCGCGGCATCCCCGTCGTCGTCGGCACGGCCGGCGGCAGCGGGGCCCGGCCGCACGTCGACTGGTGCGAGGAGATCGTCCGCGAGATCGCCCGCGAGGAGAAGCTCAAGTTCCGGATGGCCGTTGTCTATGGCGACATCGACAAGAAGCTCGTCCGAGCCCACCTCCGCAAGGGCGAGATCGTGCCCCTGGCCTGCGTCCCGCCGCTGGACGAGGAGACTCTGGACGCCTCGATCAACATCGTGGCCCAGATGGGGGTGGAGCCGCTCCTGCAGGCTCTCGACACCGGCTGCGACTTCGTCTTGGCCGGACGCTGCTACGACCCGGCCGTCTTCGCCGCCCCGGCCATCCGGCGCGGCTTCGACCCGGGCCTGGCCCTGCATATGGGCAAGATCCTGGAATGCGCGGCCATCGCCGCCACTCCCGGCTCGGGGGCCGACTGCGCCCTGGGCACGCTGAAGAAGGGCTCCTTCATCCTGGAGGCCCTCAATCCCAAACGGAAGTTCACCACGGCCTCCACCGCCGCCCATACCCTGTACGAGAAGTCCGACCCGACGCACCTGCCCGGCCCGGGCGGGGAGATCGACCTGACCGCCTGCACCTTCACCGACCTGCCCGGCGGGCGGGTCGAGGGGCGCGGCAGCCGGCACGTCGACACCGAGCGCTACTGGGTCAAGCTGGAAGGCGTCCGGCGGGCCGGCTATCGGACGATCTCGGTGGCCGGGACGCGCGACCCGATCATGATCGCCTCCATCGACTCCATCCTGGATGCCGTCCAGGCCCAGGTGCGGGAGATCCTCAAGAGCGAGCGCATCGACGGCCGGGTCCAGTTCCACGTCTATGGACGGGACGGCGTCATGGGCGCCTTGGAGCCCGAGAAGACCGTCCGCAGCCACGAGCTGGGGCTGGTCATCGAGGCCGTCGCCGCAACCGAGCGCGAGTCCGAATCGCTCTGCAGCCTGACCCGATCCACGCTCCTTCACTACGGCTACCCCGGCCGCATCTCCACGGCCGGGAACCTGGCCCTTCCCTTCTCGCCCTCCGACGTCAAGATGGGCGAGGTCTTCGAATTCTCGATCTACCACCTGATGCCGGTCAAGGACCAGGGCATCTTCAAGATCCGGACGGTCCGGGTCTGACGAGAGAGGAGTCGAACATGGCCCAATCCATCCTCAAGGCCGCCCGCGTCATCCGCTCCAAGAACTCCGGTCCCTACGAGCTGACCCTCGACATCATCTTCAAGGACAAGCGCTATTTCGACCTGTTCCGGAGGCGGAAGATCGTGACCAAGAAGTCGGTCGCCGCCCTCTACAAGCGGCCGGTCAAGGACATCCTCAAGCTGCTCTACTTCGAGCCGGCCACCGCCCTCAAGATCACCATGCGCCGGCCGATCCCGTCCGGCCACCCGGGCGAGACCGACATCTACGGGGCCCAGCAGCATGCCCCGCTGCTGCGGATCACCTTCTGAGGCCGGCCCATGCGATACCGGCTGAGCGCCGCCTCGCACGAAACGCTCGTCTATGCCACCTACTACGCCCCGCACGGCCGCCTGCGGTTGTACAAGGTGGCGGCCGAGCTGTCCCAGCGCTACCTGACCCCGGCCGACCTGCTGATCGGGATCATCGGGGCCGAGGGCTCCGGCAAGTCGACCCTGATCAAGGGCCTCTTCCCGGGCCTGGAGCTGACCAACGACGACGACGGCATCAACGTCCAGCCGACTCCGCTGCTGTCCTTCCAGCCCGACGACCCCTTCTCCGGCCACACCTTCCACATCGACGTCCGCTACGAGCTGGCCTTCCACCAGATCCACGAGATCGTCGAGGCCGTCAACAGCGCCGTCAGCCAGGGCCGCCGGGTCATCATCGAGCATTTCGACCTGCTCTACGGCGCCCTGGGCTACAACGCCCAGGTCCTGATCGGGATCGGCGAGGAGATCATCGTGGCCCGGCCGACCATGTTCGGGCCCTTCCCCAACTCGGTCAAGGCCATCGTCCACCGGACGATCAAGTTCCGACGGATGGCCCACTCGGCCGAGGACATCGTCAACACCATCCTGCGGCGCGACCACCCGTATCTCATGCCCTCGTTCTATTCCGACATCAAGCAGGGCTTCGTCATCAACTTCCACCACAAGCCCGACATCGACCTGGCCGGGCTAGAGAAGAAGGTCCTGGACATCATCGCCCAGAACGTGCCCATATCGCCGGTGGGGGAGGACCGCATCACCATCGGCGAGATGCAGATGCCCTGCACCGGGACGCGGACCCACGTCAAGTCCTCGGGAGAGATCGAGAACTTCCGGCTGATCAAGGACTTCAAGTACGATCCGATCGCCAAGGAATACCTGCTGATCGGCCTGATCGGACGCAAGACCATCGTCGGCTTCGAGGACATGGTCGACGTCTCGCGCCTGGACAAGTAGCTCTTCGGAGGCCCCATGAGCCGCGACGCCATCGCTCCCGTCTTCGATTACGGCCCGGACAAGGCCGTTTACCGCAAAATCTCCTCGGCCGGGGTCACGACCGCCCGCTGCGGCGGCCGGACCCATCTTCGGGTGGCGCCCGGCGCCCTGACCCGCCTGGCCCGCGAGGCGTTCCAGGACCTGGCGTTCTTCCTGCGGCCCTCGTTCCTGGAAGGCCTGGCCTCGATCCTGAGGGACGCCCAGGCCTCGGACAACGACCGCATCGTGGCCCGGGCCCTGCTGCGCAACGCCGTCATCGCGGCCGAGGGCGAGCTGCCGCTCTGCCAGGACACGGGGACTATCAACGTCTTTGGGCGGAAAGGCCACCTCGTCCTGACCGACGGCCGGGACGAAGAGTCGCTGGTCCGCGGCGCGGCTGAGGTCTATCAAGAGCGCAACCTTCGCTATTCGATCATGGCCCCCCGAACCGTCCTGGACGAGGCCAACACGGGGAGGAACCTCCCGGCCCAAGTCGACCTGGCGGCGGCCGAGGGGGACGCCTACAAATTCCTCTTCATGGCCAAGGGCGGCGGCTCGTCCAACAAGACCATGCTCTTCCAGGAGACCAAGGCCCTGCTCAACGAGAAGAGCCTCGCCGCCTTCCTGGCCGAGAAGATTGCGGCCCTGGGTGTCGCGGCCTGCCCGCCCTACCGGATCGCCTTCGTCGTCGGCGGGCTGTCGCCGGAGATGACCGTCAAGACGGTCAAGCTGGCCACGGCCGGCTACCTCGACGGCCTGCCCCCGCGTGGATCGATGCGCGGCGGCGCCTTCCGCGACCGGGACTGGGAGGCGCGGATGATGGACATTGCCGGGCAAACAGGTCTGGGGGCCCAGTTCGGCGGCCGCCACCTGGCCCTGGAAGCCCGCTTCATCCGCCTGCCCCGCCATGCCGGCTCCTGTCCGGTCGCGATCGGGGTGGGCTGCAACGCAGACCGCAATCTCAAGGCCAAGATCACGTCCGAAGGCCTCTTTCTGGAAGCCGTTGAGCGCCATCCGACCCGCTTCCTCGAGGCCGCCGGGCCGGAAGCCGCAGGCGCTTCGGGGATCGCCGTCGATCTCGACCGGCCCATGCCCGAGATCCGCAAGTCCTTGGCGGCTTTGCCCGTAGGCAGCCTGGTGAGGCTGAGCGGCCCGCTGGTCGTGGCCCGCGACATCGCCCACGCCAGGTTCAAGGCGGACCTGGACCGCACCGGGCGCGTTCCCGACTATCTGAAGAAGCATCCCGTCTATTACGCCGGGCCGGCTAAGACCCCGCGGCGATACGCTTCCGGCAGCTTCGGCCCGACCACGGCCCAGCGCATGGACGGCTACCTGGCCGACCTGATGAAAGCCGGGGGCTCGCTCGTGACCTTGGCCAAAGGGAACCGCGCCGCGGGTGTGACCGAAGCCTGCCGGACCTATGGCGGCTTCTACCTGGGAACGATCGGCGGGGCCGCCGCGCTGATGGCGGCCGAGTATATCACCGCCTCCGAGGTCATTGACTACGCCGACCTGGGCATGGAGGCGGTTCGCCGCATCACGGTCAAGGACATGCCGGCTTTCCTCGTCTGCGACGATAAGGGCGGGAATCTATACGCCCGCCGTAGTTGAATCTCTTTTCGGCGGGGTTGAAGCGCCTCTCGCTGCTAATGGCGGTTTGGTCTGTTCAGTGAAAACGGAATAGCCGAGAACAGCTTGCCCAAGCCGATCCACGCGGAAGATGGTATTCTCATCGATGGGCTTCCGGGAAGAAGGGTCATCATATCCGAGATCGATCTTGTAGCTCGCCAGATAGGAGGTTGGCGTATCCCTTGGATTTTGCGATACGACGATCGCTAATCCGGAGATGCCGTATTCCTCCATGAGGGCTCTTGGTTTTTCCCGTATCTCTGGATATCGGCGAATTTGGCCGTCCAGAGTCATCCATGTTCCATCCGTCGATGGATTGCTTTTTACCATAGCGCGGATGCCCTCTTGCGGTGTTATAGCGGGGATGGATTGTTTACAGGTATTCATAGCTAAAGCGGCAATAATCAGAAAAGCCGGTTTACTTATGCCTTGAGTGCCCCGTCGCTGCCTAAATGGAAGCTTCATTTCTCCCCCCGCGCCTGATTAGCACCTGAACCCATATATGGTTACGATCATAATGCTCGTGTCGTTTAATGCGACGAATCAAGAAGGCGAGGGCTCGGGCGGTGGGTTTATTGGAGTTATTTGAAACGAACGAAATCTCCGGTGCCGTCCCAGCTCACATCAGCTCGAAGAATTCGTCGGTCCCCACGCAGCCGAGGAATCGTTTGAGCAATTTGCTTAGGGGCCCCGTTGCCAGCGGCCACGACCAGCCTCCATCGCCCCGGTATGTCATCCGATGCACCCAATAGCCACTGCGCTCTCGCGACGGAACGAATTTCATCACAGGGTCGTATCGAACTCGCCGCATGAGACCATCATCTCGAGTGTGGTGATCTTGTCCATCATCCAACCGGAGGGTGTACCCATTCCAAGGTTCAAAGACGACAATCTCGCCTTTAACAACCTCGATCCGGCAGCCTTGGAGATGAGGGTGCCGGGCCATCTCCTTGCGGGCACGAGACACATCGGCTTCTGGCACGCTTGCTGCCGCCGAATCGATCTTCCGCACGGAAACGACTCCGTTGATGCTCTCGGAGAACTCGAAACCTTCCGGCATCGCCGGCAGCGCACCCTCACGGAGCGTTCTCACCGCGCTGTAGCGGACTTTTCCTGTCTTAGTTCTGCCTTCGACGAGGTAATAGGTGTTGCGCATTCGGTTGGTGTAGGTCACAACCGCGGTTTTCGAGGCCGCTCTATCGTGCCGACTGCGAGTGCGATGAACCAATTCCTACCTCCCGTTAGATTGATCTTACGCCTGGATCAAGTCATCGCGGCAAACGTTGGCATTCACCCGCGCGGTCTACTGTGTCGTTGAGCAATACTCTGATTATCCTTAAGTTTGTTGTTCCAGTACTCAACATATGACAAGTATGCTTTCTGGCTGGTGAGGAAGGTTACGTGTTGGCGGGCTTGCAGCTTGTAGGCCCTTATTTTGGCTATTCCGAGGCGCCGGGCTTTCTCCATCCTGTGGTGGCCGTCGATCAGATTGAAAATCCCCGGTGAAATCTCCGCCAGCACGACAGGCCGAGAAGGGTCCACGGAATCGACATGAGATTGGTTAAGCATCGAGTGCTCCTGAAAGAAATCATTGACGTCGACTTCCACGAGGGGGATATCCTTGGGGTGCTTGGCGATGTGCTCAAGGATCCGAGTCACGTTGAACTCGAAAATACCGTTCTGAAACAGCTCATCACCCTCATCAACTCGACAAGGGATGAAGTTCCCGTCCGCCTTCAACTTCTTGGACATGGGTGGATAAAAATATCCTTCTCCGCCCTGGGCTTGGGCCGTGTTCGGAAACTGCCTAATCCCCCGTCCTGACATCATCATGAAGGATATTTCTGCCCCGCGATCGATGTCAAGGGCAGGTACCTATACGCTTTTTAGCCCTTCTTCTTGCCGGCATGGATGAAGTCGCCGATGCGGCGCAGGCGGGCCAGCTCGTCCTCCGTCAGCGGCCCCTTCTCCAGGACCGTCAGGTTCTCCCGCATCTGTTCGATGGTCTTGGTCCCGGTCATGCAGACGTGGACGCTTGAATGGGAAAGGACGAAGCGGTAGCAACCCGCCGCCGAGGGGGGCTCCTCCCCGGCGGGCATATTCTTGGCCTTGAGAAGCCGTCCATTCGCCGTGCCCACGAAGGCGACCATCCCCGGGCCGCCGGCGGCCGGCAGGTTCGGGAAGATCTCCGTCTCGGCGCCGCGATGGGCCGCGTTGTAACGGAAGTGGAAAGCGTCGATCACACCCTCGGCGGCCAGCTTGGCGACGAGCTTGCGGTTATGGCTGGAAAGGCCGATGAAGCGGACCAGCTCTTTTTCCTTGAGCTTCAGCGCCCCCTCCAGGACTCGCCGCGGCGGGATCTTGGAAAAATATCCCAGGATCAGAAGATCGGTGTGGTCCAGGCCGGCCACGCGAAGGCCCTTGTGGAAAAGCTTTTCGGTGAAGTAAGCGCTGTGCGCATAGGTGAACATAGCCAGGACGAGCTTGTCCCTTTGCCCCTTGGCGGCGACGGAGCGGATGGCCTTGAGCATGTGCTTCGAGCGGCCTTTGACGACCGTCCCCCAGGTCCAGTAGTTGCACCCCCGCTCGAAGGCCTCCTCGATGGCCTCGGCCGGGGCTCCGTATCCGGAGGCGATCCCCAGCCGCCCGACTTTGAGTCCGGTTCGTCCTAGAGCGATCCGTTCGTTGAACGTCATGTTCGTCTCCTCGCTAGGTGCCAGCCTATTGTCTTGGCTTCTCCGCGTCAAGGGGATCCACTGGGGATCCACTGAGAGGCGGCGAGGCCCCCCTCAGGGGGTCAGCGGAGCGCCGAGGGGGGAGCCTGTCTCCCCCCTGGAAGTGTCCCGTCTCCAAGGAGATTAGGAGATTGGAATTGATGAGACGGGACACTAGGGCCGCCTTTCAAAACCCGGCCTTGACGGCCATCTCCGTAAACGTCTATATGAGAGGAGGAGTCATCATGAAAAAAGCTCTTCTCGTGGGCTTGGGACTGCTGGCGGCGGCCTTGACGATGACCGCCCAGGACATCTTTGAAGCGGCGAAGGCGAATCAACCGGCGAAGGTGAGAGCCCTGACGGAGGCTGACGGACGCCTGGTGCAAGCCAAGGATGCCAACGGACGCACTCCGCTGCACTGGGCCTGCCGCGGCGTCCACATGGATATCGTGAATTACCTGATCGGAAAGGGGGCGGACGTGAACGCGCCGGACGGTTCTCGAGAAACGCCGCTGCATCTGGCCGCGCAGGCGGGCTCCACCGAGGCCGTTCGGCGGCTGGTCGAAAGCGGCGCGGACCCCGCCGCCCGGAACGTCATGAACCTCACGCCCCTGATGTTTGCCGTCCAGGCGAAGAAAAAGGATATCGTGAAATATCTCATCGCCCACGGCGGGGACATCTCCCCCGAGCTCTTGGACGTCTATCACAGCTCCACTCCGATTCGGTACGCCATCATGGGCCGTGATCTGGAAATGGTCAAACTGCTGCACCAAAGCGGTCTTGATACACGGCATCGGACGCCCTATGGGGAAACCTACCTGCATTATGCCGCCGCGCACGACAGCCGGGACATCGCCGAGTACTTGATCGAATGCGGCCTGGAGGTCAATTCCGTCAAGGACGGAGGCCTGACGCCTCTGCATATGGCCGCGCTTCTCGGCTGCGCCGACGTAGCCCGCTTGCTGGCCCAAAAGGGGGCCCGGCTCGATATCCGGAGCCAGGACGGGGGAACGCCGCTTCATTATGCGGTCGCCGCGCGGAACCCCGAGATCGCCGATTTCCTGCGCCGGATCGGGGCCAAGGATCTTCCCAGAGAGTTCCCGCGCTATCAGGGCCAGCTCCTGGGGCAGAAGGCGCCGGGAACGGACCCCGAGCCGTTTGCTCCCGAGATCTTCCGGGATATCTACCGATCCTACAGCCCTCCGATCTTCACGCCCGACGGCAAGGAGGTCTTCTGGCATGGCTACTTCATGCCGGGCGTCGGGTATCATCGGATATGGTGGATGAGGGAGGAGAACGGTTTGTGGACGGCTCCCGAACGAGCGCACTTCTCGGATTTTCAAGTGGTGCACCCGGCCCTATCTCCAGACGGGAAAAGGCTCTACTTCGGCTCGAATCGACCGATCGAGGGAACGAGCGCCGCCGACTTCAATCTTTGGTACTCCGAAAAACAACCGGACGGGAGGTGGAGTCGGGCGAAGCACCTCGGCTCGCCGCCGAACACGGCCGGCGCCAACGAGATGCTTCCTTTCCCGGCCAAAGACGGAACACTCTACTTCAAGGCCAATCGCCCCGAGGCCAAGGGCACGCTTCTCTATCGCTCGAAGATCCGGAATGGAGCGTACGAGGAGCCCGTCAGCCTGGATGCTCTGATCGATGCGAACGGCATCGACGACTGCCCGGGCCTGGACCACATCATCAATTATGAGTTCGGCGGGCCGAGGTATGCGGAAATAACCATCTTGTTCCACAAACCCGACGGCCGCTGGGCCAAGCCGGTATATTTGGGGAATAAGGTCCATCAGCGGCAGGGGACTTCCAGCGGGAGGCTGAGCCCCGACGGCAGGCACTTCTTTTTCGTCCAGAATATTGCTCCTTATTGGGTGGATGCCTCGTTCATCGAGGACCTGCGCCAAGAGGCGCTGAAAAACGACGCATCGGACATTTGGGAAGGCAGAGCAAAGAAATGAAACTGATTCGTTTTTCCGGCCCGGCTTTGATCACCGGCGCCAGCAGCGGCCTGGGCGAGGAGTTCGCCCGCCAGCTTGCGGCCGCCGGCCTGCCCCTGATCCTCGTTGCCCGGCGCGAGGAGCGCCTGCGCGCCCTGGCTGAAGACCTGCGCATACGCTTTGGTGTTCCAGTCGATATCGTACCGGCCGATTTGGCCGCGGAGGAGGGAATCGCGCGGATCGAAGCCGTCCTGCGGGAGAGGGGCGACGTGGCTTTGCTGGTCAACAACGCCGGGTTCGGGGCCGGCGGATCCTACTACCGCATCGAGATGCCCCGCCAATTGGAGATGATCCGTGTCCACGTCGAGGCGCCGGCCCGCCTAATGCGGGCGGCCCTCCCCGCGATGGTCGAAAAGGGCGCCGGCGCCGTCATCAACGTAGCCTCGGTGGCCGCCTTTGCCGTCACTCCCAAGAGCGGGATGTACGCGGCAACCAAAGCCTGGGTGGTCTCCTTCTCCCGCTCGCTGGCTTGGGAACTGAGATCCAAGGGTGTCCGGGTCCAGGCCCTTTGTCCGGGCTTCACCTACACCGGGTTCCACGATACGCCCGAGTTGGCCGCTTCGGGACGAAACGGCATCCCCAAGTTCCTCTGGGGGCCGGCGGCCAAGGTCGTCTCAACTTCGCTCAAGGCCCTGCCCGGCCGCAGAGTCGTCGTCATCCCGGGCTGGAAGAACAAGATCGTGGCCTTCCTCTCGCGGACCTGGCTGGGGCGCCTGGCCGTCCAGTCGTCCTTGCGCAAGCGGAAGTGAGGCCGCCCCGGACGGAGCGATTGACACCCCTCTCCGCGCCGCATATCATGGGGGGCGATTCGGGACAAGGAGATCCGATGCCCACCCAACCCAAGAGCCTCCACCTTCCCTTCGGCGACCAGAAAACGGCCCCCTGGTACGGCAAGAACATCCTGTCGGTCAACCAGTTCAGTCGGGCCGACCTGGACTACATCTTCGGCGTCGCCCACGAGATGCGGACCATGGTCGAGCGGGTCGGCACTTTCGACCTGCTCAAGGGCAAGATCCTGGCCAACCTCTTCTTCGAGCCGTCCACCCGGACCTCCTCCTCCTTCATGGCCGCCATGCAGCGGTTGGGCGGCGCGGTCATCCCGATCAGCGAGGTCAAGTTCTCCTCGGTGGCCAAGGGCGAGAGCCTGCCCGACACCGTCCGCACCCTGGGCTGCTACGCCGACGTCATCGTCATCCGCCATCCCGAAGTTGGCTCGGCGGCCCTGGCCGCCCAGCACGCGGGCAAGCCGGTCATCAACGCCGGCGACGGGGTGGGGGAGCACCCGACCCAGGCGCTGCTCGACACCTTCACCGTCCGCGAGGAGCTGGGCCGCCTGGACAACCTGACTGTGACCATGCTGGGCGACCTGAAGTACGGCCGCACCGTCCATTCCCTGGCCCGCATCCTGACAAAATTCGACAACATCCGCATCAACTACGTCTCTCCGGAGATCCTGCGCATGCCCCGCTATGTCATGGACGAGGTTGCCTCCAAGAGCGTGCCCCAAGCCGAGTTCACGACCCTCGACCGGGTCCTGCCGGAGACGGACGTCCTCTATGTCACCCGCGTCCAGAAGGAGCGCTTCGAGGACCCGACCGACTATGAGAAGGTCAGGGGCGCCTTCGTCGTCTCGCCCGAGATCATGAAGCCGGCCAAGGCCGACATGATCGTCATGCACCCCCTGCCGAGGGTGACCGAGATCGCTATGGAATTCGACGCCGACCCGCGGGCGGCCTACTTCCGGCAGATGGAATACGGCCTCTACGTCCGCATGGCCCTGCTGGCCATGGTCCTGGGCAAGGCCTAGAGAGGAGAAACCCATGAGCTCATCCAAGATCCCCGACGGGCTTCCCGTCGGCTGCGCCCATCATCACGGCTTCAGCCGCCGCAAATTCCTGACCGGATGCGCGGCCTGCGCCGGAGCCGCCGGGCTGGCCGGCCTGCCCCGGCTGGGCGCCGAACCTCTCCCCACAACGGCTCGCGGGGCGAAGCTCCGCCTTCGCGTGCTCTACGCCCTGCACGGCCCGCAGCAGAAGGATCCCGACTGGCCCAACAAGGGCTTCGACTTCGTCCCGGTCATGACCCGGATCAACGCCGAGCTGCTCAAGCGGGTGCCCAACCTGGAGATCATCCCGGCCCTGGTCATGGGGGAGGCGCAGGCCAAGGCCGTTTTGGAAGAGGACGCCAAGCTCCCGGTCGACGGCTACCTGGTCTACCAGATGAATTGCTGGAACCGGGTGGCCCAGACGGCCGCAACGTCCGGCAAGCCGGTCCTCTATGCCGATTTCCAGTTCGGCGGCAGCGGCGGCTTCCTTGTCTATACGGCCGGCTTCCTGCGGGCCGGGCTGAAGAACGTCGGTTTCGTGGCCTCCTCGAGGATCGAGGACCTGGCCGAAGCGGTCAGGCTCTTCGCCGCGGCCAAGGCGGCCGGGCCGGGCTTCGACTTCGCCGCCGCGGCGGCCCGAGTCCGTGCGGCCCGCACCCCCAAAGCGGGCGATGTGTCGGTCTCGCCTGACCCGCTGGCCATCCTGTCGCCCGAGGAGAACGTGCGGCGCCTGAAGGCTTCCCGCATCCTGGCCGTGCGCGGGGCTGAAGCCCAGCCGTCGATCAACGTCCTGGGCATCCCGGTGGATTACATCCCCTTTGCCGAGCTCAATGCCGCCTGGGCGGCAGCGGACAAAGACGAAGCTCGGGCCGTGGCCGAGCGCTGGGCCAAGTCGGCCGCCCGCGTCGAAGGCGTCAGCCGCGAGGAGCTGGTCAACTCAGCCGCCATGTACCTTGGCCAAAAGGCCGTCCTCAAGGCCAGGGGCGCGAACGCCATCACCGTCAACTGCCTGGGCGGCTTCTATGGCGGCCACATCCACGCCTATCCCTGCCTGGGCTTCCATGAGCTGCTGAACGAGGGTCTGGTCGGCGCCTGCGAGTGCGACGTGCCCTCGACCGCGTCCATGACCGTCCTGACCACCATGACCCAAGGACGGCCCGGCTACATCTCCGATCCGGTCATCGACACATCCAGCCGGACGATCATCTACGCCCATTGCGTCGCTTCCAACCGGCCGTTCGGCCCCAAGGGGGCGGCCAATGCCTTCGAGATTCTGACCCACTCCGAGGACCGCCAGGGCGCCTCGGTCCGCTCCATCCTGCCGGCCGGCTGGATGACCACCTCGATCGAGGTCTCGCAGGACCGCAAGGAGATCCTCCTGCATCGGGCCAAAACGGTCGGCAACGACCCCGACGACCGGGCTTGCCGGACCAAGCTGGTGGCCAAACCGGTGGGTGACATCGAGAAGCTGTTCACGATGTGGGACCGCTGGGGCTGGCATAGGGTCACGGCTTACGGCGACTTGGCCGAGCCGGTCAAGGCCCTGGCCGCCGCCATCGGCTGGACCGTCGTCGAAGAAGCCTAGCGTAAGAGGAGCGCGTCACGCCATGAAATCCAGGAGTTGCCGTCTGTCCGTGATCTTCCTGGCCGGGCTCGTCCTGGCCGGTGCCGGAACCCTGTCCGCCGCCATCAAGCTGCCCTCGGTCCTCGGCGACCACATGGTCGTCCAGCGGGGCAAGCCCGTGGCCGTGTGGGGCTGGGCCCTGCCCGGGGAGGACATCCGGGTGAAGCTGGGGGGCGCCGAGGCGACGGCCCAGGCCGATCCGGACGGGCGTTTTGCCGTGCGGCTTCCGGCCCTCCAGGCCGGAGGGCCTTTCGAGCTGTCCGTGAGCGGCAGCCGCAGCCCCGAGATCCTGGTCAAGGACATCCTGGCCGGCGAGGTCTGGCTCTGCTCCGGCCAGTCGAACATGGAGTGGCCGCTGTCCTCCGTCTACAGCCCGATCCCGGAGGTCCTGCGGGCCGACCATCCGCGCCTCCGCCTGTACAGCGTCCCCAAGCGCATCTCGGCCGTGCCGCTGAACGACATCGAGACAGCCTGGACGCCCTGCAAGCCCGAGACGGCCGGGCCGTTCTCCGCGATCGCCTATTACTTCGGGCTGGAGCTTCTGCAGACCCTCAACGTTCCTATCGGCCTGATCGACTCGTCCTGGGGAGGAACGAACATCGAGCCCTGGACGCCGCCGGCCGGCTTCGCCGCCGTACCGTCGGTCCGGCCGTTCCTGGCCGCGGCCGAGCGGAGCGAAGCCGAGTACCGGACGGCGCTGCTCCAGGCGCTGCCCGGCTGGCAGGAATGGATCGCTGCGACGAAGAAGGCCGCGGAAGCCAAGGCGCCCCTGCCCCTCAAGCCGGGTCTCCCGGTCAATCCCTTCGATTCCCCGCAGACCCCCACCGGCCTCTACAACGGCATGATCCATGCCCTGACGCCCTTCCCGATCCGGGGCGCCATTTGGTACCAGGGCGAGAACAACCGCAACGACACGCTGGGCTATGAGCCGAAAATGGAAGCCCTGATCAAAGGCTGGCGCGAAGTTTGGAAGACGCCCGACCTGGCCTTCTACTACGTCCAGCTGGCTCCCTACTACTACGGCTACAACCGCGATTACGCCGGCGGCGACGTGCCGGACTTCCTGCGGCTGCCTTTGATCTGGGAGGCCCAGGCCAACATCCTCCGCCTCCCGCACACCGGCATGGCCGTGACCACCGACATCACCGAGCTGATGGACATCCACCCCCGCAACAAGCGCGACGTGGGCCACCGGCTGGCCCTGTGGGCCCGGGCCAAGCTCTACGGCGAGACCGGGCTAATCCATTCCGGACCGCTCTACAAGTCGATGGCCGTCGAAGGGTCGAAGGTCCGGCTGCGGTTCGATCACGTCGGCGGAGGGCTGACGGTCAATGACGGCCAGCCCTTGAAGTGGTTCGAGATCGCCGGGGAGGACCGGACCTTTTACCGGGCCGAAGCGGCGATCGAGGGCGACACTATCGTCGTCTCCAACCACCTTGTGGCGGCCCCCAAGTCGGTCCGCTTCGGCTGGCACCAGATGGCCGTGCCGAACCTGATCAACGCAGAGGGATTGCCGGCCTCGCCGTTCCGCACCGACCGCTGGTAAGTACGGAAACTTCTTCCATCTCCGGGAAGCAGGGGCGGTTCGGGGTGTCGGCCAACGGCGAAATAGCAAGGGCGGCGCCTTTTTCCACAACTCTCTGAGGGTACCCAGCGGGCGCCGAGGGATGTTTGAGCACGCGACGATCTTACGGAACCGCGTTGGAGTGGGTGGTCTCGATGATCGGTGAGTCTTGAATGCGGAGTTCCGCAGGCGCCGAAGAGAGTTGTGGGAAAAGGCGAGTNNGCCGCCGGGACGATACCCCGAACCGCCCCTCCGGAGATGGGAGAATCTCCGGAAATTCTAAGATGGAACTTCGGCCGCGCGGGCGGCGGAGGCGCCGGCCAGGAGGCCGCTGGCCCAAGCCCAGGCCAGGTTGTAGCCGCCCCGCGGGCCCTGGACGTCGAGGATCTCTCCGGCCAGAAAGAAGCCCGGTTGTTTCCGTGACTCCAGAGTCGCTTCGTCGACCTCGGAGGCCTCTACGCCGCCCGCTGTGAACTCGGCCTCGTTCCAGCCGCGGGTGCCGAGCACAGTGAACCGCTTGTCCTTGAGGCCTTTGGCGACGGCCCGGATCCCGCCTTCGAAGGTCCCGTCCGCGGCCGGGGCCATGGAATACGCTTGGGCGGCCAGCTTTTCCGGCAGCAGCCCGGAGGCCACTTGGTCGAGGGACCAACCCGCGCCTATTCGCGCCTGGAACTCCCGGATCAGGTCATCCAGAGTCAGATCGGGCACGAAATCGACGGCCAGGGTGGCATCGCGGCGCCCATCCCGATTGAGGGCGATGGACAGCGGCTCGCTGACGTCGAGAACGGCGGTGCCGGAGAGACCGTAGGAGGTGAAAAGCAGGTCCCCCTCGGCCCGGGCGGCCGGTTTTCCTCCGATCAGGGCGGAGATCCGGACCTGCACTTTGAGGCCTTGGAGAAGGTGGCAGAGCCTGTCCTTGACCAGGAGGGGGACAGCGCTTGGGACGGGCGGAACGATTCGATGGCCCATCGCCTTGGCCAGCTCGTAGCCGGACCCGTTGGATCCCAGGGCGGGGTAGGAGCGGCCGCCCGACGCCAGGATCACCGTTCGGGCCCGCTGGACGCGGCCGTCCGCGGACGCAATGGAGAAGCCTTCGGGCCTCGGCTTGATCGCCGCGGCTTCGAAATCCGTTTCCAGGCCGGCCCCCCGCTCGGTGAGCTCCCGTCCGAGCATCTTGAGGACGGACGCAGCTTGGTTGGCGGCCGGGTAGACCCGGCCGTCCTCGACCCGGGTGGCCAGGAAGATGCCGCTGAAGAACGCCCGGACCGCCCTCGCGTCCATCCGCCCGAGAACCGCCCGGACGAGCTCCGGGGATGAAGACGTGTAGATTCCCGGATCGAGAGGCTCGTGGCTGAGATTGCA
>DFYJ01000025.1:0-22748 GCA_002383325.1 Candidatus Aminicenantes bacterium UBA4085
AGCCCGGCCGCGGCCCCGACGGCGGCCGCGCCGCGCCGTTCGCTCCGCGGGACGCCCATCAATCCGGCCAAACCGGACGATGTGCCGCCGCCGATATAGACCGAAGGGCCCTCGCGGCCGAGGCTGTTACCGCCGGCGATGCTCAACACTCCGGCCGCGAACTTGGCCGCCACCGACTTGAACGGGACGACCCCCATCTCTTTCCAGTAGTCGGCTTTAAGCTGGGGGATGCCGCTGCCTGCCGCCTCCGGCGCGGCGAACCGAAGCAGCAGGGCCACGAGGAGAGAGAAGCCCAGGATCACGAGAAGCGAGAGGGCGGCGAAGGCGGGCTTGGATCGTCCAGCAAAGGCGAGATAGGTACGCCGGAACAGAAGGTCGGTGCAGAACAAGAAGGCGACGCTGGTCAACCCGGCCGCCAGGCTCAGGACGGCCGTCTGCCCCAAGGCCCGTGAATTATCGGGCAGCCTTTGGGAGGCTGTAAGTATCCGCTTATTCAACATGATCTTTGTGAATCGCTTAGCCCGGTTTGCTTCCGCGGAACTGCCCGGGAAGGCGGCGCCTGAAGCGGCGCGGAGAGAAGCTGGTCGGCCTATTTTATTTCATCGAGGCGTCTGGGTAAAGCCCGTCGCCGAGCCGATCGGCCAACTCCCAGACCGTTTTGCCCGTGCCCAGAACGGTCAGGCGGTCTCCTGACCGCAAGACGGTCCGCCCGTGCGGGATCAAGATCTCTGAACCCCGGCCGACGGCCAGCAGGAGTAGGTCCTCGCCCAGTGGAGGTCCTTGACGGCCTGTCCGGAGCGGGGGGCCCGCGGGCCAATTGGTCATCCCGTCAGCCGACTATGTCATCCGCGGGGACGACCTTCTGGTTGTTCTCGGCGGCGAGCCCGACCTGAAGCGGATTCATCCCTCCTGACCCTGCTCCCAGTCTATTTGGCCATCAGGACAATCTGAGCCTGGACGAAGCGGGACGCGTCCAAAAGGGAAATGCGGGCCGTCTTGCCGCCGGCGCCGATGTCGACTCGGTATTCGCGGCCTTCCACGAAGCGCCAGGGGATGATCTCGACCGTTCGGATGGCCTCCAGACCGAGATCCGCCGCCTTGAGCTCGATGACGGTCGAAGCCCGGAGATCGAGGCGGGAGGTAAAATCGCCGGCCGTCACGTCTGCAATCCGAGTCCCGCAGAGATTGAGGAACGAGCCGCGGACCTTCCCCGCGTCTTTCAGGGAGGCTTTGGATCCGGCCAAATACTGGACCGAATTGAGCGTCAACTCCAGCCCTTGGATCCGGCTCCGCAGATCGGCGGCCGCGCTCTCCAGTCCGGGGATCTGATCGGCCCGCGCTTGAAGCACCGCCGCTTCCTTTTCCTTCCCGGCCAGACTTGCTTTAAGCTCCGTGATCTCGTCCCGGCTCGCAGTCAAGGCTTTTTCGAGGCCGGCCAGCTCGTCCGCATTCTTGCGGGCTTCCTGGCGGGCCATAGCCGCTGCCGAAATCGGAGCGGAGCCCTGCGTCACCCCGGTCAGGAGTTCGCCGTCCGAATAATAGTTCCAGACTTTCTGCCCCACGAGCAGGAAGGGAGAAATCTGGGTCCTCCCCAGAATCGCCCTGGCTTCCTCCTCCCCCAAGCCACGGGAGAGCAGGAATTCCAAGCTGATCTGCCAATGGCTGTCGCCGGCCGCTGCCTCGCGAGAGGCCGGGAGCGTGGCCGGGAATCCGGATATCTCGTCTTGAGCCAGGACCAAGGCCCTGGTCTTTTCCTCGATTTGCTTCTTGAGGCCGGCGCCCTCAGCCTCCAGGGCTTGAACCTGGGCTTTCAGGCTCTCCACTTGGGACCTCTGGCAAGCCGGCAGGATGAGAAGCCCAGTGGCCAAACCGAACAAAACAATGGCGGAAAAGAGATTGCGGCGCATGACGACCTCCAACGTTTTTATTTAACCCGGAAAGACATCCATCCGGATCGACGGCACATCCAAACCCTTTGAATTCAATATAAATGGCGATATATATCCTGTCAAGCGCAGGAGCGGTTTTATGGACATTCGAGGCGCCTTCTCCAGCCGGCCGGTTTTGAGCTCGGCTGGGCCCGTTCTGCTATAATGTTGAAGATGGATTTCTACCTGACCCCGGATGCCCGACAAGACCTGGAGTCCGCCGCCTGCGCAGGCGGGAAGGGCGGCACGGCGGGCTTCCTGACCGGGCATGTCCTGGGCGGCCGCTTCATCGTCGAGGGAATCGTGGCCGCGGCCGGGATCGAGGCTGCGGCCGATCCGGATGTTTACTTCGAGCTGGACGGGCGCCGGCCCGGCCGGATCATCGGGTTCTTCATCCTCTCCGCATCCGCCGCCGCCCGACGGCCCTTCCTGCGCCCCCACGCCTGCGGCAGGCTGGTCCTGACGCCGATGCGGGCCAGGACCCGCGGACCGGCCTGGCAGGGATTCACGATCGAGTTCGACGGCCGATTCTCCTTCTCCCCGTGCGGCATCGTCCGCTTCGGGAAGTCCCCGCGATGAGCATCGCCCCGCCCAGGAGGAATTCATGAAGCCGAAAGCCCCGCCGATCCTCGGTTTGGCCGCCCTTCTGCTTTGCGCCGCCGCAGCGGCCCCGGGCTTGGCCCCCGCCGCGACGGAAACCAAGATACGGCAGAACCTCCAACAGGCCTTGAGCTCGGCCGAGGGCGCGGCAGACTCCTTTCCGGTCTGGGTCTATTTCCGAGACAAGGATGTCGCGCCCGGCGCCGCGATGAGCCGGGCCCTGGCCGAGGCCCGGGCCGGACTTCGGGCCCGCAGCCTGGCGCGCCGGGCCAAGACTCGGACGGCGGGGACCCTGGTCGATGAACAGGACCTGCCTGTCTCGGCGGCCTACGCGGCCAAGGCCAGGGCGCTCTCCTCGGACGTCAGGGCCGTATCGCGCTGGCTGAACGCGGTCTCCGTCGAGGCGACTCCGGCCCAGATAGCGGCCCTAGCCCGGCTCGACTTCGTCACAGCGCTGGATCTGGTCCGCGGATTTAAGCGCGAGGATCCCTCAATCCTCCGGGAAGCGGAGGCCGATGACGAGTCGGCAGCCTCCCTCGATCCCAACCCCGGCCTCAAGGCCTTCTATGGAGCCGCCTACCGGCAAGTGGCGATGATGGGCGTGCCGGAGCTGCATGCGGCCGGGCTGACGGGCAAGGGTGTCGTCGTCTGTCTGCTCGACCTCGGCTTTCACAAGACGCACGAAGCCCTCCGCTCGGGCCGGGTCATCGCCGAGCACGACTTCGTCATGAAGGATGGGGACGTCCAGCAGAACCCCCTCGTCCCGTCCGACTACACCGATTACCACGGCACGGCCTGCTGGTCGCTTCTGGGCGGCTATATGCCCGGCACCATGGTCGGGCCGGCCTACGGGGCCGATTTCATCCTCGGCCGGACCGAGGATGACCGCTCGGAGACGCCGGTCGAAGAGGACTACTGGGCGGCGGGGATCGAGTGGGCCGAGTCGCTGGGAGCCGACGTGGTCTCCTCCTCGCTCGGCTACATCAACTGGTACCGCTTCGCGGACATGGACGGGCGGACGGCCGTGACGACCAAGGCGGCCAATCGGGCCACCGACCTGGGGGTGGTCGTCGTCAATGCCGCCGGCAACGAGCGGGCCAACGCCTGGGGCCACATCATCGCCCCGGCCGACGGCTTCGACGTCCTGTCGATCGGGGCCGTCGACTCCAACCGCAAGATCTCGAGCTTCAGCTCGCCCGGCCCCACCGCCGACGGACGGATCAAGCCCGAGGTCTGCGCCATGGGCGTCAGGTGCTTCGTCGCCCGCAGCGGGCTCGGCGTGGGCGATTCCTCCTACGCCATCGGCAGCGGGACGTCCTATGCGACGCCGCTGGCCGCGGGAGTCGTCGCCCTCCTTCTTGAGGCCCATCCTGATTGGACCGTGGCCCAGGTGCGCGAGGCCTTGATGTCCACCGCCGGCAACGCCGACTCCCCGAACAACGACTACGGCTGGGGCATCGTCAACGGCCCGGCCGCGGTCCGGAAATAGGCCGAGTCCCGGCTTTCGCGCACCGGGACCTCCGGCCGGCCACGCGCCGCCCCCGGCTTGACAACCCCGGCAATCTCGATATGATGAACTGGCGGAAAATCCGTTCCACGGAGGAAGAATGATGAAGCGCGCACTCGCCATTTCGCTCATGCTGTTGCTGGCCCTCGGGCTTCTGGCCCCGGCTCTGCGGGCCCAGGGCAACCTGGTCGGCATCTGGAAGACCGTCGCCGACGAAGGCCCCGACAAGGGCAAAGCCAAGTCTCACCTGGAAATCTTCGAGAAGAACGGCGTCTTTTTCGCCCGCATCCATAAGCTCCTGCTCGAGCCTCAGGACAAGGTCTGCGAGAACTGCAAGGGCGACCTGAAGGGCAAGCCGCTGGTCGGCCTGGTCATCATGTCCGACATGAAGAAGACCGGCAAGATCGACAAGAACATGGGCGAGGAGTATGCCGGCGGCGAGATCATGGATCCCGAGAACGGCAAGTCCTACCGCTGCAAGATCTGGGTCAAGGGCGACACCCTGACGGTCCGCGGCTACCTGGCCATGTTCCACAGGACCCAATACTGGTACCGGGTCAAGCCGTAACGGCTCAGCTCAACAGAAGAGCTTCCGCCTTTTCGTCCAGATCGCGAAGGGCCCGCTCCGCCCGGACGCGCTCGGCCTCCAGCGCTTCGCCGCCGAGGCCGGGAGGGATTTCGATCGGCTCGCCGTAAAGAGCGACCGCCCGCGAGAAGAGGCGCGGCATCTCGAATCGATCCCAGCTCCCGAGGACCCGCTTGCGTGCGGCCGCCAGGGTGTAGGGGATGAGAAACGCTCCCGTCTCGGCCGCCAGACGGACGGCCCCCGGCTTGAGCTCCCGGTCCGGGCCGCGCGGCCCGTCCGGGACGATCAGCACTTCCCCCCCGGCCCGCAGCTCCCGCAGCATCGCCACCCAAGCCTGCCGCATGAAGTGCGAGGCGGAGCCGCGGATGATCTTGTAGCCCCATTTGTCGATCAGCCGGACCACGAGCTCCCCGTCCTGGGAGGGGCTGACCAGAGGCATGATGCCGCGTCGGCGGAAAGTCCAGGGGGCGCTGAAGATCTTACCGTGCCAAACCAGGATGACGACGGGGCGCCCGGCCCGGCGCAGGCCCTCGTAGGACTCCCGGCCCACAACCCGCCGGCGGAGGCTCAGCATCCAGAGGGACATCAGCGGACGGCCGAGGACATCGAGGGCGGCCTGCTCGAGCTTCTTGCGAAATCGCATCGGGGTTTCATGCTATGCGAAACTTCCGCGCGAGTCAAAAGAGGCCGGCGCTTCTCCGCCGTCGGCCGACCATAGGCCGTTTTATCCCCCCAAGGCAGTTGATTCATCGCTATCCGATCACGGCCTATGGCTCCGTAGCCCCCGACGGTGTACCCCGAATCGCTCTATGTCCCCGAAATCCGGCGAAGAGCCTATCTGAATTTATCCCACCACAGCCCAACAACGAAGCCGAGGGCGCTCAGGCCGAGGCCGAAGGGCAGCGAGAACGGCCAGGAGGGCAGCGGAAGGGGAAGAATTCCGGCCGAGGAAAGGAACGACAAGACCGCGAAGCCGCCGCCCAGGCTGAGGCTCAACAGCCCGGCCAGTGGACGCCGTTTGGCCGAGAGAATCATGGCCAGCCCCGGGACAAAGAAGCCCTCGGCCATGATCTCGGAAGCCAGTCCGAGCGTCTGGAGGATGCTCTGGAAGCGGGCCGCAACCGCGAAGGCCGCGGCGGCGGCAAGAACAAGGGCCAGCCGGCTGGCTCCCGGGCCGCGATCTGGACGCCCCTCCCGGCCGCGGCCGAAGACGTCCCGCACCAGGGCCAATCCGCCCGCGCTCAAGGCCGTGTCGAGCGTCGACAGGATCGCGGCCAGAACCGCGGCGAAAAGCAGGCTCCCCAGAAAGGGCCCGAGCTTGTCGGCGATCAAAGCCGGCACGAGCGAACCCTTGGGAAGATTCCCGCCAAAGACCGGACGGGCCAGGACCCCGATCATCACAACCAGCCCGTAGAGGACAGCCAGGGCTGCGGCCGAAGCCGCCAGGCCGAATCGCGCCGCCCGCCCGCTTCGCGCGGCTTGGATCCGCTGATGGGCGATGGGAGAGATCGTCCAGGCCAAGGTCATGGACAGGAAGATCAGCCCATATTCCGGGAATCCGGCTCCCAGCCCGGACCCGCCCGCGACGTTCGGCGGCGCGGCCATCGCCCCCCCCGCCGACATCCGAGACAGGAAAACGGCCAAGCCGCCCAGCCCGGCGGCCAGAAAAGCGCACTGGACGACATCGGAAGCGATGACGGAGCGCAATCCGCCGGCCGCGCTGTAGATCAGCACGACCGCCGTCCCGGCCGCCATGCACTCGAGGTAGGGCCGGCGCACGGAGGCGCTCAGGAAAGTCCCCAGGGCGGCCATTTGAGAGGCGGCCAGGAGGACCATGTACCAAACCAGCAGAGCCGCCGTGATGGTCCGGACCACCGGCCCATAGCGCAGCCCGGCCAGCTCGGGCAGAGTCGGTGCCGGCAGGCGCCGGAGCGGTCCGGCCAGGGCCAGGAGGACCAGGATGGAAGCCACCGCCGGGAACCCGATCAGCCAGAGGGCGCCCGCCCCCTGCAGGAATGCATCGTCGGCCGTGACCAGGATCGAGCCGGCTCCGAACCAGGATGCGGTCAGAGAAAGGGCCATGAGCGGACCCGTCAGCCGGCGCGAAGCCAGGAAGAAATCCTCGAATCCCCTCATCCGGCGGCGGGCGGCCAGCCCGGCCGAAAGAACGGCTGCGAGATAGACGGCCAGGAGGATCCAGGAGCCGGCGCGCATGGCTGGGTCCCAGTATATGCTATAATTCCGCCCATATGAAAAGACGCATCCATGCGGCCATGGGAATACTGGCCGCCGCTTGGCTGCCCGTCGCTGGCGCCGCCGTTCTATCCGCGTCGGCCGAAACAGCCGCCCAGGAGTCTCCTCAAGCCGCCCTGGCCAAAATGGAAAGGGCTTTCGCCGGGATGACATCCTTCCAAGCCGACTTCCAACAGACCTCGACCTCCCTGGCCGCGGCCGAGCCCATGACCCAGAAGGGCCGGGTCTTCTTCCGGAAACCCGACGCCATGCGTTGGGAGTACGGCGAGCCCGAAAAAAACGTCTACGTCTTCAGGGCCGGCCTGCTCCTGTCCTATTTCCCCGATGACAACCAGCTCTGGCGCCAGCGCGTTCCGCCCGATCAAAACCAGGCGGAGCTGCTGAGCCTTCTCTCGGGTAAAGGCGGCCTGAGCTCCAGATATATCGTCGAAAACAACCCCTTTCCTGAGTCGGCTCCCGGCGCGGCCCAGATCAAGCTGACGCCCAGGGAGGAAGGCGAGTATTCCTATTTCCTCCTGGAGATCGACGGCCGCAGCGGTCTTCTGCGCCGGGCCATCTTCTTCGATTGGGGGGGCAACCGAACCGAATTCGCCTTCTCCCGGCTCAAGCCCTCTGCCCGACTGGCCGACTCCGTCTTCAAGATCAAGGTCCCCAAGGACTGCGAGATCGTCGACGAGACGGTCCCCATCAAGCGCTGAACCGCCGGCCGGCGATTCCGTATAAACCCATGCATGACTATCAAGAGCTCGTTCGCAGGACCCTTCACGGCGACCGGGGCGCGTTCGAACAGATCGTCAGGCGGTACCAGCAAGCGGTCATCGGCTATATCGCCCGGATGGTCGGAAACCGCGAGACGGCCCTCGACTTCAGCCAGGAGATCTTCCTCAAGGTCTACGCCTCGCTCTACTCCTATCGCCCGCAGTACAAGTTCAGCACCTGGCTGTTCAAGATCGCCTCGAACACCGTGATCGATTATTGGCGGAAGAAGAAAGTTGCGACCCTGTCCATCGACCAGCCGTTGGACGATGAGGGCGGATCCGTCGGCCTGCAGCTGGCCGACGAAGGCCCTTCGATTGTCCGCGGCTACGAGCTGGGTGAGCTGCGGCAGCGGATCGAGGCGGCCATGGACCGCCTGCCGCCCGGCCTGCGGGAGCTTTTCGTCTGGCGCCATGTCACCGGCTTGAGCTATGAGGAGATGGCCGAGATCAAATCGCTCCCGATCGGCACGGTCAAAAACAGGGTCTTCCAGGCCAAGGAAATGATGAAGCGCCTGCTGGAGGAGACGGCATGAGCTGCCCTCGGCTCGAGGACATCCAGGCCTATCTCGAGGGCGGACTCGGGGCGGAGACGGCCGTTCGCGTCGAGAGCCACCTGGCCGATTGCCCAGCCTGCCGGGAAGCCGTTGAAAGCCGACGCCTCATCCTCCGGGCGGCCGAGTCGCTGGAGCCGATCCACGTTCCCGATGACTTCGTCGCCTCGGTCATGACCCGGCTGGGGCCGGCTGAAGACCGATCCCTGCCCCGCATGACTCTGGGCGGCTGGCTGGCCGCCCTATCCGCCGGGATATTCGTCTTCGGCTCCACCCTGGCCGCCCTGGCCCTGCTCTCAGGTCGCGGAGCGGGCACGGCCTTTGCCCGCCTCGGACAAGGTCTCCTGGGATACATAGAGACCGTCGCAGCCGCCGCCGGCAAGCTGGCCATCCTGGTCTCGGTGTTCCTCAGGATGGCCGGACGCTTCATCGCCGCCCTGATGGCCCTGGCGTACTGCGCCATCCTGCGGCGCCGCCGCACCCTCATCTTGGAGGATCGCCATGACTCGTAGGAGCTTCGCCCTAGGACTGGCTTTCCTGCTCCTCCTGGGAGGGGCGATCGCCTGGCCAGCCCTCGACCGCGGGGATCGGATCGGGGCCAAGGACGCCATCGTCGTCGGCCCCGGGGAAACACGGGAGAACGTGGCTTCCTTCGGCGGTGACATCATCGTCGAAGGCCGGGTCGCCAAGACGGTCTTCGCCATAGGCGGCTCCATCACCATCGCCGGCGAAGTCGGCGAGGCCGTCGTCGGAATCGGCTCCGAGATCAGCCTGAAGTCCACGGCCGTCATCCGCGGCGACATGGTCGCCGTCGGAGGCTCGATCGTCAAGGAGGACGGCTTCCGGATCGAGGGCGACACCGTCTCCTTCAAGCTCGGCCGGCTCACCGGCAAGGTCTTCGGCGAGGGCATGCAGGGCGTGCTGTCGATTTCCTTCCTGCCGCTGATCATCATCCTCAAGGCCGTCAACGCCTTCGTCTGGCTGCTCCTGGCCATCGTCGTGACCGCCCTTTTTCCCCGCCAGGTCGTCTTCGCTTCCGGGCAGATCCGCCGCCGCTTCTGGCCCATTCTGGGCACCGGCCTGCTCGGGCTGATCATCTTCTCCGTCTTCACCGCGGTCGCGGCCGTCCTCTGCCTGGTCCTGATCGGCATACCCATCCTGCTCACCCTGATCGTGGCCGGGCTGGCCGTCAAGATCTTCGGCCGGGTGGTTCTCTTCTACTTGATCGGCGAGAGCTTGGCCCAGTCCTTCCATCGCAAGGCGGTCTCCCCTGCCGGAGGCGCGCTGTTGGGCTTGAGCCTGATGGTCCTGATCGGCTTCGTGCCCTTCCTCGGCTTCTTCATCTCATTCGTCTTCGGCATCCTCGGCTGGGGCATCGCCCTGCGGACCAAGTTCGGAACGACGGAGCGGTGGTTCGGCCGGACGGACCGAGACGCAGTTCCCGGAGACGGGACAAAAGCATAGGATTAGTTTTTCGCCCAATTTCGGGAAGAGCGCTTCGGGGTACACCCTCGAGGGCGAGGGTGCCAGGCCCGCGATCAGTCTGCGACGGGCTTTGAGCCCCCCCGATATCTGCGGGCCATGGTCGTCCCGGCCTTCGGCGCCTGCGGAGCTTGCGAAGTCCTCGCTGGGACATCGCTTCGACTGTCCCCGCAAGGACGGAACTCCGCACGCCAGATTCCCTCGCCTGGCGAGTCCTCCCACTCCATCTCGATTCCCAAGTCCGTTGCGTGCTCAAACATCCCTCGGCGCCCGCGGAGCTTGCGAAGCCCTAGCCGGGACGTCGTTTCGACAGTCCCCGCCAGGGCGGGTGCCCTCAGAGAGCCGTGGAAAAAGGCGCCGCCCTCGCGATTTCGCCGTTGGCCGACACCCCGAATCGCGCTGATTTCCCGAAATGGGCGAAGAACTTTAAAAAAGGGAGCGATCCGGGATCGGATCGCTCCACGTCTGTTGTCAGTGGTCAGCTGCCCCGGACCATCCCCCCGCCGCCCGAGAGCGGGCGCAGGCTGTTGCCGGCAAAGGCGGCGATGTCGTTGACCGTCCAGCCCTTCTTGATCAACCCGAAATAGAAGGCCCGCTTGGCCGCCAGGTCGTTGAGCTTGTCGGCCGTGGTCGGAAAGGCGATCAGATTCGTCGCCGCGCCCAGGGCCTTCTTGGCCGCGTCGGCCCGCTCCAGCCCGGCCTCGACGTTCTCGGGGTCGTAGTCCACGCCCCAGACGACCTTCTTGGCCGTCAGCTTGTCCTTCAGGGCCGCCGGGACGGGGCCGGCGCCGGTGACGAGGAAGGGCTTCGCGGCCGCTTCCAGGACGTCGCCCAACAGGGCTTCGCCGGGGGCGGTCAGGTGGGCGAAGACGCCCTTGGCTTCCATGGCCTTGAGAGCGGCCTTGCCGGAATCGGTCAGGCGCCCGCCGACGATCCAGGAACCGTCATCGGGTCCCATCTCCACCCGCCCGAGGACAGCGGCGGCCGCGGCCACTTCCAGAAAATCAACGTCGCCGCCGAAGACCGCGCTCTTGACCCCGGCCGCCGGGTCCTTGCGCCCCGGAGCGGACTGGCCCGGGGAAGCCGCGGAGACGACGCCCAGCAGCGACATCAGCATGGCCGCATTGGGGTTGCGCTCCGAGAGCTGCTCCTGGGCGGCTTTGGTGACCTCCCGCTCGTACATCTTGCCGAGGATGGCGGCCTTGCCGGCCAGATCGGCGTTTTTCCAGGCGGCGCCCGGCAGGGCCGGGTTGATGCCGGTGAAGCGAAGCATCAGCGCGTTGTAGAGGTACAGACGATCCGGGATCAGCAGCTGGACGGCCGTCTCATTGGCCAGGTTCATCGTGCCCTGGAGGACGAACTGGGCCGTCTTGCGCAGGATCTCCGGCTCGATCTTGACCGTGTCATCGCCGCTGTCGTGGTAGTCGGGGTGGCCCACGCCGCCGCGGGTCATGAGGGCCATGGAGACGATGCCCTTGGTGATGAAGGTCGAGTGGTCGGAGCCGCCCGGACCGCCCGTGCTGGGGATGACCGCGGCGATGACGTCGGGATCCTGGTCCCGCTTGATGACCTGCTCCCAGATCTCGGGGAAGTTCAGGGCCCCGGGGGCGCCGATGCTGTCGCCCAAGCCGACCATGTCCAAGTTGAAGTTGGCGATGACCTTGTCCATGACGATGCCGGCCGGGGGCTTGGAGCCGAAGTGGTTGGAGCCGAGCAGGCCCATCTCCTCGCCGCACCAGGCCGCGAAGACGATGGTCCGCTTGGGCTTGAAGCCGGCCTGGGTTAGGACCCGGGCCACTTCCATGGCCACAGCCGGCCCGGAGGCGTCGTCGTCGGCGCCGTTCATGACCACCGGGCCGCGAGCCCCGAGGTGGTCGAGGTGGCCGCCGATGACGATGACCTGGTCCTTGAGGGCCGGGTCGGTTCCCTCGATCTTGCCCAAGACATTGACGCCCTCGCCGCTGTACTTGTCGACGCGGTCATAGCCCTTGAGGGCAGCCGTTGCGCCGGTGGCCTTGGAGCGGAGCTTCTTGTTCCGGATGTCCCATCGCAGGAGGTTGAGCGTCCGGCTGAACTCGCTGGTCGAGGCCGCCGCGGGCTTGCGCATCAGGGCGCTGAAAGCGCGATCGGTCACGTCGAAAGCCAGGAAAGGCCGCTTGAAATCCGGGGCCGCCGCGCCTTGGGGACCGCCCATCATGGACATGAGCCGGCCCATGGGATTGGGATTGGGATCATAGAGAAGGATGGCCGCCGCGCCTTTGTCGAAGGCCGTCTTGATCTTAGCCGCGTCGGTGGTGTCGCCGGCGCTCAGGTCCAGGGGGGCCGGAGGCGGTCCCTGCGGGCCGCCTTCCATGCCCCGGCCGCGGGGCATGGTGAATGCCTCCGGCGAGCCCTTGTAGGCCAGGACGATCTTGCCCTTGACGTCGAGGCCGGCGTATTCGTCCAAGCCCTTGGCCGGGAGAGACAGGCCGTAGCCGACGAACACGACCGGGCCCTTGACCGCGGTCTTGGCCGCGGACAGGCCGTTGACGGTGAAGTCGGTGTCCTCGAAGGAGAAAGACCGGCTGTCGATCGAGAGGGCCGGGGTCCCGCTGTTGACGGTGACAGGCCGCGGGATGGGGACCTTCTGGAAGTAGGACGTCCCGCCGTCGCCGGCGGGCTTGAGCCCCATCTCCTTGTAGCGGGCAGCCACATAATCGGCCGCCTTCTGGTAGCCGGGGGTCAGGGTCTGGCGCCCTTCGAGCTGGTCGGACGCCAAGTACTCGATGTGGGCCTTGGCCTTATTCCCATCCGCCTTGAAGGATTGGGCGAAGGCGGGGGTCAGGCAGGCAGCGGCGAGAGCGGCCGCCGTCAGGATGGATGCGGACCTGCGGATCGACATGGAACGGGCCTCCTTGAGAGCGGGCGAACAGATACAGATACCTATTTTATACGAATTCGCGGGGACATGAGCTGCTTTTGTTAGGTTCTTCTCCCATCTCCGGAAAGCATGGGCGGTTCGGGGTATCGTTCCGGCTATTGAATCCCGGCCAGCTGGATGTCGGTGACCATGACCATCTGGGTCGGCCGCTGCAGGTCCTGCTGGATCTTCCTCACCAGGAGCCCGCGGTTCCTCTCGTAGACATACGTGAACGTCTGGGTCGGGCCGGCCGATTGAAGGGCGACGTATTGGGCGTCGGCGCCGCCGACGCTGAGGGCGAAGCCGGTCAGCGGATCGCGATCGATGACCTGTCCGGATCGGAGCCCGGACAGGACCTCCGGAGGCAGGGCCAGCGGGGATAAGCCGCCCATGCCGTCCACGCTTTTAAAATCCGTGGGCAGGCCGACGCCCTGCATCTGGGTCCGGCCGCCGAGCAGCAGCCAGTCGGCGCCGCTGCGGGCCAGCTGGAGGCTGGCTTGGATGGCCATCGGCGTCGGAGTGACGCCCTGCCCCTGGAGCGTGTAGGAGCCGCGGTAGGAGAGGATCCGGGCTCCCCGCAGACTGGCCGGGATGGGCTTCCCCAGCCAGGGCGTGGCCAGCTGCCGGGCTCCCCGAAAGCGCAGAAAAGTGGCGTAGGAAACCGAGTCCGAAAGCGTCAGGCTGGGATCGCGGATATCCGGCGGTTGTCTCGTCAGCCGGCTGAGATAGAGCAGCAGACCGGAAGCCTGATCGAAGACATACGAGGCCTTGCTGCCCTCGCCCAGGATGACGACGTGCGTGGCCTGGTAGGCGTTGCCGCCGTCGTCCCGCCAACGGACCGATCGGGCCATGATCCCGCCGGGGACATTCTGGACGCCCCAGGGATACGCCTGGAGCATCTGGGCCTGCTTGCGCGGGTGCATCCAGAGGTCGCCGCCCGAGTCCGCCGTGACCAGATCGTCCAGGTTCGTCCTGTAGATGCAGGTCGTGTCGTCTCCGTTCCACAGGTAGAAGGGCTGAGAGAGGGCGACCATCCCGGCATCGACGCCGACCACGGTGGGCTGGATCAGACCGTGGGATCCGCCCCCCTTGCGCTCCTGGGCGTAACGCTGTCCGGTGGTCTTGTTGACCCATTCGCCTTCCTCATCGAGAACGAAGCCGTTGACCGAGCCGGACAAGCTTCCGGTCATGAGGTAGTAGGTCAAGCGAAGTCCGGGCCGGACGACGTCGGGGGCGGGAAACGCCGCACCCTGGCCGGAGGGCGAAGCGGTGCGGCCCGCGGCCGCGGCCGGAACGGCCAGGACCGAGGCGGCGAAAAGTCCGATCCAGAGCGGGGAAGGCCGGCCGGAAAGCTTCATCATCTCGCTCCTCTCAGGAGGCACTATAAGCCAACCGGGAGCGCCGCGCAATCGAACCACGACACTGACGCTAGGTCATGGTTTTCGATGGACCGGCAGGATGCGAAAGCTTGGATCTGCACCGTCAAGAAGCCGTTCGAGCCGTTCAGCAGGGCGCGGCTAGACCTGCATGATGTCTTTTTCTTTGGCCGCCGCGGCTTCCTCGGTCTTCTTGGTGAAGTCGTCGGTGATCTTCTGGAGATCCTCAAGGCCCTTGAACCGGTCGTCCTCGGAGATCTCCTTCTCCTTCTCCAGCTCTTCGATGAAGTCCTTGGTCTCGCGGCGGAGGTTGCGCAGGGTCGTCTTCTCGTCCTCGAGCATCTTCTTGACGCCCTTGACGATCTCGCGCCGGCGCTCCTCGTCCAGCGGCGGAACGGGGATCTTCAGCAGCTTGCCGTCGTTGATGGGGTTGAGCCCCAGGCCGGCCGCCCGGATGGCCTTGTCGATGCCTTCCAGCAGGCTGTGGTCGTAGGGCTGGACGGTGATCAGGGTCGGATCGGGAATGCCGATCTTGGCCATCTGGTTGACCGGTGTGGCCACCCCGTAGTAGTCGACTTTGATGTCCTCGAAGATGCCCAGGTTGGCCCGGCCGGTGCGGACGCGGCCCAGCTCCTTGCGGAAGTGGTCGAGGGACGTCTTCATCTTCTTTTCGAGATCTTTCAGGATGTCCTTGATCATGATCAACCTCGCGGGATGAAGCGCCGTCAGGAGACTTTGGTTCCGACTTCCTGGCCCATCACCGCCCGGCGGATGGAGCCGGGCTGGCGCAGGCTGAAGACGATGATCGGCAGGTCGTTGTCCTTGCACAGGGAGATGGCCGTCGCATCCATGACCTTGAGGCCGCGCTTGAGGACGTCCATGTAGCGGATGGTCCGGAAGCGCTTGGCGGTCTTGTCCAGCATGGGGTCGGCGGTGTAGACGCCGTCGACCTTGGTGGCCTTGAGGATGACCCGGGCCCGGATTTCCAGAGCCCGCAGCGCGGCGGCCGTGTCGGTCGTGAAGTAGGGGCTGCCCAGCCCGGCCGTGAAGATGACCACCCGGCCCTTCTCCAGGTGGCGGATGGCCCGCCGCCGGATGAAGGGCTCGGCCACGGCCCGGATCTCCAGGGCCGACATGTGGCGGGTCGGCACGCCGGCCTTTTCCAGGGCGTCCTGCAGGGCGATGCCGTTGATGATGGTGGCCATCATGCCCATCTGGTCGGCCGAGGCCCGGTCCATCCCCTCGCCCGTGCCGCGCACGCCGCGGAAGATGTTGCCGCCGCCGATCATCACGGCAACCTGGACGCCCAGGGCATGCAGGTCCTTGATCTCGCGGGCCACGTGGGCGGCCGCGCCGATGTTGATCCCGTAGGACTGCTTGCCCAGCAGGGACTCGCCCGACAGCTTCAGCAGGACGCGGTCGTAGGCGGGGCGGGGCGAGTCCATGGCCGGCTCACTTCTTGATTTCGAAGCGGACGAAGCGGGCGACCTTGGTGTTTTCCTTGAACTTGGCCACGAACTGGGTGATGAGGTCCTTGATCTTGAACTTGTCGTCCCGGACGTAGGCCTGCTCCAGGAGGCAGACTTCCTCGTAGAACTTGTTCAGCTTGCCTTCGACGATCTTCTCGACGATGGCCGGCGGCTTGTTGGAGTCCTTGAACTGCTCGCGGGCGATGGCCCGCTCCTGCTCCAGGATCTCGGCCGGGATGTCGGCCGGGGCCACGTACCTGGGGGCCGCGGCCGCGATATGCATGGCGATATTCTTGGCCAGCTCCTTGAACTCCTCGTTGATGGCCACGAAGTCGCTCTCGCAGTTGAGCTCGACCAGGACGCCGATCTTGCCGGTCATGTGGACGTAGGACCCGATGAAGCCCTCCCGGGCGGCCCGCTCGGCCTTGTCCTTGGCCCGGGCGTAGCCCTTCTTGCGCAGGACCTCGATGGCCTTGTCCATGTCGCAGCCGGCCTCTTCCAGGGCCGCCTTGCACTCCATCATGCCGATACCGGTCCGCTCGCGCAGCTCCTTGACCTGTTCGGCCGTTACGTTTGCCATCTGGATGCTCCTTCCCGGCCCCGCGGCCGCGGCGCCTCCGCTCAGGCGGAAGCGGTCTCTTCGGCCTCGGCCTCGCCGGCCTTCTTGTTCTCGAGCATGTCCTTCTCCACCCGGGACTTGCGCCCCTCCAGGATGGCCTCGGCCATCTTGTTGGTGAAGAGCTCGATGGCCCGGACCGCGTCGTCGTTGCCGGGGATCGGGTAGGCCAGGTTCTCGGGATCACCGTTGGTGTCGACGATGGCCACGATGGGTATGTTCATCTTCTGGGCTTCCTGCAGGGCAATCTCCTCGTTGGACGAGTCGATGACGAACAGGGCCCCGGGCATCCGGGTCATGGTCTTGATGCCGCCCAGGTTCTTGCTCAGCTTGCGGTAGACCTTCTCCATGCGCGACTGCTGCTTCTTGCTCAGCAGGTCCCAGCGGCCGTCCTCGCGCATCTCGTCCAGCTCGACCAGCTTGTCGATCGAGCCGCGGATGACCTTGAAGTTGGTCAGCAGGCCGCCCAGCCAGCGCTGGTTGACGTACGAGGCGCCGCACTTGGTGGCGGCGTCGCGGACGATGTCCTGGGCCTGCTTCTTCGTCCCGACGAAGAGGATCTCGCGTCCGTCGGTGGACAGTCCCTTGACGAACTGGAGGGCCTCCTTGAAGACCTTGATCGTCTTCTGCAGGTCGATGATGTAGATGCCGTTGCGCTGGCCGTAGATGAATTCCTTCATCTTGGGATTCCAACGCTTGGTCTGGTGGCCGAAATGGACCCCCGCCTCGAGAAGCTCTTTCATTGAAACTGAAACCACGTCCGTCTCCTTTAGCGCTTGTGGTACTGCGGAGCCTTGCGGGCGCCGAGCAGCCCGTACTTCTTGCGCTCCTTGATCCGGGCGTCGCGGGTGACCAGCCCGGCCGCCTTGAGGGCCGGCTTGAGCTCGCGGTTGAACTCGATCAGGGCCCGGGTGATGCCCAGCCGCAGGGCTTCGGATTGGGCATGAACGCCGCCGCCCTCGATCCGCATGAAGACGTCGAACTTGTCGGCCGTTTCGGTCAGCTGGAGGGGCTGGCGGATGATCAGCCGGTGCGACTCGGTCGGGAAGTACTCGTCGAAGGGCCGCGGCCGCTTGTTGACGAACAGGGACAGGTCACCCTTGCCGGAGCGCAGGAAGACCCGGGCCACCGCGGATTTCCGCTTGCCTGTGCCGTAATACTGGATGAGACTCAATGCGACTGCCTCCTGATCAGAACCGGTGTTCCTGGGGATTCTGCGCGGCGTGCGGATGCTCGGCCCCACGGTAGACCTTGAGCTTCTTGTAGACCGCCCGGCCGAGCTTGTTCTTGGGGATCATGCCCCACACGGCGCGCTTGATGACCTCTTCCGGCTTGTGGGCCAGGAGGTCCTGCAGGACTTCGGTCTTCAGCCCGCCCGGATAGCCCGAGTGGGAGTAGTAGGCTTTGTCGGCGGCCTTCCGGCCTGTGACCTTGATCTTGGCGGCGTTGATCACGACGACGAAATCACCCGTATCGACGAAGGCGGCGAAGGTCGGCTTGTGCTTGCCGCGCAGCAGGACGGCGGCCTCGGTGGCCAGCCGGCCGAGAATCTTACCGTCGGCGTCGATCACCCACCATTTGTGTTCGATGTCGTCCTTTTTTGGGACAAAAGTCTTCATTCGCGTCATCCTCAAGAGAAAAAGTTTATTGCGATACGCGGATTGAGTCGTAAGGCAAAATGATGCAGTAAGATACTAAATCCCGGGGGCCGTGTCAATCCCCTCCGCGGGGCTTCGCCGAGGCGAGATCGCGGGCCGGTGAGGGGCATCGTTTCAGTTGACCCCGGGAGTATCGGCCGGGAGCGCTGGCTTTTTTCGGGCCAGGAGCAGGATCAGCAAAAGGCCGGCTAAAAATCCCCCGATGTGGGCGAACCAAGCCACCCCGCCCCCGGCCCCGGCGTTGACCAGCTGAAGGACGAACCACAGCCCCAGGACCAGGATCGCCGGCACCGGAATGACCCGGATGTAGACGATCAGGAAGACCAGAGTGTGGACCCGGGCCCGTGGGAAAAGGTAGGCGTAGGCGGCCAGGACGGCCGCCACCGCCCCGCTGGCCCCGATCATGGGGGCCTTGGAGGCGGGGTTGAGCAGGGTATGGCTCAGACCGGCCGCCAGGCCGCCCAGGAGGTAGAAAAGGAGAAAGCGGACGGGGCCCAGGGCATCCTCGACGTTGTTGCCGAAGATCCACAGGTAGAGCATGTTTCCGGCCAGGTGGAGGAAGCCGCCGTGCAGGAACATGGAAAAAAGCAGGGCCAGCCAGGGCGAGGCCCTCTCGACGCCGTATCCGGCCGTCTGGCCCGGATGAGTCAGCTCGTAGGGCACGGCGCCGTAGTGGAGAATGGAAGCCTCCAGCCCCGCCGGGCCGAAGGCGGTCAGAAGGAAGACGGCCACGTTGGCCGCGATCAGCAGACAGGTCAGGACCGGCAGGGCGCGGGTCGGGTTCTCGTCGCGAAGCGGGATGAACATCGGGGCCCCCAAAAAAACGAATCCCCTTCCGCCCGCGGGCGGAAGGGGATTCGGGACGGTCGCGGCGGGACGACGTCAGGTCGTCTTCTTCAGCTCTTTCTCCAGCTTCATCCGCTCGAGCTGCTTGGTCCGGGCGTCGGTGAACTTGTCGCCGAAGCGGTTGGCTTCTTCCGTGTAGCGTCCTTCCTTCTCCGGGTAGAGCTTGGCATGGACGTTGATGTAGAGGATCTTCATGTACGCGTAGGCGTCCGGGAAGACGGGGTCGATCTCGATGGCCTTGAGCAGGTTCTGCTCGGCCTCGGCGGCGGCGGCCCGCTTCTCGGGCTCGGGCAGGAAGTTCTGCAGCTGGTAGGCCTTGTTGAAGCGGTTGACGCCGATGGTGTAGTAGATCTCGGCCGAGGCGGGCTCGAGCTGCTGGCGCATCTTGTGGTAGATCAGGGCGTTGTCGAACTTGTCTTTGAACTCGGTGGGCGACAGCTGGTCGAAGTAGTTGGCCATGTAGGCGTAGCCCTGGACGTTCTCGGGATCGGTCTCGATGCGCCGCAGGTACATCTCCTCAGCCTTCACCTTCAGCTCTTTCTTCTCCGAGGCGTAGCGCTTGTAGAACTCGGCGATGATGTAGTAGTTGTTCATGTTGCCGGGTTCGAGGTCGATGATCCTCAGGTACATCTTCTCGGCGTTGTCGAAGTCGCGCAGCTTGTCGAACATGTCGCCGAGCGAGTAGATGACGTCCTTGTTGTTGCTGTCGGCGTCGTAGGCCTTCTGCAGGGCCTGCAAGGCCTTGTCGGCCCGATCCTTGTTGTCGGCCGATTCCTTGCCCGGGACGTAGAGAGCCTTGTAGCTCTCGCCCAGGAAGCGGTAGGCGTCGATGAGCCCGGGGTTCTGGTCCAGCGCCGCCTGATATTCGGCAATGGCTTTGCTGTACTTGTTGTCGATGAAGAGGCTGTTGGCCTTGTTGAAGTGATAATTGCCGGTCAGCTTCTTGATGCTCAGCTTCTGGCAGCCGAAGGCGGCAAAGACCAGGACGAGGGTCAGGGCCGCGACGATGACGCGGGACGTGCGCTTATCCGACATCGTGACCTCCTTGGACTGTCCGTCCAACGATAGATGGAAAGCCATTTATAAACGATTCCATGGGCCAAAGTCAAATTCAGGAGCCTTTGAAGAAGAGACGGATCGGGCTGCCCTGGAAGCCGAAGGCCTCCCGCAGACGGCTCTCAAAGTGGCGGGCCGAAGCCGGGGCAAAGACGGCCTGCCTCCCGGCGTACAGCCGGAAGGTCGGCGGCAGAATCCCGGCCTGGGTCATGTACTTGATCCGGAAGCGCCGCCCGGACGGGTTCATGGGCGAGTTGGAGCGGTGGACGCCGTCCAGGAATCGGTTCAGCTCGGCCGTCCCGACCGTGCGGGAGCCGGCCTTCCAGACCTCTTCGGCCGCGTCCAGGACCTTGATGACCCGCTTGCCGGTCAGGGCCGAGACCGTCAGGACCGGGGCGTAGCGGATGAACTCCAGCCGGGCGAAGACCATCCGCTCCACCTCCTCCTCCCCCAGCGCGCCCTCGCGGACCAGGTCCCACTTGTTGACGGCCACGACCAGGGGTTTGCCCGAGTCCTTGGCCAGCTGGGCCACCGCGGCGTCCTGCCGGGTGGGGAACTCCGAGGCGTCGAGAAGGAGACAGAGCACGTCGGCCCGCTCGATGTTCTTGCGCGACTTGATGACCCCGGCCGACTCGCGCTCGTCGCCGGTCTTGGACAGCTTGCGGATGCCGGCCGTGTCGACCAGGACGTAGGCCCGCTCGCCGCGCCGGATCAAGACGTCGATGCTGTCACGGGTCGTGCCCGGCAGCTCGGAGACGATCAGGCGGGCCTGGCCGCACAACCGGTTGGCCAGCGAGGACTTGCCGACGTTGGTCCGGCCGATGATGGCCAGGCGCAGCGGCCGCTCGGCCGTGGCCGGATCCTCCGCCGCGGACGGCGGGAGCCGCCCGATCAGATCCCGCTCCAGGTCGTCCAGGTTGACCTTGTGCTCGGCCGAGATGAAGTGAAGGGTCTTCTCGCCCAGGCGGTAGAATTCGGCCGTCTCGGGGCCGGGCCGGTCGGTGTCGATCTTGTTGACGGCCACCACCAGCGGCTTGTCCAGACGCTTGAGCTCCTGGTACAGGCCCTTCTCCGCCGGCATCAGCCCGCGGCGCCCGTCCACCAGCATCAGCAGGACGTCCGCTTCCCGGGCCGCCTGCCAGGCCATCTCGTGGACCCGAACGGCCAGGGGCTCGGCCCCGTCCTTCTCGTCGATGAAGCCGCCCGTGTCGACCAGCTCGACCTCGCGGTCCTGCATCCGGACGGCGGCCCCAACCCGGTCGCGGGTCATGCCGGGCAGGGAGTGGACGAGCGAGATGCGCCGGCGGGCCAGCTTGTTGAAGAGGGTCGACTTGCCCACATTGGGAAAGCCGACGATGGCGATACGGGGCCGCTCGGCCATCAGTCTTTGGCGACCAGGGAATAGTCGGGCAGGAAGGCCCGGTTCAAGGTGATGTGGCCGTCGAGAGTCTCTCTCTCCTCGCCGTCGACCAGGATGAAGACCTTCTTGACGGACTTGAAGTTCCGGGCCAGCGTATTGACGATGGCGAAGACGGTGGCCTGCTCGGCTTCCGATCCGGAGGGATGGGCGTCGATCAAATCCTTGGAGAAGTCGGCGTAGGCGGTCCCATCCTTGGTGACGAAGACCTGGCCGACCTTGGCTTCGGGCGGCAGGGCCGAGGCCAGGCCGTTGGCCGAGCCCTTGATCAGCTCGTTCAGGACGGCTTCGGCCTCCTGGGCGATGGTCCCCGAGGCGGCGATCGTCCGGGTCTCGGGGACAAACATTCCGTCCTCCTCGCGCAGGAAGAAGAGGGTCACGGACTTGGTCTCGGCGTCCAGGGCCACCGCGTCGGCCGGGGTGTCGGGCGTCCCGGCCGGGCGGGCGATCCGCTCGGGCGAGATGCCCAGAATGAAGAGGATGACCAGGGCGACTAAAAGGCCAGTCAGGATCAGGATGTGGAGGGAACGGGGCTTGACCATGGCACGCTCAATCCCGCCCCAGCAGCCGCAGGTACGCGTAGAGGCCTCGGTAGACGGCCTCGGCCACCCGGCTCTGGAAGGCGTCGTCGGCCAGCTTCTGCTCCTCCTCCGGGTTGGAGATGAAGGCGGCCTCGACCAGGACGGCCGGGCAGGCCACTCCGCGCAGGACGACGAAGTCGGCTTGCTTGATGCCGCGGTTCTCGGTCTGGAGAAGGACGTTCAGCTCGGCCTGGATGAGCTCGGCCAGCCGGGAGCTCTGCCGGACATAGGCCGACTGGGCCATGTCCCAGAGGATCATCTGGACCAGATCCTTGTCGTCCTCGACGATGCGCTGGCCGGCCTCGGTCCCCGTGTTTTCCCGGTAGGCCGTCTTGCGCGACTCCTCGTCCGTGGAGTTGAGGCTGAGGAAGAAGGTCTCGGAGCCGCGGGCCGCCTTGCGGAAGGAGCCGTTGGCGTGAAGGCTGACGAAGACGGCCGCGTCGTTGTTGTTGGCCAGGGCGGCCCGGTTCTCCAGCGAGACGTCGATGTCCTTGTCCCGGGTCAGGACCACCCGGTAGGACAGGTTGCCCTCGATCAGGGCCTTGAGCTTGAGGCTGATGGCCAGGGTCACGTCTTTTTCGACGGCCCCGAACTTGCCTTTGGCCCCGACGTCCAGGCCGCCGTGGCCGGGGTCGAGGACGATGGTCCGCTGCTGGGCGGCCGCCGCCGGGCAGAGCAGGAGGGCGAATCCGAGGGCAACCGCGGCGACGGCCGCGGCGGCCCGGCCCTGGGGCTTCCGTCTATCGAAGGCGCGCATGGCAGAGNNGCGGGAATCGAACCCGCGTCCGAAGGCATTCCGCAAGACGCCTCTACGTGCTTATCCTCGTCTTTGTTCTCGCCTTGCGGGACCCGGCGAGGAAGGGTCCGCTCGGCCAGCCTCTGAAGGTTTCGCTCGCCGGGCTCGAGGCTGACCCGGTCCGCTATCCCGCTGGTCGGCGCTCCGGCGGCCCCGCGGGAGAGGGCCGGAGGAACGGCTGCTAGCTATTAAGCAGCGAGGGGCAGAGGTTCTGCACTTCTTGGGTCCACCGTTTAACGAGAGAGATGGGATCTCGGCATGCGGCGTCTGCTTCACTGTCTCCGTCGAAACCGTTCGCCCCCAACGATTCGCCACTAAGTATAGGTCCCCCCGCCCCGGATGTCAAATAATTGGGGGACACCATACATA
>DFYJ01000025.1:22786-24243 GCA_002383325.1 Candidatus Aminicenantes bacterium UBA4085
CCGACACCCCAAACCGCCCCTGCTTTCCGGAGATGGGAGAAGTTCCCCTTTCTTGAGGCGCCCATGGGCGGCCGGGGCCGAATCCGCATATAATAGCTCCCGGAGACAAGCGATGCGCATCCACCTGGCCTATGGCGCGGACGGCCTGGAGCTTGACCTTCCCGACGCCCTCCGCCCGACCATCATCGAGCCGCGCCACCGGCCGGCCCTGGCCGATCCCGGAGCAGCCGTGCGGAACGCCCTGCGCGGCCCCATCGACTCCTCCCCCCTGGCCGGCCTGGCCCGGAAGCATCGCCCGGTCGGCATCGTCTTCAGCGACGCCACCCGGCCGCTCCCCCGCCGCCTTCTCCTGGAGGCCGTCCTTGGGGAGATGGCCGAAGTCCCGCGGGAAGACATCATTCTCTTTAATGCCCTGGGCACCCACCGGCCCAGCCCGCCCGAAGAGCTGGCCGAGATGCTGGGGCCCGAGATCGCCTCCGGCTACCGCATCGTCCAGAACGACGCCTTCGATCCCTCCACTCAGATTTCCCTGGGGCCTTCCTCCTTCGGGCACGAGATCCGGCTCAACACCGTTCTGTCCGAGTGCGGCCTCCTCGTCCTGGTCGGATTCATCGAACCGCACCTTTTCGCCGGCTTCTCGGGCGGGCCCAAGTCGATCATGCCGGGCATGGCCGGCCAGGCCACCGTCCTCGGCAATCACGATGCCGGAATGATCGCCGACCCCGGAGCGACCTGGGGCCGGATCGACGGCAATCCCGTCTGGCGCGAAGCGAGCGAGGTCCTGGAGCGGCTGCTGGCCTGGCCGAGCGGCCGGCCGGCCTTCCTGGTGAACGTCGCCCTGAATTCGACTAAGGAAGTGACCGGCGTCTTCGCCGGCGCCTGGCGGGAAGCCCACCGCCGCGGCTGCGCCTTCGTCCGCGAGACGGCCATGGTGCCCACGGACGGCCTCTTCGACGTCGTCGTCACGACCAATTCGGGCCGGCCCCTTGACCTCAACGTCTACCAGGCCGTCAAAGGCATGAGCGCGGCCGCCCGCATCGTCAAGGACGGCGGGGCCATCGTCTGCGCCTCGGAATGCCGGGAGGGGATCCCGGGCGGGAGCGCTTTCGATTCCCTCTTGGCCGGAGGCCGGACATCCGGCGAAGTCTTGCGCCGGATCATGACCGCAACGGAGCCCGTCCAGGACCAGTGGCAGGCTCAAATCCTGACCCAGATCCAAGGCCGGGCCGAGATCCACCTCTACGCCGACGGGCTCACGGACAATGAAATCCGCCGCGTCCATCTCGTCCCCTGCCGCAACCTGGCCGGGACGGTTCGCCGGCTGGCCGCGGACCGCGGCCCCTCGGCCCGGATCGGCGTCATGCCGCAGGGGCCTCAGACCGTCCCCGAACCCTGATCTCGCCGCCTACCCCGAATTGCCAGACACATACCGAATTATTAGAAGTCCCATAATAGAA
>DFYJ01000025.1:24250-57689 GCA_002383325.1 Candidatus Aminicenantes bacterium UBA4085
CGGACAATTATGGGAGTATTAGTAAGTATGTGTCTGGTAAATGATCTAGTTGCAGCGCCGCGCCGCTGGGGTATAATCGGGCCCGCAAGGAGGGACAGGCCCATGCCTTCCTATTCGCCCGCTTTAGCCATAGCCACGGGACTGCTGGAGCTTCTGGCCGCCGCTTGGACGCTGAACAGCCCCGGCCGCAAGTCCATCACCCGCCCCGCGGCCATGATCCTGATTCTCCTGGCCGGCTACCAGTTCGCCGAGGTCGCCGTCTGCGCCCGGCCGACGACCCTCTTCTATTCCCGGCTCGCCTTCCTGGACATCACCTGGCTGCCGCCCATGGGGATCTGGCTGGTTTATCGCCTGCTGCCCCGTTCTCCGCGCCGCCTCCTCTTCCCCGCCGTCTTCTTCACGGCGGCCGCGGCCATGAGCGCCTGGATCGCCTTGGATCCGGGCGCCATTACCAAGTCCGTCTGCCAGACGGTTACGGCCCGCTACTTCCACGGCCTGGCCTTCGAGCTGGCCTACGGCATGTTCTACCAGTCCGGGATAGGCGTCCTGATCTTCTGGCCGGCGCTGCGGATGGCCGGAATCGGCGACGCGGACGCTCGCGGCCACCTGGCCTGCATCCAGACCGGGGTGCTGGGCTTCGTTCTGCCTTCGCTCTTCATCCGCCTGCTGGTCGAGGAGCCGGCCGGTCTCCTGCCCTCGGTGATGTGCCACTTCGCCGTCACCCTGGCCGTCGGCCTGGTCGTGCTCGTCCACCGCGAACGGCGCCTCGCCTTGGGCGAAGACAAGCGGATCCAGCCTTCGCACGCCTGATTGGGAGAAACCATGAACCGCAAGCTCGCTTCCCTGCTGATCGCTCTGCTCGCCGGGGCATCGATTCTTGGAATGTCCCGCGAAATGGCGGCCGCCGCGGCCCAAGCCCTAGCCCCAGCCCCGGCCGACGACCACACCATCTACCATTGGGCCTCGATCACCAAGACGATGACCGGGATCGCCGTCATGCAGCTGCGCGATCGCGGCCTCCTCAAGCTCGACGACCCGATCGTCAAGTACGTCCCGGAGCTGCGGCAGGTTCGCGACCCGTTCGGAGACATGTCGGAGATCACCCTCCGGCACCTCCTGACCCACAGCGCCGGCTTCCGCGGCGCGACCTGGCCCTGGCGGGACAAGGACTGGCAGCCGTTCGAGCCGCCGCGTTGGGAGCAGCTGGCCGCCATGCTCCCCTACACCGAGATCGAGTTCAGGCCGGGAAGCCGGCGCAGCTATTCCAACCCGGGCATCATCTTTCTCGGCCTGACGATCGAGCGCCTGACGAACGAGGACTTTGAGGTCTACGTCGACAAGAACATCCTCCGCCCCCTGGACATGCGGGAGAGCTACTTCGACGCCACACCCCCTCATCTGCTGAAGAACCGGGCCCGCAGCTACTACCGGGAAGGCGGGGTCCTGACTCCGGCCCCCTTCGACGCCGACACGGGGATCACGGTCTCCAACGGCGGGCTCAACGCGCCGATGGCCGACTTCGCCAAGTACCTGGATTTCCTGATCGGCCATCCCGCCAGGCGGGAGGCTCACGACGGCATCTTGAAGCGGTCGTCCTTGGAAGAGATGTTCCGGCCGGCCCTGAGGATCGAGCCCGAGACGACGGCGACCGCGGGCGGGGAGCCGGTTGAAGAATCACAAGGATTGATCTTCTTCGTCGAGAAGCACTTCGGGACGACCTACATCGGCCACAGCGGCCACCAGAACGGCTTCGTCAGCCACTTCTACATCCAGCCGGAGACCCGCGCCGCCTACGTCGTGGCCTACAACACCTACGCCTCGGCCAAGCCGGGCGCACCGGCGGACTCCGCCTTCGGCACCGACGAGCTGGATAGGGAAATCCGTTCACACCTGTTGCGCGACATCTTCCCTCTGCTGACCCGTTAAGGTTTCCGGAGCCCCGTCACTTCTCGGCGATCGTCACCTCGAAGGCGAGCTCCGTACTCAGCGACAATCCCCGGTCGAAGAGGAGCTTAACTGAGTCCAGGAGCCTTGGGTCGTGGAAACGCCGCTGAAGCCGATCATGCTCCACCTCCTCGTTGTCGGTCCGGTCGAGGGGATCTCGCCTTGGTTCCTCCTCTCGGTAAGGGCCTGGTACGACCTTTTCATGGGGGGAGGCAAGGAGCGGAGATTCGAGGGGTGACCCTATTCCGGCTCGCGGGCGGGAGAGGGCGGGTGGTAATGGATATGGACGCGCCCCAGCAGATCGATATCCCTGTGCAACGCCCTCTCCAAGCGGGCCGAGACGGCGTCTCCTTCGGCCACGGTCATCGCTCCGTCCACGGCGATGGTCAGGTTGAGGACGACGTAAGGCCCGAAGCGATGCGCCTTCATGTCCTCGATCGCGAGGATTTCCGGCGTTTCGGCCGCCGCGGCATCGACCTTCTTTCTCAGCTCCGGCGTAGGCACGGTATCCATCAGATCGCCCGAGGATTCGCGCAGGATCTCCAGGCCCGTTCGAAGGATCACCAGGGCCACCAAGGCTCCGGCCAAAGGATCGAACCATGGATACCCGCTCAGCGCCAGCCAGATGCCGAGGCCGGCGGCGGAGGCGGAGAAGATATCGTTCCGATGGTCGGAAGCCAGGGCATGAACCGCGGGATTGCCGGTCTGCCTGGCGATCCGCCTGGTCTTCCAGCTCAGCCAGATCTTCAGGCCCACGGTGAACAAGGCTGCGGCAAGGGCTCCCGCGGAAGCCCGGACGGACTCCGTCTCGCCGGCGATCAGGTCGTAGACCTTGTTGGCCGCGTCCCAGAAAATCGCCACGGCCGTGGTGAGAACAAAAGCGCCGACAATCAGGGCGGCGATGCTCTCGAGCTGCCGGTGCCCATAGGGATGCTCGTCGTCGGCCGGCCGGCGGGCTTGCCGCATGAAGATCTTGATGATGATCCCGTAGGCCACGTCGGAAGTGGAGTTGATCCCGTCGGCGAGCAGGGCGGAGCTGTGTCCCAGGATTCCGAAGACGGTCTTGAGCGCCGCCAGCCCGGCATTGGAGCACAGGGCCAGGTTGACGGCGTAAGAGTTGCGCCGATCGGCTTGCGCCGCCGCCTTGTCCATGTCTCCTCCAGGAGCTAGGCCGCGGAGGCCTTTTTTTGAACGAGTCATTATATCAGAAACGGGGCTCGCTCCTTGAGAAAAGGCGGGTCAAGGCCGTGGAATTTTGGCGAGATCCGTCATCGGGTGAAGCCGCGGCGGGCCGTCAATCCCTTAGAAAATCAAGCACGAGCTGATTGACCATTTCGGTATGGGTGAACATCACATCATGGCCGGTGCCGGGAATCGTTTCGGTCCTGATCTTCGGATTCAGTCGATGAAGCCGGCCGACGGCATCCGCCGCATTAAAGGCGGTCTCATTTCCGCCGACCAGGAAGAGCACGGGCATGGCCATTTGATGGATCTCTTCATCCGTGAGCAACGTCGGATTGACCGGCTGCTTGAATTTGAAGCTCTTCATGGCCAGCCGAAAATAGGAGATTCTGTCTTCGACAATCTGCCTTCCGCTCTCGCCCATCCGGGCGAGATCCTGCCAAACCCAATACATGATTTTTCCCACAAAATACCGGACGGGTATCAACGTCGTGATCATGCGCCGAATGTAGGGGCCGGGGATCGGAAGAACGGTGTTGGCGGGAGCGATCAGCACGACGCGATGCAGCCGCTGGGGATGATGCAGGGCATATTGGCTGGTCACCCAGCCTCCGAAAGAATAGCCCATGATGCGGATATCGTTGCCGGGATGGAGAACATCGAACAGCTCGTCGAGCCATGCGGCCATATCGCCGCCGCTTTCCATCTTGCGGGTGTAGACGCTTCGGCCGTAGTCGTAGATGTTGTCGAGGGCATAGGTCCGGTATTGTTGGGACAGCGCTTCGATGTTGGCGTTCCAGATGAGGGAACACGTGCCGCCCCCGGGCAGCAGGACCAGCGGCGGCGCATCGACGGGACCGCTGATCCTCATGAACGTCGTGCCGAAAGATGTCTTCACCAGCCTCTGTTCGGAGACGACCGGCCATTTGGCCGCCAGCGTATCTTCGAAGGCAAGATACTCCGCTTTGGCTTTCGGCGATTTGAAGGGGTGGAAATCGGACATTTCCATCGGGCCGGGGCCGGAAGACAGCGTCAAGTAGATCCACGCGAACAAGGCCAGGGCTAAAAGCAAAATCGATCCGGCCCCCAGGAGGACATATTTGAGTATCCGGGAGCCGACAGTGCGCCGTTTCGTCGCTTTCAAGACGGATCTCCTTTCCCCGATCATTCTAACACCCCCCGCTCGAAGCGGCCCGCGTCTCCAGGCTGCCCGGCGAAGGGCGCGGAGGAAGGGGTGTGTCGGCGGCGGGGTCTAGCCGTTGGTGAAGCTCTTGAGCTTCCTCGACTGGCTCGAATGTCCGAGCTTGCGCAGGGCCTTGGCTTCGATCTGGCGGATGCGCTCGCGGGTGACCTTGAACTGCTGGCCGACCTCTTCGAGGGTATGCTCGTCGCCGTCGTCCAGCCCGAACCGCATCGCCAGGACCCGGGCTTCGCGCTCGGTCAGGCTTTTGAGCGCCTCTCCGATCTTTTCCCGCAGATTGATGTGGATGACGGCGTCGGGAGGGGCGGGGATGAGCTTATCCTCGATGAGGTCGCCGAGGTGGCTGTCCCCCTCCTCTCCGATGGGCGTTTCCAGGGAGATGGGCTGCTGGGAGATCTTGATGATCTTGCGGACCTTGCTCACCGGCAGGCCCATCTTCTTGCCGATCTCATCGTGGGTCGGCTCGCGGCCGATCTCCTGAACGAACTGGCGGCTGACCCGGTTGAACTTGTTGATGGTTTCGATCATATGGACGGGAATACGGATCGTGCGGGCCTGATCGGCTATGGCTCGGGTGATGCCCTGCCGGATCCACCAGGTGGCGTAAGTCGAAAATTTGAAGCCGCGGCGATATTCGAACTTGTCGACGGCCCTCATGAGGCCCATGTTGCCTTCCTGGATGAGGTCCAGAAACTGCAGGCCGCGGTTGGAATACTTCTTGGCGATGGAGACAACCAGCCGGAGATTGGCGGAGGCCAGCGCTTTCTTGGCCTGGACGCTGGTCTTCTTGCCGTGGTTGATGGCGCGGATCATCTTGCGGAGATCGGGCGAGTCCAGACCGACATCCTTTTGAACGGTCCGGATTTGCTTTTCCAGCTGCCCCAGCTTTTCGGCCAGGCCTTCCCTGTCTTTCTTCTTCCGGGTCTTGGCGAGGAGAAGCTCGATCTCCTCCTTCTTCTCTTCCATCTGATTGACGGCGTGCAGCCGCCGGCAGAGGGCTTCGATGATCTTTTCCTTCTGACTGGCGCGGAGGTTGAGATTCAGGATCAACCTCGACATCTCGACGATGAGGCGCCCGCGGGAGAAAGCCTTCTTCCGGTTGTTGGGGATCTTGTCCAACCTATTGCTGAGGCTGTGAATCTTGCCGACCTGGGCCAAGATCTGGTTTTTCTTGGCTCCGAGCTTGCCCGCGTCGATATCGTCTTCGGAAACGTCGAACAGCTCCTGGATGATCATCGGGTTGGTTTGAAGGCGCGTTTCCAGGGACAGGACTTCGTTGAGGGTCAGTCGGGTTTTGCGGAGCGCTTGGATGATGGCTTTTTCGCCGCGTTCGATCTCGCGGGCGATGGAAATCTCGCCCTCCCGGGACAGGAGGGAGATGCTGCCTATTTCGCGCAGGTAGAGCTTGACGGGATCGGTCGTCCGCTCCAGACCCTGGGTGACGAAGAGCTCGTTCTTGCGAGCAGCGCTCGGCTGAGGGATCTTGGAGATGAGTTCCGAGAAGTTGTTTTCAGGAAGGATCGTATAGGCCGGCACAAAGCACCCCTCGCCGCAGCATTTCGCCTCGAAAAGAAACCCCTTTGCCCCCTACTAGTATATCACAGGTGGGAAGCGGGCCTCGTAAGAGAGGCTCTTTTGTCAATTCTTCGCTGACGAATGGGGCGGGGAGCCCGGGCGCAGGCCGGCAAAAAAATCCTCTGCTCGCACGAGGCACGAGATCTGCGATATTCGGCCGAAAAACACGCCTTCTGTGAGGAACTTGCGCAGGAAGTCGTCCGGCATCACCACAGCTTGATCTTGACGCCGACGCCGATCTGCAGAAACGACGGGTCGATCGAGACAGGCGGTTTGATCCGGCCATCCTCGTATATCGCATCGATGTCCTGCTGGTCGAAGTCGTAGATGAGGTTCCCGAAGAGCCCGTCATATTCGCCGGTGACGAACTCCCAATCGAACTGCCTCTGGCCGCAGGAGTAAAAGCGGATGTCGCAAAAGAGCCCGAAGGCCGGCACCACCCAGACGGTCAAGCCGCCCCCGATGTTGAAGCCGAACGACGTCCAGCGCTGGTCGATCTTCATGGGGACCCTGATGACGTCGACGGCCTGCTGGTAGTAAAAGCCGTTCCAGGTCGTAGAGACCAGGGCATAGACGATCTCCGAATCGACGAAGAACCTGTTGATGTAGAGGGTCGGCCCCCCCGAGAAATAACCCAGGAGGTGCTTGGCGCCGAAACGAACGATGAAGTTGAGGCTGAGCGGGATAGTCCGAAGATCCCCGTCCGCTCCCATCCAGAGGGGTTCATCGAGGACGGCGTCATAGGCAAAGTAGGTCCCCGAATCGATCCAACTCCACCACATGTCCGATTCGGACATCATGAGGACGCTTGTCCGATAGTACGCGGCGTTGAAACCGATCCCGAGGCTGGGCGTCAAGAAGAGGCTTAACCCGCCCCCAAGCCCGGCCCCGCCCTCGGAGGTAATATGGAAACGGGAGAAGCTTCCCAGCTGGTCAAGACTGTACAAGGTACCCGTCCAGTCATAGTTATAGCTGCCGGCAGAGTCGAGATTCCTGGTCATGCCGCCATAGTGGAAGCTCAGCTCAAAGCGCGGCAAATTTTGAGCCAGCCCGGATGCGGCGATTCCCAAGACGAGCGCCAAGGCCATCGTGATTCTCTTCACCTCGATTCCTCCCTGAAAGGCATCCGCGCGGGGAGCAACCGTACGGACAGTCTTCCCTTGGCTTGATTCCTGATGTGATCGAATGATAATTCGGAAAAAATCGCTTGTCAAACGAAGGCCTTCGCGCTATTCCCCCTACCCGCCAAAAAACGATGATGGACCTTAGCCAATGTCAGCGAAGCCGACCGTCGACATGACTGTCGCCTGCTCGGGAGGCCAACTGATTTTATTGTCGGCTCCTGAGATCGCCCCAAAAGGAATAACGTCTACTATTGCGCCTTTGAAATGATATCTTTGGATTTGAGAAAGATCAACCGTCGCTCCCGCCACTATCAGCTTATCCGATAATGCCTCATATTCCTTCCAATCGGCTACGCAAATCGCGATATCGATATCCCTGGTCATCCGGGATGCCGTGATATTGTGGATATGGTCCATCATGATATCATGGGCCGTTGCTCCTACGATGAAGAAATCGATTTTAAGCCCGTCGGCGATTTTTCTTATTTCGGACAAAGCCCGAATAATCGACGGCTCAATCTTCTCGGATAAATCGTGCAACATCTTGCTCATAGAGGACCTTTGCCGCCTCGATATTCCTTTGCTGGCCGGTCGCCATGAGATCGGCATAAGTGAGAATCGGATGGACCCATCCTCTCCGAATGGCCGGTTCGTTGAAGGTCCAAAACATTTTCAGTATTTCAATATTGCCTTCGGGATCTCTCTTTAATCTGTTATTCAACAAGAAATCTTTGAGCGCCACTGGCTTTATATAGACCGTCAGCGTTTGGGGTTTTAGATAATTCGTCATTTTGGCGGCAGCTACCTCTCCTCCCCAAAGCACGTAATCCAGATCATTTTTCTGCTGCCAGTCCATTTCTCCCTTAAAATTCCCAAATAATAACTGGCGTCGCAATCTGTTGGGATACTCCTCAACGAAGCGGTTAAGAAGGCGCTGTTTGTTGACCAGCTTATACTTCCGCTTCCCCTTATCGAGCAAAAATCCGAGTCTCTTAAGATCAGTGATAAGCCATCCGATATAGCCAATAGAAACGTCCGCCGTTTGCGCGATAGTTCTGTAGCCCTCGTTGATAATTTGGGGTTCGCAAAGTAGAGCGAAAATGACCTTGAGTCCTGTCGGCCGGAACGCCTGCCCTGGCGGTGCGCTTAGATATTTGTTATTTTGCTTATTTCCTTTGATTTCAACATAAAGCGGGAACTGATTGATAAATACGTTTCCAGCCGCATCGATGAAATCGATTCTGTTCTCTTTTAGCTCTCTTGCCAAAATATCATTGACATAATTCGCCACGAGTAACAACTTGCCTAGAACCGTTTTCTTATGATGAATCAACAAGCCGACATGGGCATGTAAGAGAATGTTTTTTATTTCGACATGATACTGAATTTGATTTTCGCCGAAAGTCAATCTGAGCAACCTGTCGAATGCACTATCCGGCCCAAGCCCCCCATGCTGATCAAGCGTATCGATATGGACGGGCATGCCGGCGAAATTATCCCTAAATGCTTTCAACGCAGCTTCAAATATCTCTTCTTCCCTATCCAACATCATACACTCGCTTCATTTGTTCAATATATTTCTTGTTCATTTATCTTGAACATACGCTATAGATTAACAATTGTCAAGTGAGAATATCAGATATATAATTATTATCATTTGTTTGCATTTTATCTATGGTATGTTCAACATTATTGAACGGCTACTGTATATGAACATGCAAACAAAATCAATAAAAAAGCTGAGGAGCATTGTGTGAAAAAATCAGCCAGATCTGGTCAGTCCCGTTAGCATAGATGAGTAGTTTTTTTATTAAGTGCGTTGCGGAATTCCCATCGCTACATACCCAAAATCGAAAGATCCACGGGTGTGGCAAGTAAGGCAATAATGATTCCAAAAAAAAGCTAGGGAGTAATTAAGTAGCGAGGGAGAGGAGTGGCGGGGCCGACGAGACTTGAACTCGCGACCTCTGACGTGACAGGCCAGCGTTCTAACCAACTGAACTACGGCCCCGCCCGGGGAAGCGGCGAGATTATAGCCGGAACGGCTTTTCGATGCAATAACCTATGGCCTGAGGCCTCGCCGCCCCGAGCCCGATCGCCCGCCACCGGCTTCCGTTCAGGCCCGGTTGAAGACGAGCGTCATCGCCCTGTCCCCTTCCGGCATGGCCATCTTCTGGACCACAGTCAGGGTCTTTCCATCGGGAGCCACAGAGTATTCTTCCTCGATATGGTAGCTGAAATGCTCGGTCTGGGGCTCCGCGTCTCCCGTGATGGTCATCCTCACGCCTTCGCGTTCGCCCGAGATCTTCAGCTTGCCGCCATCGAGCCGGCAGGTCGATTTCAGCCCCTTGAGAGACTCGCCGTCGTTCACACATTCTTTCCCGTCCGTCGTCAGGACGAGCAGGGAGGAACGCTCCATCCCCATGACGGCCACAATCCGACGAACGGTCAGCTTGGCGCCTTCCATCGACAGGGCCAGGGTGATGTCGGGCACGACATCGCTGTACATCTCGCCCATCGAGCTTTTGCCGACGTCAAGCTTCCAAGTCCCGGCGAAGCCCTCATCGGCCGCGGCCAGGATCGTGCCGCCGGACGACAGAATCGCCGCCATGACCAACAGGATCATTTTTCTCATGATGACACCTCGAAGGTTCCAACCCCGATGGACGGGGAACCGTTTCGTCCTCATCGTCCCGCCGCACGGCAACTCCACGCCTCGATACAGCCAGGTTCGGCTCCGTTTGGGCATTCGACCGGACGACGCCGCCTAAGGCGAGGGCTCGCGACGACACCCGAGCCTACCTCTTCTCTAGGGCGGCGATGCGTTCCTCGATCGGCGGGTGGGTGCTGAACAGCTTGTTGAGCTTGCCCTTGTGGTCGAGCAGCGGGTTGGCGATGTAGAGGTGGGCGGTGGCCTTGTTGGCCGCCTCGAGCGGCTCCCGATCGGCGGCGATCTTGCGCAGGGCCGAGGCCAGGCCGGCCGGGTAGCGGGTCAGCTGGGCCGCGCCGGCGTCGGCCAGAAACTCCCGCTTGCGCGAGATGGCCATCCGGATCAGGGTGGCCGCGATGGGGGCTAGGACGGCCAGCAGGAGGCCGATGGCGATCAGGATGGCCTCCCCCCCGTTCTTGTCCCGGCCGCCGCGCCGGGCCCGGCCGCCCCACAGGAAGCTCCGCAGGATCCAGTCACTGAGCAGGGCCATGATCCCGACCATGACCACGACCAGGGTCATCAGCCGGATGTCGTAGAAACGGATGTGCGACATCTCGTGGGCCACCACGCCCTCCAGCTCGGCCCGGTCCATCTTCTGAAGCAGGCCGGTGGTGACGCAGACGACCGCGTGCTTCGGGTCGCGGCCGGTCGCGAAGGCGTTGGGCGCGGTGTCGTCGATGACGTAGCAGCGCGGAGCGGGAATGCCGGCCGCGATGGTCAGCCCCTCGACAACATTGACCAGATAAGGGAACTCCTCCTTGGTCGCCGGCCGGGCTTGGCTGATGGACAGGGCGATCTTGTCGCTGGCGTAGTAGCTGCCCAGGGCCGAGATCAGAGCGAAGACGACGGCAGCGACGAGGCCGGGCGTCCCCCAGCCGGTCAGCGTGCTGAAGGCATAGCCCAGGGCGGCGATGAACAGGACGAAGAGGAAGACGAGGACCGCGGACTTGCGCTTGTTCGCGGCGATCTGCTCGTACATGCCGCTCCCGCTGGGGCTCAGAACTGGACCTTGACCGGCTCCTTGGCCGCGGCCTCGGTGATCTCGAAATACTCCCGCTCCTTGAACCCGAACATGTTGGCGATCAGGTTGGAGGGGAAGACCTGCTGCTTCTGGTTGAACTTCATGACCGTGTCATTGTAGAACTGCCGGGCGTAGGCGATCTTGCCCTCGGTTCCGGCCAGCTCCTCCTGCAGCATCATGAAGTTCTGGTTGGCCTTCAGCTCGGGGTAGGCCTCGGCCACCGCGAACAGCGACTTGAGCGCGCCCTGGAGCATGGTCTCAGCCTGGCCCTGGTCCTTGACCGTGCCGGCGGCCATGGCCTTGGTCCGGGCCTCGGTCACGTTCTGGAAGACGCTCGACTCGTGCTTGGCGTAGCCCTTGACCGTCTCGATCAGGTTGGGGATCAGGTCGTAGCGGCGCTTCAGCTGGACATCCACCTGGGACCAGGCGTTCTGGCAGCGGTTGCGCAGGGCGATGAGGCCGTTGTAGATGCCGACGCCGGCCAGCAGCAGGGCGCCGATGATGATTAAAAACAGGACCAGTGGGGCCATGACTCTCTCCTTGGGATGGAATTCCCTTCCAGAATAGCGGCGAAACGTCCAAAAATCAAGGCCTTGGCTCCTTTCGGCCGGGCTTCGTCCGCGTTGACTTCGGCTTCTGGCCAAGGCTATAATGCGTTGCCCTAAAAGGCGGGCGAACGGGTCTTCCTCGCCCATTTCATAGGAGGTTCACCGAATGTCGGCACTCAAGGAAAAATTCCAGGCCAAGATCGGGCCCATGCGGGAGAGGTATCAGAAGATCCTCAAAGAGCATGGCGAGATGAAGATCGGCGATTCGACGATCGCCCAGACCTACGGCGGCATGCGCTCCATCAAGTGCATGCTCTGGGAGACCTCGGCCCTCGACCCCAACGAAGGCATCCGCTTCCGCGGCTTCACCATCCCCGAGCTGCAGGCTAAGCTGCCCAAGCTGCCCGGTACCGGCGAGCCCCTGCCCGAAGGGCTCTTCTACCTCCTCCTGCTGGGCGAGATCCCGACCCTCGAGGACGCCCTGGCTGTCGGCGAGGACTGGAAGAAGAGGGCCCAGCTGCCCGACTATCTGCTCAAGGTCCTGGACTCCCTGCCGCAGGACTTGCACCCGATGACCCAGTTCTCGCTGGCCATCCTGGCCCTGCAGAAGGACTCCAAGTTCGCCTCCCAGTACCGGGCCGGCATGCACAAGCTCACCTACTGGGATCCGATGTACGAAGATGTCATGGACATCATCGCCAAGCTCCCGGAGATCGCGGCCCGCATCTACATGCGCTGCTACAAGGGCGCCAAGTACATCGCCCCCGATCCGAAGCTGGACTGGGCGGCCAACCTGGCCCACCAGATCGGCATCGACAAGCCCGACTTCTACGACCTGATGCGGCTGTACCTGGACATCCACAGCGACCACGAGGGCGGCAACGTCTCGGCCCATACCTGCCACCTGGTCGGCTCGGCCCTGTCCGACGCGTACTACTCCCTGTCGGCGGCCATGGACGGGCTGGCCGGCCCGCTGCACGGCCTGGCCAACCAGGAAGTCCTGCGCTGGATCATGGACACCATGAAGGACCTCGGCGGCGTTCCGACCAAGGACCAGCTGACCAAGTACCTCTGGGACACGCTGAACGGCGGCAAGGTCATCCCGGGCTACGGCCACGCCGTCCTGCGCAAGACCGATCCCCGCTACGTCGCCCAGCGCGAGTTCGCCCTCAAGCATCTGCCCGACTACGACATGTTCAAGGTCGTCAGCGACATCTATGAAGTCGCCCCGGACATCCTGCTCAAGCACGGCAAGGCCAAGAATCCCTGGCCGAACGTCGACGCCCACTCCGGCGTCCTGCTGTACTACTACGGAGTCACCGAGTACGACTTCTACACGGTCTTCTTCGGCGTCAGCCGGGCCATCGGCATCCTGTCCCAGCTCATCTGGAGCCGGGCCACGGGCCTGCCGCTGGAGCGGCCCAAGTCCGTCACGACCGAGTGGATCGAGGCCCAGATCGCGGCCGCGGCGAAGGCCTAAGTCAGGGAAGCTGGCGCGCCCGCCGCGGAGGCCCCTGCCTCCGCCGAATGCCTGAACGTCAAGGGCGGCTCCTCCGGGAGCCGCCCTTTTTCTTTGCGCCGCTTTTCTGGGGAGGGGTCAGGTCTTGACATTTGACAATGTCAAATGTCAAGACCTGACCCCTTTCCGGCTTGACTTATAATGAGCATATGCTCATAATAGGGGCGAGATTCAGCCATGCCCCGCCCCTTTTGCCCCCGCCGGATCGCCGGGCGGCCCGCCGCTCCGATCTTCAAGCCGGTCGGCGTTCCCTGCCGCGGCCTCGACGAGATCGTCATGACCCTGGACGAGTTCGAAGCCGTCCGTCTGGCGGATGTCGACGGCCTCTACCAGGAGCAGGCTGCCGAGCAGCTGGGCGTCTCCCGGCCCACGTTCGGCCGCATCCTCGAGTCCGCCCACCGCAAAACGGCCGACGTTCTGCTGCACGGCAAATCCCTTCGCATCGAAGGCGGTCCGGTCGAGATCGGCCGGCGGAGCTGCTGCCGCTTCCATGACCGGCCTGAGCCCGACCCCAAGCCGACGACCGATTCCGACAAGATGCCGCGAGAGCCCGGCTGCGGTCGCGGCAGAAGGTGCGGGCACGGCCGATCGACATAAAGCACTCAAGGAGAATCATCATGATCATCGCCATCCCCATCGAGGACGACAAGGGCCTGGACAGCCTCGTCTGCGGGCATTTCGGTTCGGCCCCCGGATTCCTGATCGTCGATACCGAAAGCTCCGCCTGCCGGGCGGTCTCCAACCGGAACCTGCATCACGTCCACGGCGCCTGCACTCCGCTGGCGTCTCTTCAGGGTGAGAAGCTCGACGGGATCGTGGTCGGCGGCATCGGCGGCGGCGCCCTGGCCAAGCTGCGAGCGGCCGGCCTGAGCGTCTACCTGGCCTCCGCCCCGACCGTCCGCAAGACCGTCGAGGCGTTGAAGGCGGGCTCTCTTTCAAAGGTTGAGCCCGGCATGGCCTGCGGCCATCACGGCCAGGCCCATGGCGACGGTCATGGCCATGGCTGCGGCCACGGCCGGGGCTGAGCCCCAGCCGCGAGCGATCGGGCAGGTCGGGCCGCGCCGCGCTTGACTCTTCGGAAAGCGCGGTCTATCCTCCCGGCCGGGGAGGCTCAGCCATGAAAAAGTTCGCCCGGCATCTGCGCGCGGCCGTGATCAGGGGGTTGCTGGCCCTCCTGCCCATCGTCCTGACCTATTACGTCCTGCGCTTCCTCTATCTGGCGGTGGACCAGAAGGTGGCCCCCTTCATCGAGCGCTGGCTGGGGATTTCCATACCCGGACTGGGATTCATTTTGGTCCTGGTCGTCTTGTACCTGCTCGGCCTGTTCGTCGGCAACTGGCTGGGCCGCAAGGTCTTTGGGCTTCTCGGGACCCTGACCAAGCACATTCCCCTGGTCAAGACCATCTACAAGATGGGCAGCCAGCTCGGCCAGGCTTTTCAAGTGCCCGAGCAGAAGGGCCTCAAGAGGGTCGTCCTGGTCGAGCAGTTCCGGCCGGGTATCTGGTCGATCGGCTTCGTCATGGGCACCCAGAAAGACGCGTCCAGCGGGGAATGCCTCCTGCGATTGTTCGTCCCTACGGCCCCCAATCCGACGACGGGCTTCATGATCATGGTCGAGGAATCCAAGGTCCGGGATGTCGATTGGTCCGTCCCGGCGGCCATGAACACGGTCATCTCCGGCGGGATCGTCGAGCCGGGCCCTATATCCGGCGAATCGCACCGGGCGCCGGGCTCGTCCTGCTGAGACGCGCCGGCGCGCTGCTCCACCGCGCATTGACGCCATCGGCCGCTCAGCGATAGACTCCCGACCCGCCCCTGCCACGACAAGGAGGACCCATGCGCGCGTCCCTGAGACCGTTCGTCCTGATTTTCACGGTTGCCGTCTTGACAGCCGCCGCGGCCGCCGTCTTGGCCCCGGGCCTTATCGCCGCCCAGAATGCCCCGGACCTGGACATGATGAACAAGATCCGGTTCGAAGGCCTGCAGCACAGCCGGGTGGCCAAGCTGGCCGCCTACCTTTCCGACGTCATCGGCCCCCGCCCTACCGGGTCGCCCGAGATCGCCCGGGCCAACGCCTGGGCCGCGGAAAGGATGAAGGAATGGGGGCTGGCCAGCGTGGCCCTCGAACCTTACGAGAATTTCGGCGTCGGCTGGGCCGTTCGCTACGTCTCGGCCCACCTCCTCGAGCCGCACTACGCGCCGCTCATCGCCATATCAGTCGAGTGGGGATCGAGCACTAAGGGTAAGATCGTCGGCGCCCCCCTCTGCGTCGAGATCAAGTCCAAGGCCGATTTCGCCAAGTATAAGGGCCGGCTGGCCGGGAGAATCGTCCTCTATCAGCCGCCGATCCCGGTCCAGACCCAGTTCACCCCCGACGCCCGGCGCCACGACGCGGCCAGCCTGGCCGCCCTGGCGGAGACGCCCATCCGGGCGGCGACCCCGCCCGCGCGGGATTACGTCCGCGGCTTTCTGGACGAGCTCGAGGACTTTTTCCGGGCCGAGGGCGTGGGCGTGCTGGTTTCCTCAAGCGGGACAGTCCTGCGCGAGTACGGCACGGTTTTGGCCCGCGGCGTCCGCCAGGCGCGCGACCCGAAGCGCCCCCGCCCCCTGCCGGAGATCATCCTGGCGGCCGAGCACTACAACCGCGTCCACCGGATCGTCGAGGAGTTCAAGGAGCCGGCCAAGATGGATGTCGAGGTCCGGACGGAGTTCTACGACAAGGATCTCCGGGGCTACAACGTGGTCGGCGAGATTCCCGGAACGGACAAGGCCGGCGAGGTCGTCATGCTCGGCGGCCACATCGATTCCTGGAGCCCGGGCACCGGCGCAGCCGACGACGCTGCCGGCTGCGCCGTCTCGCTCGAGGCCGTCCGCATCCTCAAGGCGCTCGGGGTCAGGCCCCGCCGGACGATCCGGGTCGTCCTCTGGAGCGCCGAGGAGAAGGGCTGGGTCGGGTCGAAGGCCTATGTCGAGAAGCACTTCGCCGATCCCGAGACGATGGGCCTCAAGCCCGGCCATGCCAAGCTGGCCGGCTACTTCAACTTCGACAACGGCAGCGGCCGCATCCGGGGCGTCTATGCCCAGAACAATGTCGCCGTCGTGCCGATCTTCGAGGAGTGGCTGAAGCCCTTCCACGACCTGGGAGCGACCCACGTCGTCGCCCGCGAGACCGGCGGGTCGGACCACGGCGCCCTCGACTACGTCGGGCTGCCGGCCTTCCAGTTCATCCAGGACCCGCTCGACTACGGGACCCGCGTCCACCACACCAACATGGACGTCTTCGACCACTTGATCATCGAAGATCTGATGCAGGCCTCGGTGGTCATGGCCGCCTTCGTGTACAACACGGCTATGAGGGAGGAGCCGCTGCCGCGAAAGCCCGTTCCGGACCCCATGCACTACCCGGTAAGACGCTAGGTTTTTTTCCTGGCCTCCGCAAGCCGCGCCTCGACGCGCGGCCGGATCGCCGCTGCCTGTGCGGCCGGCAAGCTGCCCAGCTTGGTCAGGGCCGTCACATGGGAAGCCGCCGCTTCCATCCAGCGCCCGGCCAGCTCGAGGGTCATGCCCAGACTGAAATGGGCGTACCAATCCTCCGGCCGCTCCTCGCATCCGAACCGGGCCAGAGCGATCAGAGGCTCGAATCTCCGCTCCTCCGTCCATTTGACCCGCAGCCGAAAGTCGGCATAGGGCCCCAGCCCGATGTCGTAGCCGAAGCGCACGGCCAAGCCCTGCTTGTAATCACCGATGGCGGAACCTCCCCCGAGACCGATGTCCTCCGGGAGGGTCGCCCAGGGCTTGAACAGCTCGCGCAAGCCGTCGTAGAGAGTCATCAAGGCCAGCGAGCCGTGGTTCTCGCCCGGCTCGGGGTCGAACTCCCAGGTCAGGCCTTCCGGCCGCTGCGCCTTCAGCCAGTCCTGGAAGGCGGCCAGGTCGCGGGAGAGCTCCGGCTGGTCGCCTTGGGTGAACAGGAGATATTGAGGAGCGGGCTTTCGGGAGGCCAGCGCTTCGTCCAGGAGCTCGGAGACGCGGGCATAGTCGGCCTCCGCGAACATCGGGCCGGCCGCGAGAACGGTCTGGAAGAGGTCGGGCGCCTGCACCGCGGCTTGGAGGCCCCACAGGGCGCTGGCCGAATGGCCGAGCAGAATACGATGCGGAACGGTCCGGTAGCGGGCCTCGAGAAACGGAACCAGCTCGCGGCGGACGAACTCGAGGATGTCGGGGCCGCGGCCCGAGCCCGGCTTCCTCTCCTCGGCATAAAGGGAGAACCAGTCCCCGTTCAGGTCCGCCGAGACGGCGATGAGAGGCGGTATCATCCCGGCCGATGCCAGGCCCAAGGTGATCCCGGCAACGGCGGGGAAGCGGTCGGCGACCTGGAAGGCGATGAGGACGGGATACCTGGCCTGGCCTGCCTCATAACCGGCAGGCAGCGACACCTGGAGGCGGATCGGCTGCCCGAAGACCTTCGACGGCAGGGACAGGGTCTTGCCGATGATGATCGGTTCCTCCTTGCCTGCCGTCGGGTCTTGGCCAGGCCCATCCGGCTGGCACTCATAACCGGCCATCTCCCAAGGTTCCTCGAAGTTGGCCTGCGCCGACAGCAGCAAGGCCGCTCCGCAGACCGCGAACATGACAAGACTAAGAATCCATTTTCGGCGTAAAGACATGGCTTCCTCCGGGCAACTCGACTCGAGGCGGCCGGATTCAGCCGCCTCGCAAGAAGAGTACGCGCCGAGCCGGCGTTCCGCCATGGGACTGGGGTCATCAAACGGCGAAAGGGACTCCGGTACCATGCCCGCGAAGGCCGGCCGATGGGCCGGAGCGGGCCTTCCGGGTATAATGGCCCCGATGGACGCGGGAATTCTGGCCAATCATCTGGCGGCGCTCTTCCTGAGCTTCGCCGCGCTCCTGGCCGCGTTCCGTCTGATGAAGCGCCATCGCCTCCCCTTCCTTTCCGATTACGCGGCCTTCCTTCTGCTCTCGGCCGTCTGGGGTTTTGCCCTCTGGACGATCCCCGGCTTCCTGGACGCCGCCCGCGCCCTTCCCGCGGGATCGCCGGGCCTGTCCCGGGTTCCTCTGGTGGCCAAATGGTTCGGATTCCCATTCCACCTGCTGCAGCTCTATTTCCTGACCCTGACCCTGGCCGGCCTGCTCAGGATCAAGGTCAAGCCGTCCTTCAAGCGCGCCTATGCGGCGGCGGCCGCCGTGGTCCTGGCGGTCCTGTTCGCGGCCCTTCTAACGATGCTGGGGGGCGGGCGCCGCAACCCGTTCGCCTTCCTTCACGCCCAGACGACCAACGCCTATCTGCTGTTCCAGGCGCTGTTGTACCTGTGGGGAATCCTCCGCGCCCGCCGGATCGAGGAAGAGGGAAGGCGCCGGGCGGCAGGCTGGTTTTCCGGCCTGTATCTGGCCGGGTTCGCCGTCTATTTCGCCGTGACGAGCTGGGTAACCTGGTCGGGCGGCATCGGATCGGCGCTGATCGGGGCTTATCACATCCCCCCTCTCGCCGTCCTGGCCGTCGCGCTGCGCCGCGGTCATCTCGCGGCGGAGCCGGCGGCCGCGCCTTCCCCGACCGCTTCGGCCGCCGTCGAGGCATTCCTGTCGCATTCCCCCTTGACCGAAAGGGAACGGGAGATCGTCGGCCGTCTGCTCGCCGGCCGGTCCAACCGGGAGATCGCCCGCGACCTCTTCCTCTCCCACCAGACGGTCAAGAACTACGTCAGCCGGATCTACAAGAAGCTCGGGGTGACGACGCGGCTCGAGCTGATGAATGCGGCCTTGAGGCCCGATCCCGGGCCGGGTGAAAAGTAGAGGCCGGGCCGCGGACGAGAGCCCCGTCATTTACTGAGAGGGGTCAGGTCTCAACATTCAACATTTCTCCCCAACGGCATTAAGCATTCGGGGGAACGAACCATACGCAAACGAATTCCGACTCACTTTTTTGCCGAAATGTTGAATGTTGAGACCTGACCCCTGGTCTACATTTTGGCCAGGCGGAAGAGCTTGATGAGGGTCATGACGTCGTCCGCTTGGAAGCTCACGGTGTGCTCGTCCTTGCGGACCGCGCCGGGAATCCAGGAGGCCTTCTGGGCCCCGGCCTCGTCGGCGAAGGCAACATCGAGGGTGTAGGGCGGGGCCGGCTTGTAGGGCTTGAAGGCTTGGACCCGCTTGAGCGCGGCCGCGGTCTTTTCGCGGATGAGATCCTGCGCAGCCTGCGGGGAGAGCCCCAGCTCGGCCGTGCCGATGCCTTCCTTGACCACAACGGTCTCGACGTCTCCGAACAGCTCCCGGACCTGGCCGCAGATGGCCTTGTCGCCGGTGACAAGGACGACCGGAACGTCGAACATGCCGGCGATCAGGGCGTTGATGCCGGCCTCGGGCATCTTGCGGCCGTTGATGACCACGTCGAGGAGCTTGGTGGTCATGGTGTGCTTGAGGACGGCGTCGGGCGTGGAGGCCCTGGCGTGGTAGCCGATGAAGATCACGGCGTCAAAGGTCTTGTCGAGGCCCTCCATCATGCTCAAGGGGCCGTAGCTCCAGTCGCGCAGCAGCTTGACGCCGGGGTCGAGCAGATCGGGCAGGATGTTGCGGCCGGTGTCGTGGGCGTCGCGAACGACAATCTCCCCGGCCCCCGCGGCCCGGGCCGCCTCGATCGCGGCGTTGACCTCCTGGGTCATGATCCGGCGGAAAAGGCCGTAGTCCTGGCCGCCGACGGTCACGTCGTCCCAGTTGACGACACCGCTGATGCCCTCCATATCCACCGAGATGAAAACTTTCAGGGGCTTGGCCGGCGTCTGGGCGGCGGCAATAGACGCGGCAACGAGCAGCAGAACGACCGCGACGGTGGTTTTCTTCATGGCTTCCCTCCTCGGACGGGACCATCTTACCTGCCGATCAAGGCCCGATCAAGACTCTGAATTGGGGGACACCATACATAACTCCCGAACTCTCCCCTGACCCAAAAACTACGGAAAGCCCGTCACCGGAAACGACGCCAAAAGTATTCGGGAGTTATGTATGGTGTCCCCCTATCTTTTAGGCTAAGATGCCTTCGTGGATCTTCGGTATCCTCTTGGGAATTTGAATTCATGAAGCTTCGGATCGGCATCGTCGGCTGCGGCACGGTCGGCCAGGGCTTCCTGGAGTGCCTGGACCGCAAGGCCGCCGACCTGCAGGCCCGTCACGGCTTCGAGGCCAAGATCACGGCCGTGGCCGATCCCGTCCGCGGCAACCTCATCGCCCCGCAGGGCCTCGATATCCGCAAAACGCTGAAAGTCCTGGCCCAGGGCGGCAAGATGCAGACCGTCGATCCCCGGGCGGCCAAGTACGACGGGATCCCGACCGTCGACATCATCGAGGCGGCAGGCGCCGACCTGATCGTCGAGCTGACCCCGACCGACATCAAGACCGGCGAGCCGGCTTCAAGCCACATCCGGCGGGCCCTGATGACCGGCAAGCACGTGGTCACGACCAATAAGGGTCCGGTGGCGCTTCATGGCCGCGAACTGTCCGAGCTGGCCCGCAAGCGCAAGCTCCACTTCCGCTTCGAGGGCACGGTCATGAGCGGCACGCCCGTCTTCAGCCTGGCCGAGCGCGGCCTGGCCGGCTCCTCGATCAAGGAGATCCGCGGCATCCTCAACGGCACCACCAACTTCATCCTCAGCCGCATGGAGACCGCAGGGCTCGACTTCCCCGAGGCGTTGGCCGAGGCCCAAAAGCTCGGCTACGCCGAAGCCGACCCCTCGGCCGACGAGGGCCGCGACGCCCTGGCCAAGATCGTCATTCTGGCCAATGTCCTTCTCGAGGCCGGCCTCAAGCCCGCCTCGGTCAGCGCATCCGGCATCGGCGGCATCACCAGGGCCATGATCGCCTCGGCCCTGGCCGACGGCTTCCGCTACAAGCTCATCGCCTACGCCCGCCGCGACGGCGCCCGGATCACGGCCGGGGTCGGGCCGCGCAAGATCCCCCTGACGGACCCCCTGGCCGGGATTATGGAGGCCCGCAACGCCCTGACTTTCGATACCGACCTCCTGGGCTTGGTGACCATCGAGGGGCCGGGGGCGGGCCGGCTCGAGACCGGCCAAGCCGTCCTCCAGGACGTGCTTGCCATCCACCACGAATTGAAATAGACTGTCCCCTCGACCGGCTGATGAGCCGCATCATGCGCCTGAAAACGCAGCCAAAGCCTTACCGCCACGTCTTTCCCGACGGCCTTTTCTAGGCCCCCCATGACGATTCCGCGCCGTTCGATACCCCACGTCTCTTTCTCCGAGGGAGGTTCGCGCCCATGACCGAGACCAAGACTTACACACCCGGCGTTCAAAAGTACATCGACGAGGCCAAGCGGCTGCAAGTCGAGCGCGACGAGCACCTGGCCAGAGCCCGCGGCTGGAAGTTCGACACCATCGCGGTGCACGGCCTATACTCCCTGGAGGAGTCCTACCGCAATAACCAAGGCGCGCTCATCGAGCCGCTCTACCTGTCCGCCTCCCAGTCCTACCGCGACTCCGACGAGCTGGAGGCGGCCCTGGCCTACCTCATCCCGACCTGGTGTTACACCCGGATCGCCAACCCGACCACCTACTACTTGGAGTGGGCTCTGGCCCTGCTCGAGGGCTACCGGACCGGGTACGAGACCTCCTGCTGCGCCACCTCGTCCGGCATGGCCGCCATCGCCATGGCCGTCGACCCCTTCCTGGTCAAGCAGAAGGAGGGCGAGAAGATCAATTTCGTCTCCTGCGTCAAGGTCTACGGGGGCACCTTCCAGCTCTTCAACCTGCGGCGCGGCCTGGAGCGGGGCATCGAGGTCCGCTGGGTGCTGCATCCCGAGGACGCCGAGGAGTGGAAGTCCAAGATCGACGCCAACACCCGCTTCGTCTACATGGAGGGGCCGAGCAACCCTCAGCAGGGCTTCTGCGACATCCAGGCCGTAGCGGACGCGGCCCACGCCTTCGGGATCCCCTTCATCTTCGACGCCACCTGCGCCACCCCGGCCCTGACCCGGCCGATCGCCCACGGGGCCGACATCGTCATCCACTCCCTGACCAAGTCGATTACGGCCGGCGGGACCGCCGTCGGCGGCGCCCTCATCAGCCGCAAGCCGATCACGACCAACATCGCCAACGACCACCCGCTGTTCAAGGCCAGCTTCGCCGAGTACGTCAAGTTCCTTCCCTACCGGGACAACGGCCCGGCCTCCTCCCCCTTCAACGCCATGATGGCCCTCAACGACCTGCGGACCCTGCGGACCCGCATGGACCTGGTCAGCCGCAGCTGCCAGACCGTGGCCGAGTGGCTGGGCAAGCCCCCCCGGGTCTACCAGGTCGACTTCCTGGGTCTGCCGTCCCATCCGCTGCACGGGCTGGCCGAGCGGTATATGTCCCTCGTCGACTCGAACGACGGGACGGGGCATCAGCTGCCCCGCTTCGGCCACCTGATGAGCTTCCGGGTCGACGGCCCGCCGGAGAACGCCCGCAAGGTCTACGACGGCTTCAAGATGATCTACCGGGCCACCGACCTGGGCCGGATCAAGAGCGTCGCCACCATCCCGGCCATCTCCACCCACCAGCAGCAGGGCGAGGAGGCGCGGCGGATGGCCGACGTGCCGCCCCAGCTCATCCGGCTGTGCGTCGGCGGCGAGGATCCGGCCGACGTCATAGCCGACCTGGAGCAGGCGCTGGCCCGGCTCTGACCGGGCGGGCGGCCCGATTTGACCCCGGGCACCCGATCGTCTATCATTTCGCTGATGGAAAAAATCCGCGTCACGGGAGCGCCGGACGTCCCTCTCCGAGGGCGGGTGAGGATCTCCGGCTCCAAGAATGCCGTCCTGCCGGCTATCGCCGCCTCGCTCCTGACCGAGCACCCGGTCACTCTGACCAACATCCCCCTGGTCCGCGACGTCCACTCCATGCTCACGCTCATCCGCGAGCTGGGCTCCCGAACCTCCGTCGACCGCAACACTCTGACCATCCAGGTGCCCCGCCTTCTCTCCGAGGAGGCTTCCTACAGCCTGGTCCGCCTGATGCGGGCCTCGATCCTGGTCCTGGGGCCGCTGGTCGCCCGCTTCGGCAAGGCCATCGTGGCCCTGCCCGGCGGCTGCGCCATCGGCTCGCGGCCCATCGACCTTCACATCGCCGGCCTGCAGCGGCTGGGGGCGCGCATCTCCCTGGAGCACGGCTACATCACCGCCGAGGCCGACCGCCTGCAGGGGGCCGAGGTCCATTTCGAGAAGACCACCGTCGGGGGGACCGAAAACCTGGTCATGGCCGCCTCCCTGGCCAAGGGCGAGACGATCCTGCGCAACTGCGCCCGCGAGCCCGAGATCAGCTGCCTTTGCGAGCTGCTGGTCAAGATGGGAGCCCGCATCGACGGCATCGGCGAGACGACCCTGCGCATCGTCGGCGTGGAGGCCCTGGGCGGGGCGGAGCACGCCATCATCCCCGACCGCATCGAGGCCGGGACCTACATGGTCGCCTCGGCCCTGACCCACGGCGACGTCGTCCTGGAGGGCGTCGAGCTCGGCCACATGGCCACGGTCGTCGACAGGCTGCGCTACTCGGGCGTGTCCATCGAGGACCTGGGAGACGGCGCCACCCGCGTGGTCGGGCCGCAGATCGTCCGGCCGCAGGACATCACCACTTCGCCCTTCCCGGGCTTCCCGACCGACATGCAGGCCCAGTTCATGGTCCTGCTGACCCAGGCCTCCGGGACCTCGATCATCACCGAGACGATCTTCGACCGCCGATTCCTTCACGTCAACGAGCTGCTCCGGCTGGGAGCCGCCATCGAGGTCTCCAACGACAAGGCCATCGTCCGCGGCATCACCCCGCTGTCCGGCGCCGAAGTGACCGCCACCGACCTGCGAGCCTCGGCCTCGCTCGTCCTGGCCGGGCTGATCGCCCACGGCACGACCGTCATCAACGAAGTCGAGCATATCGACCGCGGCTACGAGTCCATCGAGGAGAAGCTCCGCGGGCTGGGCGCCCGCATCGAGCGGATCCGGGCCTAGGCCGCCGCGGAGCGCGGAGGCGCCCATGAACGACTGCCTGTTCTGCAGGATCGCCGCCAAGGCCGTCCCGGCCAAGATCGTCTACGAGGACGACCGCATTCTGGCCTTCGACGACATCCGGCCAATGGCGCCCGTCCACACCCTGATCATTCCCAAGCAGCACTTCGCCTCGCTCAACGAGGTCCCGCCGGAGGAGGCCGACCTGATGGCCCACATCCTGATGAAGGCCAGGGAGATCGCGGCCCTCAAGGGGGTCGGCGCGACGGGCTACCGCCTGGTCCTCAACACGGCCCGTGACTCGGGGCAGGAGGTCCTGCACATTCACTTCCACGTCCTGGGCGGGCGGCCGATGCTCTGGCCCCCGGGATGACCGCCGGGGGCACATGGCCTTCATCGTCGACGGCAGCAACTACCTGGGAGCCGTCTTCCCCGACCGGCTCCGGGACCCGGAAGGGCGGATGTCCATGGCCCGGCGGCTGCTGGCCTTCGCCCATCACACCCGCAACCGCATCCACCTGGTCTTCGACGGCCGCGGCTCGGACGATCTGGCCGCGCTGACGCGGGGCGACGACCGGCTCCGCCTCCACACCCCGCCCGACGGGGAGAGCGCCGACGACGTCATCATCGAGCTCATCAACCGGCAGAAGGACCGCCGGCACCTGGTCCTGGTCAGCAACGACCGGGCCCTGCGCGACTACGCCCGCGAAGGGGGGGCCTCGTCGCTTCTCTGCCGGGAGTTCGAGGCGCGGCTCAAAACCGCCCTGCGCGAGCGCAAGGCGGGCCGCGAGCTGGCCAAGCCGGAGGTGAAGCCGTCGCCCTTCGAGGTCGGGTTTTGGACGGAAGTCTTTGAGCGGGGGGGAAAGAAACGCCGATGAACATCGCCCTGATCGGAACGGGCCGCCTGGGGACGTCCCTGGGGCGCGCCCTGGCCGGCCGCGGCTTCAAGATCGCCGCGCTTAATGACAGGAACCCGGCCGCCGTCCGGCGGGCCCGCCGGATCATCGGTCGCGGCCGCCCGGCCAAGTCCTGCGCCGCGGCCTGCCGGGCCGCCGATCTCACCCTGCTGTGCGTACCGGACGGGGAGCTGGCCGCCACGGCCCTTGAGCTGGCCCTGGCCGGTGTGGAATGGAAGCCCAAGATCGTCCTTCACACCAGCGGGGCCCTGTCCTCCGCCGTCCTGGCCCCCCTGCGCTGCGAAGGCGCGGCCACGGGATCGTTCCATCCGGCCCAGTCCTTCGCCCGGCCCGACACGCCCCCTTCGGCCTTCGCCGGGACGGCGATCGTGGTCGAGGGCGATCGCAGGGCGGCCGCGGCGGGGCGGGCCATGGCCGCCGCACTGGGCGGACGGATCCTGCGACTGCGGGCCGCCGACAAGGTCCGCTACCACGCCGCTTGCAGCGTAGCCTCGAACTTATTCGTCTCCCTCTTCGACCTGGCCGTCGCCCTCCTCGAAGAGGCCGGCGTCCCCTCCCGCCAGGCTGAAGCCGCGCTGCTGCCGCTTGTGGAAGGGACGCTGGCCAATATCCGGGCTTTGGGGCGGGACAAGGCTCTGACCGGACCGATCGCCCGCGGCGACGCGGCGACGGCGGCGCTTCATCTCCAGATTCTCCCCGCCCAGGGAACCGCCCGGCCCATCTACCGGAGCCTGGGCCTGCGGGCGCTGGAGCTGGCCGTGAGGAACGGGCTGAGCCGTCGGGAAGCCGCCTCACTCAGGCGGACGCTGGGACGAAGATAACCTCTTCCTCCAGGGCGATCCCGTACTTCTCCAGAACCCGCCTCTTCATCTCGGCCGCCAGGGCCAGAACGTCGCGGGCCGAGGCTCCGGCGTCGTTGATGATGAAGTTGCAGTGGCCCTGGAAGACGGACGCCCCGCCGACCCGCAGGCCGCGGGCTCCCGACTGCTCCAGCAGGAAGCCGGCGGCCTGCTTGCATCCGTCCGGCAGGACGGGATTCTTGAAAAAGCTGCCGGGATAGGCCGTGGCGCGCGGCGGGTGGCGGCGGGCCCGCAGGGCCAGGCTCTCGTCCATGGCGGCCCGGACCGCCTCGGACGAGGCGGGCAGCAGCCGCACCGAGGCGGACAGGAGGATGTCGGAGCTGGTCTTGAGGCGCGAGTGCCGGTAGGCAAACTCCAGGCTCCCCGGGCCGACCCGGACCTCCGCGCCCTCGGGCGTCAGGAGATTGGCCTCGACCAGGACATCGCACATCGCCCGGCCGAAGGCGCCGGCGTTGCCGTAGACCGCCCCCCCCAGCGTGCCGGGGATGCCGGCCAGGAACTCCAGACCGCCCCAGCCTCGCTCGGCCGCCCCGCGGGTCAAATCGTCGATGGCTGCGGCCGAAGCCGCCTCGATCGTCCCGGTTCCCGTCTGCAGCTTCAGGCCGCGGGCGGCATTGCGGATCATCAGGCCCCGGTAGCCGTCGTCGTCGAAAAGCAGGTTGAAGCCGCCGCCGATGACCCGGTAGCGGACGCCCGCGGCGCGGGCCATCAGGACGGCAGCCATCAGCTCGGAGGGCGAGGACGTCTCGACGAACAGGTCGGCCGGGCCGCCGATGCGGAAACTGGCGTGCCGGCTGAGCGGCTCGTCCCGGAGCGGACGCTTGCCCGTCTCGCGCTCGTAGGCGCGCGCGAATTCAACCGCCTGTTCGTCCATCAGTCCTATTCTAAGCGTATTCAAGATGGTATGAAAGTTGCATTTTATCCGTCCGGAGACAGAGCTGGAGGGAGCGGCCGCGGCGCTTGTAAAGGTCCTTTGTTTGACATTTTACAGAGCCTAGGCTATATTCCCCCCAAATTTTCGTTGTGAGGTCCGAGATGAAGAAAGCCGTATTGGCCGCCGTCGTGCTGTCGGTCCTGCTGGGCGGGGTCGCTTTCGCCCAGAGCGAGGCCGATCAGGCCTATGCCAAGGCTATGACCGCCAATTCGCCCCAGGAGAAGGCCAACCTCCTCAAGGCTTATATCGCGAGCTACGCCGGCAAGGGCGGCCAGTATGACAACTTTGCCTACGCTTTCCTCTTCCAGGCGCTGGTCCAGTCGGGGAATATCGGCGCCGAGACGCTGGGCTACGGCGAGAAGGCCCTGACCTTCTCCGGCCTGGACGACGATCTCAAGGGCCAGACCATGATGACCCTGGCCTCCATTTACGCCAGGTCCTCCGCGACCGCCGAGAAGGCCAAGACCTACGCCAACCAGCTCATCCAGCACGCCGCCGCCGCCAAGGGCAAGGAAGGCGCCAACCCGGCCGTCTGGAACCAGATGACCGGCGCCGGCCACTACATTATCGGCCAGGCCGCCCTCGCCGCCAAGGACTACAAGACGGCCGTGGACGCCTACTTCCAGGCCTACAACATCCTCAAGAACGCCAAGATCCTGGCCGAGATCAAGAAGGCCGGCAAGTCGCTCTATGACGCCAAGAACTACGTCGAGGCCGAGAAGCTCTACCGGGCCACCTACGCCGTCCTCAAGGACAGCGAGTCCCTATCCCTGCTGTCCCAGTCCCTCTACAACCAGGGCAAGTCGGCCGAGGCGCTGGCCATGTTCAAGGAGGCCTTCGCCAGGAACAAGACGGGCGAGATGGCCTACAACATCGGGGTCACCCTGGCCAAGGAAGCCAAGACCAACCCGGCCGCGACCAACGACGCCATCCGCTTCCTGCTCGATGCCGCCGTGCTCGGGACCAAGAACGCCAAGCAGGCCCAGCAGGCCATGAGCATCGCCGAAAGCCTGTTCTACGGCCAGGATAAGGAGTGGAACAACCGGGTCAAGTCCATCCAGGAGAGCAACAAGCTGACCGAGGAGTGGACCAAGACGCTCAACACCAAGTTCGGCGAAAAAGCCGAAGACGAGCTGACTTCGGACGAGAAGCGCGAGTTCCGCCGCCTGAACGAGAACCTGGAGCGGGAGAAGAAGATCGTGGCCGGCATCCAGGCCCAGCAGAAGGCGACCATGGACGCCTTCCAGGCCCTGGTCAGCGAGGCCAAGCGCCGCAACGGGAAATAAAAATTGGGGGACACCATACGTAATTCCCGAACTTTTTGTTGACGATCTAAACGGCGTCGGCAGTTCGGGAGCTATGTAGGGTGTCCCCCCTTTTTTTTATCTGTTCTTAATTGCGGGACACCATACGTAATTCCCGAACTTTTTGTTGACGCTTTGGCTTGAGGCTCGGCGCCGGGGGGTAAGAGAAGCGCCGATAATTCGGGAGTTATGTATGGTGTCCCCCAATTATTGCCGGCTTTTTTTTACCCGGAAGACCCGATACAATGGCCGCATGGCAGGAAAGACGCCGGCCCGCGCCCAAGCCGCCCGACGGATCGAGGCCCTGCGGCGCGAAATCGTCCACCATGAGAAGAAGTACTACGTCGACAACGACCCCCAGATCTCAGACGCCGAATACGACGGCCTGATAAAGGAGCTGGAAGGCCTGGAGGCCCTCCATCCCGACCTCATATCGCCCGACTCCCCCACCCGCCGGGTCGGCGGGGCGCCCGCGGAGGGCTTCGAGACCGTCCGCCACCGCGTTGCGATGATGAGCCTGGACAACGTCTACTCCGTCGAGGACCTGGAGGAATTCGGCCGACGTGTTGAGAAGCTCCTGCCGGGCCGCGAGGTCGCCTACGTGGCCGAGCTGAAAATCGACGGGCTCGGCATCTCCCTCCTCTACCGCGACGGCCGCCTGGTGCGGGCCGTCACCCGCGGCGACGGGGTCCAGGGCGACGACGTCACGGCCAATGTCCGGACCATCCGCAGCCTGCCTCTCTCGATCCCCGAGCGGGCCGAGGTCGAGGCACGAGGCGAGATCTACATGCCCTTCGGGTCGTTTCGGGCCCTCAACCTGGAGCGCGAAAAGGCCGAGGAGCCGCTCTTCGCCAATCCCCGCAATGCCGCGGCCGGCTCGATCCGCCAGCTCGACCCGCGGATCGTCGCCACCCGCCGCCTGGACGCCTTCCTCTACTGGCTGACCGTGGACGGCCGCGAGCCTTCCAGCCAGTGGGAGACTCTCAAGGCCCTGCGCCGGCTCGGCTTCAAGACCAACCCGGAGTCCCGGCGCGTCGCCTCGCTGGCCGAGGTCACGTCCTATTGGCGGGAGTGGACGGAGAAGCGCGACGCCCTGGCTTACGATGCCGACGGCATCGTCATCAAGGTCGATGCGGCGGACCAGAGGGCCGACCTGGGCTCGACCGCCAAGGCCCCGCGCGGAGCGGTAGCCTTTAAGTTCCCGGCCCGCCAGGCGACCACCAAGCTTCTCGACATCGTCGTCCAGGTCGGCAGGACCGGGGCCCTGACGCCGGTCGCCGTCCTGGAGCCCGTCCGCCTGTCCGGCACGACGGTCAGCCGGGCCACCCTCCACAACGAGGAGGAGATCCGGCGCAAGGACATCCGTATCGGCGACACGGTTCTCGTCGAGCGCAGCGGCGATGTCATCCCCAAGATCGTCGGTCCGATGAAAGAGCGGCGCGGCGGCGGCGAGCGGGCTTTCGCCCTGCCTGACCGCTGCCCGGCCTGCGGCTCGGCCGTCCATCGGTCCGAGGAAGAGGCCGTGGCCCGCTGCGAGAACCCCTCCTGCCCGGCCAGGCTGCGCGAGTCCATCCTCCACTTCGCCGGCCGTCGGGCCATGGACATCGAGGGCCTGGGCGAGGCGCTGGTCGACCAGCTGCTGGCGGCCGGGCTGGTGGCCTCGATCCCCGATCTCTACGGCCTGAAGCTCAAGGAATTGGCCGGCCTGGAGCGGATGGGCGACAAGAGCGCCGGCAACCTTCTGGAGGGGATCGAAGCCTCGAAGAAGAGCGATCCGGCCCGGCTTATCTTCGGTCTGGGCATCCGCCACGTCGGCGAGAAGCTGGCCCGCAACCTGGCCGCTCATTTCGGCGGCGTCGAGGAGCTGGCCGCGGCCGGCGAGGAGGCGCTGCTCGAGGTGGAGGAGGTCGGTCCCATCGTGGCCGATAGCCTGNNCCGCCGGCGCCGCGGGCACGGCCCTGGCCGGGAAGACCTTCGTCCTGACCGGCCGGCTGGCCGGATTCAGCCGGGACGAGGCCAAAGCCGAGATCGAGCGCCGCGGCGGCACGGTCACGGATTCCGTCTCCAAGAAGACAGGCTTCCTGGTGGTCGGGGAGGACGCCGGCTCGAAGCTGGATAAAGCGGCCAAGCTCGGCGTGCCGACCCTGACCGAAGAGGAGTTCCGGAAGCTGCTGGAGCAGGACTGACCGGGCGGACTACTTTTTCTTCCCCCCGAACAGGTCCTTGCCCAAGATCCCCTTGAGGCTCTTGCGGCCTTCACCCTTGTCGTCCGATTCCTCCAGGCCCTGGCGCGCGGCCTTGTGCTCGGAATCGATTTCCAGGGCCTTCTCGAACTGCTTGCGGGCCCTCAGGGCCAACCCCTCGCGCTTGTAGAGATAGCCCAGACCGACGTAGCCTTCCGGGTTCCAGGGCTCGATCTCGATGGCCCGCCGGAAGTCCCGCTCGGCCTTGCGGCCCAGGCTGGGGATCTTGCTTTCGGCCATGGCCAGCAGGAGGTAGTAGTCGCCCTTGTCGTCCTTGAGCCGGACCGCTTCCTCCAGCAAAACCAGGGCCTCATCGTAGCGGCCCTGACCGAAGAGCGTCTTGCCTTGGCGGAAGCGGATCTCGGCGTTGCGGCCGCGATCCTTGTCCTCGGCCGGGGGGGAGCCGGCCGTCTTGGAGTCGTAGAGACCCCTCTGGTCCTTGCGGCCGAGAGTCCGGTAGGCCTTGGTCACGGCATCGAAGACGGTTTCGATCTTGTCCCGCATCTCCGGCTCCACGGCCCGACCGAAGCGGTCGGGGTGGTATTTGCGGGCCAGGCGGAAGTAGGCCTTCTTGACGTCGTCCTCGCCGGCCGTCCGGCCGACTTCCAGGATCTGGTAGTAATCGAGGTGCGGCAGGCGCCGGTGAAAATCGATCATCTCCTCGATGGCGGCCTGGAGATCGGCCGAGACGACCGGTCCGGCCGGGATCGCGGCGTCCAAAGCCGGATCGCGCGGAGCGGGAGACTCGTCCGTCGCGGATTCGGGGGCCTCACGCAGATCGGCCAGATCGAGGCAGTAGAGCAGATAGAGCGCTTTCCAGAAGCGGTCCTTATCCATAGGCGTGGCGGCCGCCAGATCTCGGGCCGTCCGGCTTCCATCCAAGGAGGCCAGCAAGCCCTCCTCCGGCGAACCGAGCGTCCGCGGGGTTCCCCGCCCGGTGGACGCCGGGATCTTGGGCCCTAAGAACTCGACCAGGGTTGGAGGACAAGCCATATCCCGAATCCCCAGCTCGATGATCTGGGGGACATACATCTTCATCTCGAACTCGACGTCGACGATCCGCTCCCGCTTCTCAAAGTGCATCTGCGCATCGAAGACGGGGAAGAGGGCCAGGCTGATTTTGGACATCTGGGCCAGCAGGGCCTCGTAGAGGTCCTTGTGCGAGATCAGGCGCTTGGCGATCAAGGCCTCCCCGATCATGCGGCCGGAGCCGGTCAGGCTGGGTATCGAGTCGGCGACCTCCTGGCTGATGCGGCCCATGTTCAGGAGAACGGTCCCCAGGCGCTCCTCGGGCAGGGTGGTCCGGGCGAAGATGAGCCCGCCGTCCTGGAAGGCCAGGGTCCGCTCCCAGCCGTTGCCGCAGGCCGTCAAGCGCCCGCACTTGCGGCCGGCGTGGATGTCCTTGAGAAAGAGCGCGACGTGGTTCATCGGTTCCAGGTCATTGTAGAACATTGGGGGGTCATAATAAAGATGGTTTTGGCCCCCTGGAGGTCATCGGGGGACACCCTCCATAATTCCCTCATATTGATTTTCCCCGAATTGGGGAATAACGCAGGGTGCCCCGAAATTCAGTGTCCCCTGATGAGCCGCATATCGACAAGCCCGGGTGGGCGTGATAACTTATTCCCATGCGCATCGCCCTGGCCCAGATCGCCCCCTGCCTGGGGAACGTCAAGAGAAACCTGGCCCTGCACCTGGAGACGGCGGAGAAGGCCCGCCGCGAGAAGGCCGACCTCGTCGTCTTCCCCGAGCTCGGCTTGACCGGCTACAAGCTGCGCGACCTGGTCGAGACCGTAGCCCTGAACCCGGACAAAGCGCCGCTCTTCCGCGAGCTGAAAAGCCTCAGCCGGGAGATCGCCCTCGTGGTCGGCTTCGTCGAGGAACGGCCGGACGAGAAAGGCCTCTTCTACAACTCGGCCGCCTTCCTGGCCAAAGGCCGCCTCGTCCACGTTCACCGCAAGGTTTTCCTGCCGACCGCGGGCATGTTCGAAGAGGGCCGCTTCTTCGCCCAGGGAAGCCGCTTCGAGACTTTCGACAGCCCCTTCGGACCGGCCGGGATGATGATCTGCCGCGACTTCCTCCAGTACAGCTCCGGGTACCTGCTCTTCGCCGGCGGCAGCGAGCTGGTCCTGGCTATCAGCGCGGCCCCCGGGCGCGGCCTGGCCGGCGGCCAAGGCTTCGCCTCGAGCCGGATGTGGGAGCGGATGGGCGAATCGATGGCCTTTTTCGCCTCCTCCCACGTGGTCTACTGCAACCGGGTCGGCAGCGAGGACGGCGCCACCTTCGCCGGCGGCTCCTTTGTCTTCGACCCGGCGGGACGCCTGCTGGCCCAAGCCCCCTACGCGGAGAGGCACCTCCTGCTGGCCGAAATCGACCCGGGCGCGGTCCGCAAGGCCCGCCGGACCTGGACCTGGAAGCGCGACGACAAGCCCGGAATGGCTCTTAACGCTCTGCAAAGGATCCTCGCCGGCCATGACGATTGACGCCCCGCTCGCGGTCAAGATCTTGACGGCCTTCATCCGGGAGGAGCTGGCCAAGTTCGGCTTTACGAAAGGCCTGCTCGGTCTGTCGGGCGGACTGGACTCGTCCGTCTGCGCGGCGCTGACGGCCCTGGCCCTGGGGCCGGAGAACGTCCTGGGCGTGATGATGCCCTACGGCGAGAGCTTTTCCGCCGACCGCAACGATGCCGCCCTGATCGCCGCGAGCCTCGGCATCCGGACCGAGCGGGTCGATATCCGGCCCATGGTCGACGCCTACTACGAGAAGCACCCCTGCGACGATCGCCTCCGCCGCGGCAACAAGATGGCCCGCGAGCGGATGTCCATCCTCTACGACTTATCGGCCCGCGACCATGCCCTGATCCTCGGCACCAGCAACAAGACCGAGCTGCTGATCGGCTACGGCACCCTTCACGGCGACATGGCCTGCGCCATCAACCCCCTGGGCGACCTCTATAAAACGCAGGTCCGCCAGCTGGCCGCGCACCTGGGGCTCCCGGAGCGGGTCCGGACCAAGGCCCCCACCGCCGGGCTGTGGGCCGGACAGACCGACGAGGCCGAGCTGGGCATGAGCTACGAGGAGCTCGACCGCATTCTCTTCCGGCTGGTCGACGAGCGGGAGCGCCGNNTACGATGTCGTGGCGGCCGGCTTCCCGGCCGCACGGGTCGACCGGATCCTGGGCCTCATCCGCGGCTCGGAGTTCAAGCGCCAGATGCCGCCGATCGCCAAGCTCTCGGCCCGGACGATCGGACACGACTTCCTTTACCCCTACGACTGGGAACGCTGAGAGGGCGGGATCCCATGGCCGGAACACTTTACGTCGTCGCCACTCCCATCGGGAATCTGGAGGACATCA
>DFYJ01000056.1 GCA_002383325.1 Candidatus Aminicenantes bacterium UBA4085
CCAGCCCGCCGGCCCGTCTGATGCCCGAGCCAGCCGACTTCCCCGCGCCGCCGCCCGGTCTGGAAGGCGCGCGCCTCGTCCGGGCCGGCTGCCCGGCCCACAACTGCGGCGGCCGCTGCCTTCTTCTTATCTGGGTCCGCGACGGCGAGATCCTGCGCATCGACACGGACGACCGCCCGGGTGACGATCCCTCCGATCCGCAGCTGCGGGCGTGCATACGCGGCCGCGCTTACCGCTTCCGCCAGAATCGCAAGGACCGGCTCCTCTATCCCATGAAGCGGACCGGGAAGCGGGGCGAAGGTATGTTCGAGCGGATCTCCTGGGACGAGGCCAACGAGACGATGGCCAGGCAGATCGTGCGCGTCCGCGATGCCTATGGCCCCACTTCGCTTTTCATCCCCTACGGCACCGGCAGCTACAATCAGACCAACGGCCGCTGGACGGCCGAGCGGCTGCTCAACCTGGCCGGCGGCTCACTGGGCTTCTACAACAGCTACTCCTGGGCCTGCATCTCGGCCGCGACGCCTACGGTCTACGGCACCAACCTCACGGGGAACCAGCGCCAGGACTGGTTGAACGCCAGGCTCATCCTGATGTGGAGCTGGAACCCGGCCGAGATGCGGGACGGGACCAACTCGGAGTACTTCGTCAAGAAGGCCCGCGAGCGGGGGGCCAAGGTCATCTGTTTGGACCCGCGGATGACTTTGAGCGCGACGGCTCTGGCCGACGAATGGATCCCGGTCCGGCCGGGAACCGATGCGGCTCTCATGAGCGCCATGGCCTTTGTCATGATCACGGAAGGACTCTTCGACAAGGAGTTCGTCCGGACGCACTGCGTCGGCTTTGACGAGACGCAGATGCCGCCGGGCTGCGAAGGCGAAGAGAGCTATCGGGATCACATCCTGGGGGCGCGCGACGGCGCCGCCAAGACACCCGCCTGGGCCGAGCCTATCACCGCCGTGCCCCGGGCAACCATCGCCCGGTTGGCCCGCGAGTACGCAACCATCAAACCGGCCGTCCTCTACCAGGGGTACGGCATGCAGAGGCGGGCCTACGGCGAACAGGCGGTGCGGGCCGGCTGCGTGCTGGCCGCCATCACCGGCAACGTCGGCATCCCCGGGGGCTGGGCCGGCGGCATCGCTCTGCAGGCGCCGGACGGGGGCCCGTGCGAGGAAATCTTTCCGGTCGGGCAGAACCAGGTTAAAGCCAGAATCCCGTCGTTCCTGTGGACGGAGGCCGTCCTGCGGGGCCGCGGCATGGGGCCGGCCGACGGGGTCAAAGGGGCGGACCGGCTGGGGACGGACATCAAGCTCATCTGGTCGGTGGCCTCGAACATCCTGATCAACCAGCACGCCAACGTCAACCGCTCGGCCGCTATCTTGGCCGACGAACCCCGGGTCGAGTTCCTGGCCGTGCAGGACCAGTTCATGACCCCCACGGCCCGATTCGCCGACCTTGTTTTGCCGGCCTGCACCCAATTCGAGACCTGGGGCATTCAGGATGGCTGGAAGTATGGCGAGGAGGTCATCCTGGCGCCCAAGATCGTCGAGCCGCCGGGCGAGACCAAGAGCGATTACGCCATCTGCGCCGGAATCGCCGACAAGATGGGCTTGGGCGCGGCCTACACGGAGGGCCGGGACGAGCGCGGCTGGGTGAAGTGGGCGATCGAATACTATCGCCGAGCCCGATTCCCGGAGCTGCCCGGGCTCGACGAGCTCGAGGCGAGCAACGCCGGCGCCTTTGTCCGGCCGGTCACAGCGGAGCCGGCGATCGCCTTTGCCGACTTCCGCCGCGATCCGCGGGCCCACCCGCTGCCCACCCCGTCGGGCCGGATCGAGATCTTTTCCAAGCGCTTGTTCGACCTGAAGAAGCCGGATGAGATCCCGGCCGTGCCCAAGTATATCCGGGAGTGGGAAAGCCCCTTCGGCCCGGAGGCGGCGGAATATCCCCTCCAGGTCATCGGGCACCACGCCCTGTCGAGGGTCCACTCCATCCACGACAACGTCCCCGAGCTGCTCGAAGCTTTCCCCCAGCGCGTCTTTATCAATCCGTTGGACGCGGAGCCGCGTGGCATCAGAGACGGCGACATGGTCAAGGTCTGGAACGCGCGGGGGGCGCTGGTTCTGCCGGCCCGGCTCACACCGCGGATCATGCCGGGCGTGCTGGCCATTCCACAGGGCGCCTGGTGGACGCCGGATGCGAACGGCGTCGACCGGCGGGGCAACGTCAACGTCCTGTCTTCGGAGCGCTGGACGCCGTTCGCCTTCGGCAACGCCCAGCACACCATCATGGCCCAGGCCGCGCCGGCTGAAAGAGCCGGAAAGTCCGGGAGGCGGCGATGACCCGGGAGGCGAAGCGGCTCGGCTTCTTCATCGACGCGGCCGCCTGTTCGGGCTGCAAGGCCTGCGCCATGGCCTGCCGTGACAAGAACAACCTGCCGGCCGGGGTTCGCTGGCGGCGGGTCTATGAAGTCGCGGGCGGCGGCTGGCGGCGGGAGGGAGAAGCCTGGGTGCCGGAGCTGTCCGTCTACAACCTGTCCATCGCCTGCAACCATTGCGAGAAGCCGCTCTGCCGGGACGGCTGTCCGTCCCAGGCCATCGAGAAGCGGGAGGACGGCGTCGTCCTCATCGACGCCGACAAGTGCCTGGGCTGCCGCTACTGCGAGTGGACTTGCCCCTACGGCGCGCCGCAGTTCGACGAGGCGGCCGGAGTGATGACCAAGTGCGACATGTGCGCCGACCTGATCGGGCGCGGCGAGACGCCGGCCTGCGTCCTGGCCTGCCCGATGCGGGCCCTTGATTTCGGCGAGATCGAAGAGCTGCGGGCCAAGTACGGGCCGGCTGCCGAGATCCACCCCTTGCCGGCGGCGGCGATGACCGATCCCTCGCTGGTCATCCGGCCGCATCGCGACGCGGCCAGGGCGGCGCGGGCGGCAGTCCTGGTCAAGAACAGGGAGGAGGTCTGAAGATGCGCCGTCAGGAAGGATCTCTGGTCGCTTTCACGGTCCTCGGCCAGGCGGCCGCGGGGCTGGCTTTTTTCCTTATCGGGCCCCTCTACCTTCTCCCCCCAATGGCTTCAGACTCGCGGCTGCGGCCCGCGCGGCTGGCCGCTTGCCTCGTCGTGCTGGCCCTCTTGGCGGCCGCGGCAATGGTGTCCCTTCTCCACTTGAAGCATCCGGGTCGGGCGCCCCGGGCCTTGGCCAACACGGGCTCCTCCTGGCTGAGCAAGGAAATCCTGGCCCTCGTCCTCTTCGGCGCATCAGCGGCCGGGCTGGCCCTCTTAGCCTGGCGGGCGCCTTCCTCCAATGCGGCCGTGACCCTGGCGGTACTGGTCATCGCGGAAGCGGGCGCTCTTGTCTACAGCATGGCCCGCCTCTACACCCAGCCGGCGGTGCCGGACTGGAACATCCCGGCCACGGCGGCGGCCTTCCTCGGAACGACGATCCTGTTGGGCTCGATGCTCGCGGCATTGGCGGCCCGCGGAGACATCGCCGCATTCGACGGCTTGGCCGGCACGCCCGTCTCCGCTCTCCTGTTCAAGGCTGCCTTCGCTGCAACGGGCCTGGTCTTCCTGGCGGCCTTTCTCTACTCGCCCGGGCTGGGGCGGCGGTTCAAGCGGCCCGGGCCGCGCGTCTACGAACCCGATCGCTCTCTCTTCCCCATCTGGCTCATCCGCATCGCGCTTCTCGCCGCCGCATTCGCTCTCTGGGGAATGGCCGCCTTTCGCTCCGCGGCGCCGTCGTGGCTGGCCTGGGCAGGCTTCGCCGCCGCCGCTCTCTCCGAAACGCTCGGCCGCTGGCTGTTCTACGCCCTGCCGGACGAGCTTTAGCCCGGCGCCTTCCATCCCCACGTAAGATCCCTCAAGAAATCGGGATTTACGTATACTGTACCCCTATTTATTGATAGCAGCCCGAGGCCGCTGCCTTGCTTCTGGTATAATCACGGCGTGGCCGTGAGCAAGTCCAGTAAGCCCGAATCCGCGTTCCGCGTCGTCGCCCGCCGCTACCCCGGCCTGGTCGAGAAGATCCAGCGCCTGATCGAAGACTCCGAGAAAGCCTTTGCCGGCAACACCCCCGAGGCCGAAGGCAGCTACCTTTGGGAGCACACCGTCCATGTGGCCTCGCTGGCCTTCCGGCTGGCCGAAGAGGAGCGGCGCGATCCCCTTCTGGCGGCGGTCACGGCCCTCTTCCATGATGCCGGAAAGTTCGCCGGCGGCGTCTATCATCAAGGCGGGGAAGCCGAGGAGGATGTCGCGGCGCGCCTGGCCTCGCCCATCCTCAAGCGCTCCCGCGTCCCGGCGGCCGACCGCGAGGCCGTGCTGGCCGCCCTCGGCGCGCTCTACCGGGAGGATGCGGCGCCCCATCCCCTGGCCGCCATCGTCCACGATGCCGATTTCCTATCCAAGTTCGGGGCCTTGGGCGTGGCTCAGTTCTTCATCAAATCCGCCCTGCGCGGCAGGACCCTGCGCTCAACAGTCATGACCTCCCTCAGCAAGGAGCTGACTTACGCCGCCTGTCTGCCGCTCAACATGCGAACGAAGGCGGGGCGGCTGAGAGCCGAGAAGAAGGCCGAGGAGTCGCTGCGCTATTACGAAGCTCTGCTGGCGGAGCTGGCCGAGACGCACGGCGGGGCTTATCGGATCAAGGTCCTTCGTCTGCCCCGTGCGGGGCGGCGCGGCCGGGGGGTCGATGTCCGGCTGGTCGTGAGCGCGGCCTGCGACCAATGCGGCGGCGGCTGGGTGATATCGCGATCGGTCAAGCGGGGAGTCAAATGCGCCCGGCTGGAGGCGCGCCTCCGCTGCCGGCGCTGCGGCGCCGGCCACGAGATCGCCTTCTGCCTGCCCGAAATCTAAATAAAAGCAGACACATACTAATTTCAATTTCCAGACACATACCAATTTATTACTGCCTGATCGCGACTATCCGGCAACCGCAATAATATTCAGTCTTTTTCTGACAATTAATGCATAAATGGACGGAAAATTGGTATGTGTCTGCTAATTCGCGGACAGGGCCTTTTTCATCTTCGCGAGAAAGACGTCCTTGTTCTCGAAGCCGACGCCGCGCAGGTCCGCGATCTCCATCCCGTCCGGCTTCAGCCAGATGAGCGTCGGGCAGCCCTTGGCGGCGAACTTCTTGTAGAAGGCCTTGACCTTCTCGTCGTCGTTGCGGGTCAGATCGGCCCGGAGCATGACGAAGTTCTCCGCCTCGGCGATGATCTCGGGCTGGGTATAGGTCTTCTTGTCCAGCTCGTGGCAGGCGATGCACCACTCGGCCGTCGAGTCGATGAAGACCGGCTTGCCGGTCTTAAGCGCGTCGGCCAGAGCTTCCTCGGAGTAGGGGATCCAGTTGATGACGTCCAGCTTGACCTGCCCCCCGGCCGCCGCCAGGGCCTGCATCTTCACGTTGATCCGGCCGTCGGCGTAGCCGCGGACTCCGTTGACCCCGAAGTTCAGGGCCAGGAGAAAGAAGATCACCCCGAAGACGTTGCGGACGAAGGGGAAGACCTTGCCCATGCCCCTGGTCGGCTCGATCCAGGCCAGGTAAATCCCGGCCACCAGGGCGACCAAGGCCATCGCCAGGCTGTAATACAGGGGATCGGGCAGGAGCGTCTTGAGAAAGTAGATGGCCATCCCGACCAGGATGAATCCGAAGATCTTGCGGACCCAGACCATCCAGGCGCCCGATCGCGGGATCTTGTTGAGGGAGCCCGAGAAGATGCCCAGCAGCAGGAACGGCACGCCCAGACCCATGGCCAGGACGAAGAACAGGGAGAAGCCCAGCAGGACGTTGCCCTTGTTGCCGACGTAGGTCAACAGGCCCAGCACGAACGGCCCGATGCAGGGGGCGGCGATGATGCCGACCGTCAGGCCCATGAAGAACGTCCCGCTCAGCCCCTTCTTCGACGTGCCGGCAGCTTTATTGAGCGAAGCCGGCATGCGGAACTCGTAGACGTCGAACATGGAGAGAGCCAGCAGGATCATGATCGCGGCGATGGCGATCAGCACCGGGGGATAGGTCAGAGCCGCGCCGAACAGGCTGCCGGTGAAGGCGGCCACGACACCGAGGATGGAGTAGGTCATGGCCATGCCCAGGACGTAGATGAAGGCGTGCAGGATGACGCCGCCTTTCTTGCCCTCGGCCTGGCCGCCGAAATAGCTGATGGTGATCGGGATCAGGGGGTAGATGCAGGGCGTCAGATTGAGGGCCAGCCCGCCCAGGAAGACCAGCAGGAAGGTCAGCAGGAGGCCCCGGCTCCCGAAGCCGGCGCCGCCCGCGATGCCGCTCTTGGCTCCGGCGTCGGCCGGTTCGCCGGTTGGGGCGGGGATCTCGCGGCTCGGGGCCTCCGCATCGGGGGTTGACGACCCGGAGATCGAGGCCGGGCCGGGATCGACCGCGGTCAAAGCTCCCCCGGCGGGCTTGCTGCCATCGGGCTTGGAGGCGTCCGCTCCTTCCGTTTTTCCGGCTGGTGGAACAACTGTCTTTTCAACCCCGCCTGCGAAAGCCGTCTTCTCCACAGCCGGCTGCTTATCCGCCGGCTTGGCCTCGGGCTTAGCGGCCGGCTTTTGCCCGACCGTCCCGGCCGCCGGCGCTCCTCCTTCGACGGGAAGCGCCTTCTTGAACGGCGCGTCGGTCGGCGGCTGGCAGGAGGCATCGTCGCAGGCCTGGTAGCCGACCGATCCCTCGATCATCAGCTCCTTCCCGGCGAAGTCCGCCGCCAGCGTGACCTCGCAAGAGACTTTGAAGGCGCCTTCGAAGATCGCCAGGGGATTGTCCGAGAAGGCGAACTTCTTGTTCTGGGAGGACGGGAAGATGATCGCGCCGAACACCGCGCCCTTCTGCGGCTTGAAGTCGACCGTGGTGCCGATGAGATAGGCCTCCGACGGCTGGTCCGAGTTGATGTGGAAGGGCGCCCGAATGCTGATCTCGAGCTCGAGCGAGGACGTCCGGCCGGCCTTGAGCGGGGATGCGGGCGTGAGCACGGTCGCCTTGACGATGGGCTCCTCGGACTGGGCCTCGAGGGGGACGACGGCAGCCAAAAGGGATAAAGCCAAGGCCAGGGCCAGGGCTGTCTTTCTCATAGCGACTCCTTTTATTGGATGCGCCCCGGGGGAACGGCCCGCAGCCGTCTCGCAGCCGCCCGGCGCAACGGCGATACTATAGACGGCTTGCCTCCGGAAGTCAACGTCGCGATCGTCGAGATCCATTATAATCAACGGGTTACTCGCATCGATCAGGGCTGATCGAGAGGATGACATCTTCCACCGGAAGTGGTATTTTACCTGTCTCTCTGTCTCCCAAGGAACAGCTCATGGCTCACATCGACGACCCTCCCACCCGCGCCGCTTCGATCGGTGCGGAAATCAAGGACAAGCGCGGCCGGGCGGCCTGATCACGATGGCCCACCCGGACGGTAGCCAAGCGGCGCGGGCGGAGTACATGGCCCGCATCAACCGGGTCATCGACCACATCGACCGGCGCATCGGCGAGAGCCTGCGCCTGGAGGACCTGGCCCGGGTGGCCAATTTTTCTCCCTTCCACTTCCACCGCATCTTCGGGGCCATGGTCGGTGAGACGCTCAACGTCTGGATCCAGCGGCGGCGGGCGGAGAAGGCCGCGGCCTGCCTGCTGGCCTATCCGGCCATGCCCATCACCTCTATCGCTCTCGACTGCGGCTATTCGGGCTCGGACGCCTTCGCCCGGGCTTTTCGCGAGCACTTCGGCATGAGCGCCACGGAATGGCGCGGCGAGCCCGGCCGGCAATGGCGCAAGAATCGTCAAATGGATCGCAAGGCCGGTCAAGCCCCGTCCCTGGACTCCGGCTATGATGGCGGCGAAATCCACGCCGCAAGGAGTCAGTTCATGGACAAGTCGAAGTACAAGGTCGAGGTCAAGGAGATGCCGCCGCTGACGGTCGCCTATGTCCGCCACATCGGCCCCTTCCAAGGGGTCGCCATGGCCTTCCAGAAGCTGATGCAGTGGGCGGGGCCGCGCGGGCTGATTCGATTCCCCCAGACCCAGATGCTGGCCATCTACCACGACAGCCCGCACATCACGGAGACCGACAAGCTGCGCTCGGACGCCTGCATCACCGTGCCGCTCGACACCAAGGTCGAGGGCGAGATCGGCAAGACGGACATTCCGGGCGGCCTCTTTGCCGTAGCTCACGCCGAGATCACCCAGGACGAATTCGGGCAGGCCTGGGACGCCCTGATGGATTGGCTGGCCGGGAGCGGCTATCAGCCGGACGACCGAAGCTGCTACGAGATGTACCTGAACGATCCCAAGAGCCACCCCGAGGGCAAGTTCATCATCGATATCTGCGAGCCCATCAAACCGCTCTGACGGCTGCCCGGGCATGCAGCGGTCCGACGCGCAGGGCTGTCAAGGGCCGACAACCGCCGGCCGGGATTCTCCCGGGGCGAGGGTTCGGGTATGATGGAGGAGCGCCATTTCGCGGAGGGGAACATGAAAAAAGCCGTTGTGATTCTATCTCTCATCGCCGCGCTGGCCGGGACGGCCGCCGCCCAGGTGCAGCCGATGGATGACTCGCTGAAAGCGCCGCGCCTGACGGCCAGGCCCGACCAGAAGATGCTGGTGGTCGAGGCCAAGGGCGATCCCAATATCACCGGCCAGGCCGCCTTCGGGCTGCTGTTCAAGACCTTCTTCAGCCTGCCCGGAGTCCAGATGGCCGCCCCGCGGGCCCGCTGGTCGGGCCAGGATTGGAGCGCCAACGCCAAGTCGGAGTGGACGGGGTATTACGCCCTGCCTCTGCCCGCCTCCGTCACCGGGCTGCCGGCCGGCATCCAGGGCGTCAAGATCGAGGTCTGGAGCTACGGCGAAGTGGCGGAGATTCTTCATGTCGGTCCCTACGCCAACGAGGCGCCGACGATCGAGGCTCTGCACAAGTTCATCGCCGACAAGGGCTATGCCATCGCGGGGCTCCACGAAGAGGAATATCTGGTCGGGCCGGGCATGGGCAACGCGCCTCCGGAGTCTTACCGGACCATCATCCGCTACCAGGTCAAAAAGAAGTAGCGCAGGCGGCCGGCGGTGCCGGCGGCCTACTTCCCGAAAATCTCGGGCAGGTTCTTGATCCGGTACTCGCGGTAGACGACGGAATCGTCTTGCGTCTCCACGACGGCGAAGCCCGCGGGGAAGAACTGCACCTGGATCTTCATATCGATTCCGGGAGGCGGGATCAGAGCATAAACAAACTCGCCCTTGGGGTTGAAGACGTCGATCTCGGACATCTCCGGTCCGGTAACGCAGAAGACGGCCAGGTATCCCCTCGGCAAGGCCGCAACCTCCTTGATGGCCAGAAAACGGTCCGGATAGGCGTCCAGTATCCAGCGGCTCCGCTCATTCTTGGTCGCCCAAGCCATCATCTTCTCGACGTCGGCCCGCTTGACCTTGACGTTCTCGAAATCCCGATGGATGATCCGGACGTCCTTCCCGGAAAGATCCTTGATCCGGATCTCGTATTTCGTGTTGAGGCCGCAGTAGACGCGCCCGCTTGAGGCGTCGGCGGCATAGAAGATGCCGGGCGTCGCCCACATCTCGGAGAAGCCTCCCTGGCCGTTGGGATTGCGGATCATTCCGACATTCACCGCCTTCAGCAGATCAACGCTGTCTTCCCGGCCGTTGAAGTCGAACGTGACGACTTGAAGCGTCTTGGTCTGGTTTCTCTTCTCATCCAAAGTGATGTTTTCCGCCAGGAACCGCGTCCCGTCGACGGGGGCGTATTGGCGGCTCTTGAGGATCCGTTCCTGGAGAAGCTTTCCAAAGCTATCGAAGCGCGCGACCTTCCGCCCGCCGAAGACGTAGACATCCGGCCCGAAGAAGTAGGCAAAGTAGCCCTGCGACGGGCTGAACTCGCCAGGGCCTTGGCCCTTCTTGGTCAGCAGCCCCAGATACTTGCCGTCGGAACCGAACCGATGGGCTTCCGCGCCGTTTGGGTCATAGAGGACAACCTCCCCGGAGTCCCGGCGAGAGAACAAGATCATTCTCATCCCCACTTCGGACTGCTCGTAGGGATCGATGGTCCGCGTCTGCTCGACTTCGAGCTTTATCGTCCCCTTGAGGGGCTTGGCCGGATTGAAGATGTGCGGCACACCGTCGATTGTCTTAAACTCGATCTTGTCCTGGACGGCGGACGCGGCCACAACCAGAGCGAGGACGACGATCGCGGACGAGAAAACGGATTTGTCTCTCATAGCTCCCCCAAATTAAATTCGGCCGCTGGCCCCGCCAGGGCCGCTTACTTCGTCCTATTTTTTATTTCCTTTCGTTGCAAAGTCTAGGCCAGAATCCTCAGCCCCTGAAAGCTATTCGAATAGAATCCCCTATCCCGGGTTAATAACGCATCCGCTTGGATGAGGGCATGTGCGCCGATCAAAAAGTCCGTAATGATCCGAGGCCGCCCCGAGAGGGGGAGCTTGCAGCCAGGGCAGACTGCTTGATCCGGCCGGCCGCGATATCGCCTCCACAGCTGCCCGGCCAAGTGAAGGGACTTTGGCTCCAGATACGAAATTCTGATCCCAGATCCCTCCAGAAAAACCTGAACGTCTTCCGCGGAAGGAAACCTCGCACCGAGCTCGGCGACGACGATCTCGCAGACGACAAGACCTCCTGTCGCGTTTTGTAAGTCGAGCGCCGCTTTGGAGGGCGCGAAAAATTCCGATCCCTTGACCAGAACGTCGAGCAGGATATTGGTATCGATCGCCGTAATCACCGGCCTCGAAGCTCCTCGATGAATTCATCGACCGTCTCGCCGGTTGGATTATCCAGATAGCCGACCCATTTATCAAAAGGAGATTGCAGAACGGCTTTTTTAATCCGGAATTCGCCGTCAATCTCAACGAAATAAATGGCTTCCCCTTCGGAAATTCCCATCCGATCCCGGACCTTTTTGGGTATCGTGATTTGGCCTTTGGAGGTCAGCTTAGCAGTGTACATTGTATTTCCTTACTTATATAGTAAGGATTGCGAACATGTTTGTCAAGGAAATCAGAATCACATTTAAAACCATTAATTATATGAATAATTATATGACGCGACTGGCTAAGAAAAAGGCCAAAGAACAAAAACAGCCAGGTCCCAGGCCGTATGGCTGACGGCGACGAGAAGAATCGAGCCCGTCTTCATGTAGAGAAATCCCCAGAAGACGCCGCAAATCGCGGCCGCCAGGACCAGCATGACGTTGCCGCTGGCGGCATGGACCAGCGTGTAGAGCGCCGCCGCCGCGAGGAAGCCCGGCCAGCGGCCGAAGCGGGCCTGCCAGCGGCGCTGGAGATAGGCCCGCCAGAAGATCTCCTCCCCCGGGCCGATGATCAGGGCCATGAGCAGGATGATGCGGGGGAGAGCGGCCCCGGCCTTGAAGTCGTAGACGCGGCCGATGCCGCCGGAGGCGAAGGGGAAGAGCCATCGCGAGGCTTCGTTCCCGACCCAGAAGATGCCGTAGAGCGCAGCCGCGGCAAGAAGACCCAGGACGAGCTTGCGGAGGGCGCCGCTTCGCGGATCGCGAGCCAGGGACGCGGGATAGCCCCTATCGAGCACCGCGCCCAGGCCGACAAGAAGCAGAACGGCCCCACTCATCGACCACCAGAAGTCGAGCGGGCCGAAGCCGCGCCCGATGAATAAGAGAGCAAACAGCGCCACGGCCGCGACGGCCGGCAGGCCGTCAGCCGCCTTCTTGCCGTTCCGAAGGCCGGATCGGCCCGTCACGGCGTCCGGCCCGGTATCATTCACTGTCATCGCCGTCCGCTTTCCTTGTAGTCGGGGAGCAGGATTCCCATTCCGGCAATCCCCGGGCCGCTCCCCTGTCGGCCGCTCCGCCCAATAGCCCGGGGTTTCGCCCCGGCCGCTTCATCCCGTCGCGCTGTCACCGGATGAAGTACCACAGCCACAGCGCGAACGTGCAGAGGGTCCCGAAGAGCAGGTTGTACTGCGCGGTGGCCCCGTCCAGGATGACGAAGTCCATCGGCCGGCGCGGCGTGAGCCTCCGCCGGGCCCGGCCCCAGAGATCGAGCGCCTTGGGCAGGGCCAGCAGGACGATGGCGAAGGTCCAGGGCAGGGCCGGGAGCGGCCCGCCGACGAGGCGCGGGACCAAGATGAAGGCCAGAACCAGGCCCAGGCTGCCGAAGAGGAGAAAGCCGTAATAGGCCTGCGAGCCGGCGTCGCCCAGGACCGAGGCGAAGGTCCGGACGCGGCGCTCGGAGTCCGTGACGATGTCCCGCCAGTTGTTGGCGTGCAGGATGGCGATGACCAGCATGGCCATGGGCACAGTCCAGACCACGGGCAGCCAGGAGAAGACGCGCGTCTGAACGACCCAGGCCCCCAGCGCACCCAGAAGGCCGAAGTTGAGGAAGACCGCCATATCGCCCAGGGCGTTGTACTTGAGGAGCGTGTAGCCCGCCCCGACCGCGACACCCATTGCCCCGACGATGAGCAGAACGGTCCCCGTCATCGCCGCCAGGGCGAGACCGATCCCGCAGCCGGCGAGGAACAGGATGACGGCGCCGCGCGTTACCGCCGCGGGCGAGAGCCAGCCCCGCACGACCGCGCCGCTGACCGGAGTGACGTCCCGGTCCAGGCCGCGCTTGAAGTCGAAGACGTCGCTCAGCATGTTGGCCGCCGAATGGAGGATGACCATGGCTAGCAGGGCCGAGGCGAAGCGCAGGACGTCGGTCCGAGCGCCGCCGATGACGACGGCCAGCGAAGTGCCGAAGACGACCGGCATGGTCGAGGCCGGCAGGGCCCACGGCCGGGCGGCGATGATCCAGCGGCGCGGAGAGGAAGGGCGATGATTTTCGGTCATGATGGTTCTTCCTCCTTGTTCAACGGGCGAGGGGGCTGGCGGCACCCGGCCGCACGGTCATTATAGACGAAATGGCGGCCGGTCTTGTTTTCCTACTAAAATAGTATGCTATAATCCCCTGCCCTAGGAGGACCTTCATGAACAGATCCCCCCACAACATCGGACGGCGCTTCTTCCTCAAGAACGGCTTGATCGGAGCCGCCGGACTGGCCGCCTCGTCCGCGCTTCCCGCGTCCCTGACGGCCGGACAGCAAGCCTTCAAGGCCCCGGGCCCCCTGGCCAAGGAAGCGGGACTCATCACCCGCCAGCTGGGCAAGACCGGGGTGACCCTGCCGATCGTGTCCATGGGGGTCATGAACTCCAACAACGAGAACCTGATCAAGGCCGCCCTGGACGCCGGCATGGTTCACCTCGACACGGCCCACGGCTACCAGCGCGGGACCAATGAAGTCGCCATCGGCAGCGTCCTGAAGGGCCGGCCCCGCGATTCGTACTTCCTGGCCACCAAGGTCCAGGGCGAGCCGCGCGATCGCCAGACGGGCAACTTCTCGCCCGAGACGACCGGCGAAAACTGGCTGGAGCGGTTCAACCTCAGCCTGCAGCGGCTGGGCCTCGAGTACGTCGATATCATCTACCTGCACAACGTCATGACCCGGGAAGCCGTCCTGTTCGAACCCCTGATGAAGGCCCTCGAGTCGGTCAAGAAGGCCGGCAAGGCCCGCTTCATCGGGGTCACCTCGCACAGCAACGAGCATGACGTCATCCGGGCCGCCCTGGAAGGCAAGATCTACGACGTCGTCCTGACCGGCTACAACTTCCGCAAGACCAACCTGGCCGAGCTCGACGCGGCCATCGCCGAAGCGGCCCGGGCCGGAGTCGGCATCGTCGCCATGAAGACCATGGCCGGCGGCTTCTGGGACCGGGCCAGGACCGAGCCGATCAACGTCAAAGCCGCCCTCAAGTGGGCCCTGAGCAATCCCAACATCACCACGGCCATCCCGGGCATGACCTCCTTCGACCAGCTCGAGCTCAACAAGCAGGTCATGACGGACTTCAAGCTGACCGACCAGGAGAGGACCGACCTCAAGCTGGGCCAGCCTCAGGCCGGCGGCGGGCTCTACTGCCAGGGCTGCAACGAGTGCGCCGGGCAATGCCCCAAGAATCTGCCCGTCCCGTCGCTGATGCGCGGCTACATGTACGCCTACGGCTACCGCAACCTGGGCGAAGCTTATGACCTGGTCTCGTCGCTGGGCGTTTCCGAGAATCCCTGCGGGGACTGCTCGTCCTGCGCGGTCCGGTGCGCCATGGGCTTCGACGTTCGGGAGCGGGCCTCGGCTCTGGCCCGCCTGCAGTCCGCCCCGTCCGAGTTCTTCGGGTAGGGGTCAGGTCTTAAGATTCAAGATATCTCCACTGGAGATTCGCGGAAGTAAACGTCTGTTGTCAGAAATCTTGAATCTTAAGACCTGACCCCTTCTTGCGATTCAGATAGTAGACAACCAGCCCCAGCAGGGTGATGGCGATGCCGGCCAGAGACTCCTTGGGCCGGTAGAGCAGGCCGTAGACCAGAATGTAGGCCTGGATCAGCAGGAAGAGAGCCGGCACGACCGGGTACCCGATCGTCTTATAGGGCCGGGGCATGTCCGGCCGCTTCCGCCGCAGGATCATCACTCCCAGCACGGTCAGGAAAGTGAAGACGTTCAGGGTGAATCCGACGAAGACGATGACCTGGTCGAAGGTCGCCGTGATCACATAGAGCACCGAGATCAGCCCCTGCACGATGATGGCCGCGGCCGGGATGTCCTTGCGGGTGACTCGGGCCAGCCCTCGAAAGATCCGATAGTCCTCGCCCAGAACCTTGGATAGCCGCGGCCCGGCGATGATCATGGCCGAGATGCTGGACAGCAGCAGGAAGGCGATCAGCCCGCCCATGATCCGGCCGCCCTGGGAGCCGAAGACGCGCCCGGCGAAGATGTACCCGACTTCGACCTTGCCGGCCAGCTCGGCCAGCGGCACGGTGTAGAGGAAGACGAAGTTCAGCAGAACATAGGCGAACACGACGAAGAGCGTCCCGGTGATGAGGCTGCGGGGCAGGTTCTTCTGCGGCTCGCGGATCTCGCCGGCCACGTAGGCGGCCGCGTTCCAGCCCGAGTAGGCGAAGGTGACGAAATACATCGAGACGGCGAAGGCCGGGCTGAGAATGTCCTTCCAGGCCGCCGCTCCCGCCGCGAACGACAGGCCGGCTGGCTTGCCCAAGAGAAGGCCCAGGCCGATCAGGACGAAGATGAAGACGACCTTGAAGGCCGTGATGACGTTCTGGAAGCGGGCTCCGACGACCTTGTCCAAGCTGTGCACGGCGGTCACCGCGGCGATGACGGCGATGGCGATCCAGGACGAGGCGCTCAGAAACGGCAGCCCGGCCGGCCGCTCCGGCAGGGCCAGGGCGCTTCCGGCGTAGCGGCCCAGCGCCATGGCCGCGGCCGCGACGGGGGCAGCGAACCCGACCAGGAAGGATATCCAGCCGGCCATGAAGCCGACCGCCGGATGGTACATCTGGGTCAGGTAGTGGTATTCCCCGCCGCTGCGCGGGAACAGGACGCCGGCCTCCGAGTAGGTCAGGGCCCCGAGCAGGGCGATCAGCCCGCCCAGCCCCCACAGCATCAGAAGAGCCAGGCCCGAGGACAGCCCGGCCACCTGGAAGCCGAGGCTGGTGAAGACGCCGGTCCCGACCATGTTGGCGATGACCAGCGCGGTGGCCGTCGACAGCCCGAACTTGGCCGGCTTCATCGCGGCCCGCCGCCGTCCGACGCGATGCGGCGCTCGAAGTACTGGAAAGAGTCCTTATTCGTGCCCCAGTGATAGCCCAGGTGGAAGGGCAGCTCGCGGACGTCGGAAGCCGGATCGTCGTAGGCCTCCTTCAGGTCGCGCTGTTCCACGTTGACGAAGTCCTTGACCGGATTGATGTAGGCGCCGTAGAGGCGGATCCACCAGGCCTCGGGCTTGAAGTAGCGGTACGGGATGCCCGTGTCGTCCTGCAGGATGAACCGGCTTCTGTCCAGGACCAGGCCCCGGATATTGGCAAAATTGGAGTAGTGCATGAGGTAGGAGGCCGACTTGACGAAGGTCGTTTCGTACGTCGCGGCGGCCAGGAACTTATAGAAGACCGATTCGAGCGTGAAGGCCGGGTCGGCCAGGTCGCAGGAGAAGTAGTAGAGCGATTTGGAGGCCCGCCCGGAAGCCGCTTGGAACTCGATCTTGACACCGTACGGCCGGCGCAGCCGTTTGGCCGGTTCGATGACGACGCTCTCCAACATCTCCCCCGTGGGCAGGAACTCGCAGCGCTTGATGCCCAGGATGCGGTTCCCGGTCCGCTCCAGGAAGAGGCAGAGCACCGGCAGGACGCCGTCCACCTGGTCCCGGCCCAGGGCGGCGTTCATGTTCTTGGTGATGAAGTAGCTTTTTTTGAAGAAGTCCGCCAGAGATGCCTGCACCGCCCGGGCGTAGCCCGCCGCCCGCTCGGGCGTGAAAGAAGCCACATCCGGCAGCCGGCCGACGAACTCCAGCCCCAGCAGGACGAAGGTCTCGGCATCGGGGAAGAGCTCGAAGGCGGTCAGGAAGTCGGGACCGCCGAACGGGTAGAACAGGGTCCTGGTCCCCCGACGCGCCTCGGCCATCTCAACGGCCGCCCATTCCCGCATCGGCTTCAGCCGCTTGGCCTCCAAATCGGCCCAGTTCCTGTCCATCGCGGCCATGAAGTCCGCGACCTCGGGCGTCTCCTGCAGAGCCTGCAGTCCCTCCGAGGCGCAGGGCAGCCCGCTCAGGAACCGGGCAATCTCCTCGTAGGAGATGCCCGGCGCGGCGGCGGCCTCCTGGCCGGAGGCCGCGGCCAGGGGGGCGGCGAGGGCGACGGCCAGCAGCAAGGCGGACGTGGCTCGGCGATATCGGCTCATGACGGCACCTGTTGGGATCGGATTCGGACGGTTATCATAAGGAAAACGAAGCCAAATTGCCACCCGCCCCCCGCAACGGCGGTCAGGGCAGGCGCTTGATGACGACCAGGGTCCTGTCGTCGGCGCCGGCCTTCGTCCCCGAAAAGGCCTCCAGGCCGTCGAAGACCCGGTCGATCACGGCCGCCGCGCAGCCCTCCGACGGGCAGCTCAGCTCGGCCAGCCGCTCGGGCCCGTACTCCTCGCTGTCGGCCCGACGGCTCTCGGTGATGCCGTCGGTATAGAGAATCCAGGTCTCGCCGGCGGCCAGCGTGGCCTCCCCGACATCATAGGTCGCTCCGGGCAGCATACCCAGGGCCAGCCCCGTGCCGTCAAGCTGCCGCGGCGGGCGGCCCGGGCCGCAGATGATCGGGGCTGGATGGCCGGCATTGATATAGCGGAGCCGGCCTGTCCCGATCTCCAGCTCGCCCCAGAAGAAGGTGATGAAGTCATTGATCGGAGAGCTCTTGAGCACGAAATCGCTCAGCTTGGCCCCCATCACGGCCAGGTCGTGATCCGGCCGAAGCTCCGAGTGCAGGGCGGCCCGCAGCGAGGCCATCAGGAGCGAGGCGCTGACCCCCTTGCCCGAGACATCCGCGATGGCGATGCCGATCCGGTCCTGGCCCAAGGGGATGTAGTCGTAGTAGTCGCCGCCGACCTCCAGGCAGGGCACGTTGCGGCCGGCTATGTCGAGCCCGGGGAGGGAGGGCGTCTGGCGGGGCAGGAGGTCCTTCTGGATCTTGGCGGCCAGGGCCAGCTCCCGCTCCATGCGCTCCTTCTTGACCGTGTCTTCGGCCAGGACGGCGTTCTCGATCTTGACCGCGGCCAGGTTGGCCAACAGAGTCAGCAGCCGGAGGTCCTTCTCGGTGAAGGCCCGGGCCAGCGACAGGCGGTCGGCGTAGAGGACGCCGATGACGGCCTTGTTGTTCCAGAGGGGGACGCAGAGGGCCGAGCGGATGCCGGCCGCGACGATGCTCTCGCGGGCCATGAAGCGGGGATCGGCGGCCGCGTCGGTGGTCATGACCGAAAGCCGCTGCTCGTAGGCCATGGCCACGATGCCGCGGCTGACCTGGATCTTTTCCGCCTGCAGGCTGGGACTGTTGATCCGGACGGATTTGATCTGCAGGCGCGGCGGCTCACCCTCGACCAGCATCAGAACCCCGCGGTCCATGGAGACGTGGACGCTGATGAGGCCCATGATATGGTCCAACAGCTCGTCCAGGGGGCGGTGCAGGAGGAGGGCCTGGCTGACCTCGCCCAGGACGGCGGCGATCTCGCGGTCGTCCTGCGACCCGTCCGGCCCCGGCGTCCCGGCCCCGGTCGGAAGTCCCGGGCGCCTCAACAGGTCCTGGATCGGCACCACGGTATTGACCCTGGTGACCGAGGCCGACTCGTCGGTCATCTCCACGGCCACCGAGAGGGGCCGGTCGAAGACGATGCGCACGCCGCCGACCCGGATCTCGTCGCCTGTCCGTAGCGCCGTCGGCGCCTCGAGCCGGCGGCCGTTGAGGTAGGTGCCGTTCTTGCTCCCGGCGTCTTCCACCACGAAGCCGTCCCCGGTCGGGCGGATGACGGCGTGGCGGCTGGAGCAGAAGGGATCACCCAGAGGGACGGCGTTGTCGGCCGCCCGGCCGAGGGTCACGGCGTGCGGGCCAAGCTCGATCGAGAAGCCCGCGCCGCGCTTGGGGTAGATATAGAGGAGCGGCATGGCTTTGACCCGATTATAGCAAAAATCAAGCCTCGCCGGTCAGGCGGTCGCGCAGCTCCCGGCAGCGCCGGATGCGGGCATCCTCGGGGCCGGGCTCCACGAGCGGCAGGACGATCTCCTTGTCCTCGCGCCGGAGCATATGCTCCAGCAGGTCGACGGCGTAGTCGACGGCCCGCCGCTCGCCGCGGGCGTAGTTTTGCCAGGCGCGGACGATGTCCTCGCAGGGATAGACGAGGCCGAGCAGGTCGAAGACGCGCTTCAAGGCCCGCTCCCGGCCGGCCGTCTCCCGTCCCTCGATCGTCAGGCAGGCCACCACGGCGGCCCGCCGGACCTCCGCTTCTATCGCGGGTCCGGGGAAAACGAGCCCGGGATTATCCGTCCTCATTCTGACCAGGGCTTCGATGATCTCATCCGTAGCGTCGGACTCCCCCCGCCGCAAAGCCCGGACAAGGAAAGCGGCGGCCCGCGGCGTTGCCGCCCGGGCCAACACTCCCGGGACCGCCTGGCGCGCTTCCGGGGCCAGTCCCGGATCGAACAGGGCATCGCCCAGGGTTCCGGCAATCCGATCGCCGTAGGCGGCCAGGGCGGCGGCTGCGGCATCGGCCAGGGCCGGTTCCCCCAGCCGGGGCAGGATCAGGGGAACATGCTCGCGCCGGACATGGCGGGATGCGCTTTCCAGGGCATAGCGGACCACATCCGGCGATTCATGCCTCAGCAGGATCCGCAGACGGCCGACAAGGGGCGAGTCGGGGGCCATCAGTCCAATGGCCTTGGCCGCTTCCATCTGCTCGACCAGGCCGGCCGGCCCCGGCTGGACGGCCAGCTCGTCGAAGCGCCGCTTCATGATCTCCTGGTAGACGTCCAGCGACATGACCTCCCGGACCTGGGCATCCAGTCGCTCCTCGTCCAGCCGGTCCTGCCAGCCGGGGAAAAGCGAGGCGCCGCCGCTCTCGATCAACCGGCCGAGGGAACCGGCCCGGACCCGGGAGGCCTCCTCGCTCAGGATGGACCTCAGCTCCGGGCTCAGCTGGTCTCTGCGCACCAGGTCCATCAGGTTCATGGCATAGAGAACGGAGCTGCGGTCCCGGCTGTCGAGGGTGTCGAAGACGAGCTTCGCCGCGTCCACGTCCATCCGTCCCCCGATGATCTCTCCGGCATCGGGGCGGCGGGCCCGCAAGTTGGCCTTGACCACCCCGCCATAAGCCCGATGGATGGCCAGGGCCAGAAGGATCGACAAGCCCAGGCCGGCCCCGGTCACCCAGCTCATGCCCTTCCAGGAGGGAGAGAAGAGCGCCGTGACGGCGGCAATGAGCAGCGCGGCCACCCCGTCGCCGACCTTATTCAGGAACATGTCGATGAAGACCTTGGCCCGGACCCGCTTTTCCGTCGGGACCGGGACATAGAGTATCTCGCGGGTGGACTGGCTGAAGGTGTGGGTCAGGCTCTTATCGGCGCCTTTGACCCCGATCGCCCAGGGCAGGGCCAGGGCGGCCGGGACGACGGCCACGGCCGCCACCCCCAGAAGCAGGACGACCGGCGTCACCAGGATCGCCGTGCGCAGGCCGAAGGTCCGTAAAACGCGATGGGTCAGGGCCGATTGGAGGACCAAGGAGACGACAAGCAGGGCGGTCGAGAAAATGCCCATGAACGCCGTCTGCTCGTCGGCGCCGACAATCTTCCATTCCAGGACTTTGTTGAACTGGAAGTCCAGGAGAGTCGACACGGTCATGGCTGTCAGCATGGCCCCGCCGAGAAGTCTCAGGTAGCGGTCGGATAAGAGCGTCTTGAGGCCCTTGCCGAAGCTCGGGCCTAAAACGGCCTGACCGGCCGCCGCGGCGGTCGCGCGCGGTTTGCTCAGGACGGCCCCGGCCAGGGCGATCGCGCCCAGCAGGAAGGCCAGTCCGACCAGGAGCATGTTCTCCGATCCCAGGCCCTTGGCCAGCAGCGAGACCAGGAGCGAGCCGAAGATGCCGCCCAGCAGTCCGAACTTGACCAGCGGGCTGACCATCCGCTTGGCTTGGCGCGGCAGGAACGCGTCGCCGACGACGATCCAGAACTGGGTCACGGTCATGGCCAGGAAGACGTCGCTCCACAGCCAGTAGACGATGATCAGCCAGCGGGCGTGACCCGGCAGGGCCAAACGGATCAGGGCCAGGCTGATCGCGAAAAAGGCCAGGCTGCCCAGGACGTACGGCCGGCGCTTCATCCGCCCCAGGAGCCGCGTGTTGAGCGTGACCACGAAACCCATGACGACGGCCGTGATCAGGTAGGCCAGGGGCAGGCGCGAAGCCTGCATCCACTGCAGGAAGAGGGAGATCTTGACCGCTTTGAAAACGTAGGCGGAAGCCGTCAACAGGAAGAAGAGCCCGGCCAGGCGGCTGGCTTCGGACTGGCGGTCGGGAGCCGCCTCGCGGACGTCCTTGAAGAGAAGATCGGACGGGCGCATCAGGCTCCCCCCTCCGGTCGATGCATCCCCTCCAAGAGAGGCACGATCTTGTCCTTAAGGTCGAGAGGCAGGATGTGGTCGAGCAGTTCCAGGGCAAAGGCCGTCTCCTCGGCCGAGCCCCGGATGTAGCACTGTCCGGCCCGGGTCAGGTCCTGGCCGGGATGGAGAAGGCCGAGCAGGCGAAAGAGCCACAGGCCGTCGGCCCGCACGGGCGCCGCGGCCAGGCGGGCCAGCTCGCGGTCCAGGGCGGCCCGGACCAGAACGGGGTCGAAGGTCAGGCCGGCCGCCTGCCCGCGGATCCGATCGAGGGCGTCGATGAGATCGCGCTCGAGGCCGGGCTGGCCGGCGCCCAGCGCGTCCAGGAGCGAATCGGCCGCGTCCTGCGAAGGGATCGCGGCCAACACGGCAGCGACGCGGCGGCGCTCCTCAGCCGGGGTGGCCGGGTCGAGAAGGTAATCCCCCAGGGCGCCGGCCGCGAGGACGCCGTAGCGGGTCAGCGCCCCGGCCGCATCGCCCCGGGTCCGCGGATCGCCCTGCCGCTCGACCAGCCAAGGGACCGACTCGCGCCGGAGGAGCCGGCCGGCGGACTCCGCGGCATAGTGGACGACCTCGGGCGAATCGTCAAGAAGATAGTCCTCCAAGCGATCGGCCAGCGGGGAATCGCGGTCCATGAGTCCGGCCGCCTTGGCCAGCTCCATGCGGGCCGTCTCGCCGCCAGCCTCCCCCCGCAGAACCCGCTCCGCGTAGCCGTCCATGACCCGCTGGTAGTCGGGCAGAGCCATGATCTCGCGGATATCCGCGGCGACGGACAGGACGTCAGCCGCCGGCGGAGGCAGCCAGGGCGTCTCCTCGCCGTCCGCCAGCGGCGACTGGGGCTGGGGGGCGAGGGCCGCCTGCTCCTCTTCCAGGAAGGATGCGATCTCCGGCGTCAGCAGGCCGTCGCCGGCCATCTCGTAAAGGTGGAGGGCGTAGAGCGAGGGACTCCGCCGGCGGCTCTCCAGCGCGTCGAGGATGCTCTTGGCCGCGTCGGCCCGGTCCCGGACCATCCCATCGTCCCGCTCCCACTTGTCCTTCAGATGGCCTGTGACCGCACGCCCGTAGGCCTTGCCGATCCGGACGTTGACGAGAAGCCAGGCGGCAATGAGGACGGCCGAGGCCGCCCCAACGACGGCTACGGAGGGCCCTCCGGGCAGGAGGAAGAGCAGCAGCAGAAGACCGGCGCCCGCGGTCTTGGAGAAGCGGTTGAGGAAGACATCGATGAAGACCTTGGCCCGGTACTTGCGATCGGCCGCAACGGGGATGTAAAGCAGCTCCCGCGAGGACTGCTGAATCGAATAGGAGAAGGCTTTGTCCGCTCCTTTGGCGGCCAGGGCCCAGCCGAGCATCGGCCAGAGAGCCACCCCGCCCGAGCAGACGAGGAGCGCCAAGGGATAGATCATCAGGGCTGTGCGCAGGCCGAAGCGGCGCAGGAAGCGGCCGGTCAGGGCCAATTGGAAGAGGAAGGCCGCCGCCAGCATCCCGGCATTGAAGCGGCCGAAGAAGGCGGCCAGGTTGATCTTGGCCGCCGGGACGGCATCGATGACGGCCTTGGACTGCCAGTCGATGAGGGTCGAGACGATGCCCGTCAGAAGGGCCAGGCCGGCCAGGAGGCGGAGGTAGGAGTCCGAACGGACGGTCCGGAAGGAGTCGAGGAATCTGGGGCGGTGCGCCGAAGCCGCCGGGCAGGGGCCCGGCGCATCGGCGGCCGCGCATCGCCCGAGCCGCCGGAAGAGGGCGGCCACGACGACGGCGCCCAGCACCAGCAGCCCGGCGGCGGCCAAGAGCAGGTCCTCCGGCCGGCCGGGACGGGCCAGGAAGCCGGCCGCCAGTCCGCCCGCCACGCCGCCCAGGATGCCTCCACTTCCCAGAAATCCGACCAGGCGCTTGGCCTGCCGGGGATTGAAAGCATCGTTGACCAGGAACCAGAACTGGGTCGTCAGGACGACGACGAAGATGTTGGCCCACAGCCAGTAGACCAGGGTGATCCAGGGCCGGTCCAGAGCGAAGAGGTAGCGGAAGGCGGCGGCTGAGGCGGCGAAGAACAGCAGGCTTCCGGCCAGCAGGCCCCGCCGCGGCAGGCGGGCCTGCAGGCGGGCGTGGATGGCGACGGCGGCCCCCACCAGGACGGCCGTGCCATAGGCCCAAGGCAGGTAGCGGACGCCGACGTCGTCCAGGTAGCTGGCGTCGCGGACGGACTTGACGATGGCGAAGGGAGCGGTGACGAGGAAGAAGTAGAGGAAGAAGAGGACGGCCCGAGGGACTTCGCCGGGATCAAGCCCCAGGCCCCGGGCGATAGCTTCGGGAATCCGGCGCCCGGTCATGGGAGCCTCCTCGATCGTCCCGCGTCAGTCGCGGGGGAAGCTGCGCAGGGCCGCGTCTTCGTCCTCGAAGATGTCCAGGACCTTGGTCAGCATGGTCACCTGGAAGACGAGGTAGAGCTTCTTGGAGATGCGGGTCAGCTTGAGCTTGCCGCCGAGATTGTGGGTCGAAATGTAGCTGGCCAGGATCTCGCCGACGCCGAAGCTGTCGATGAAGCCGACCTTCTCGAAGTTGAGGAGGATCAAGCGGTGCCCCTCGTCCAAGACCGCCTTGACCAGATCGTGCAGAGTGACGTCGGTGATATCCGAGCGCTTGATCTCCCCATCCACGTCGAAAATGACGACGCCTTCTTTCTCGCGCTTGCGGATGACCACGATGCTCCGCTGTTTATGTATCAGAAGGGGACGGCCAAGTCAAACGGACCAGGCAACGCACTTCATGGCATCTCCCAGATACCTATAGATCATAAGATTAAAACCGAGCATTTGAAGTTTCGGCTCGCTCCAATTATTAGAAGTCCCATAATAGAACAGCTCAGCAAGCTTGTTGTTTAAATGTTGCTCGACTACTCGAACCGCACTTTTCTGGCCAGACATCGTCATCATCGCTTCCACCAAACCCAAGATCCTCGGCAATGATCGAATCCTCCTCTCCGCCATAAGTAAGAGGAGGCTTATGGTCTTTTCAATATGAAAAGTCGAAACCGGAAACAGCGGCATATAGGAAGCGTCCGTGACATCCGCGATGAATCTATCGATTATTCCAGTTCCAGGGACCTCCTGATCGATCCGAAGCACACCAAGATATAATTCTTTAAATTCCCGAAAGGACAATCGCAATTTAGTTTTAGGGCGGATGGCATGATATTTGGAGACCCACTCGCGGAAAATTCCCTCGGGCAGAACTGCAATATTGGTTTTGTCTTCGTTTAAAAGTAGGTTGAAGTCTTTAAGCCCCCTCTGAAGCAGTTTCGTTGCCCTCCTACCCTCCTCCTCCGTTCGGCAAAGGATCCTATAATCATCCTTAAAGCGGAGCGCAAGGACGCGGATTTTCTTAAGTTGCGGAGAAATGCTCCGATCAACTGCCGATAAAACTAGTTCTGCCATTAAGTCAGAGACGGCCGGACCGATAGGGATTCCGTTCGTACAACCGTCATTAGCACATTGGAACAATTTGTCCAATCGATTACCTACCAGAGTGAAATCTTTCCTATTGGAGTCTTGGCGAATAAACGGACGGGTATGGATAGCCCAAGCGATACTATGAGTATAAACGGAGGGGTAGAAGTTTTTTACATCTGTTCTTACAAGATATTTATACGCATAAGCTTCCTCGACAAGATCTGATTCTGCCATTTCAATCCACTCATAAATCATTCGTCCGGCTCGTAATCCGCCAATTATGCCGGGGGTGTTTTTCGATAAAGGGATCGGGAAACTATAGGAATACACGCGTTTAGCCGGGTTAAAGATGATGTCAAGTATTGATTTCCAGTTATTCGCTATTTCCGTCGCGATATCACTATGTAATCTTGGATCAAGGATGCCGAAGGTGCGATCAGTGAGATCGGTCTTGGGAAAATGGACCTCGCAAATCTGAGCGAGATTCGGCGAGAACTTGATTTTAATCTTCTGCGTAAAATAAGTGCCAAAGGAAGGATGTTTAGTCACATGAAAGCAAGGCGGAAGGACATAACTTTCCGGAAAATACCCGGTAGTTACTAGCCAGTCAAACAGGTCGGCGGGCTTGAGTTGCCGAGCGAGTCGCTCGGTTTCAAGGCAATGCTTTTGCGGCTTGTTCATTCTCTGTCTGCCTCATGATATCCCTATCCTAGGCTCATCCGGATAGGAACTTTTGGATACTCGACTATTCCAATATTGCCTTCATCAACGCATCTGTGGCATCGCCGTAGTAATCGATCCGCAACTTCACAGCCAGGGCATCAGGCAGATCGATCAATAGTTTCCTGGCAGAAATCGGCATCAAGAGCGCCGTTGCACCTTTCTCAACTGCCAATTCGGCTACAGCAACCGGATTAGGCATCAGTTCCACCGATCCTCCCAAATTCAATTCGCCCACAATGATCAATCCTCCCTTGACGCTTTTTTCGATTAACGCCCCGCAGAGCGAAACCAAAACACCGAGACCGATACCTTGGCCAGTCGTATCCGCGTCGATCGACCGCAATTGAATCGAAAACTCATGCGCTCTCGGATCCCGTTCTCCCACAAGCTCCTTCGCTTTGGTGTAGAGATTCTGCTCTCCATAGCGGACGCTTTCCCTAAACGACGGCGGTACGGGCGCATTAAGGATTTTAACCCCATTTCCGGGACCAGCCGTCGCTTCGATCCGATAGAGGCAAGGCGCGAACCCATTCCCGCCGGGAGAGATCGACCAGACCTGGCCGGGGGGAAGAGGGTCGGATTCGATGGCCTGATCGCTATGGGCTTCAGGAGTCGAGACGAACTGCTCAATGCCATCAACGCCCATGTGGTAGCTGAAATGAGTGTTGCGGAATTCGGTTTTCAAAACCCGCTTCTGCTGTTCTTTGACCCGCCGTCGTGATTCCAAAGCAAAACGGACAATTTGCTCCAAATGAACATCCGGGATCGACATCGCCGGATCCGGAAACAGAAGCTTGATCAGGCCGCCAATCGTTTTATGAACGCCTTCGATATCACGGCCGCTTAAGGCTCCGCCCCAGTTGACCCGTCCCTGAAGTACAGCAAGCCGGCTCGAAGCGCGAAGCTTGGTCCAGCATTCTGATACGAAATCGCTGACCAGGCCAAAGTGATCGGTTAAATGCTCATGGATGGTGAGTTTGGGGAATTCCCAGCCCGGCGCATATGCGTGAAGCCGGTCCATGAACGCCGTATCGTTCCGCATTTCGGGCGGGAGGGGATTTAACAAATGCCCGAATCTCTGCTGTTGATGGATATCATCCAAGTTACCAACCATGACTATTCCGCCGAAAGCCCGGATGCTCTCTTTCCCGCGGGAGAATTCGCCGTTGGCCATATAGCCCTTCATAATATTGACGCCGTCTTTCTGGTCGAAAGAGATTCCTGTGACTTCATCGAAACAAACAATGTCATAATGGCAAACCAACCCGCGTTGGCCGGTGCTGTTATTGACGAACATCTTAGCTACTGTCGCCTTACCGCCCGAGATGAGATGCGCATTGGGCGATATTTGCTGATAGAGATGGCTCTTCCCCGTTCCCTTGGGGCCAAGTTCGACGAGATTGTAATTGCGCTCCACAAAGGGGACCATCCGCAATAAAACAATCCATTTTGCCCGATCGGTCAATGCCCCGGGTTCAAGACCAATCGAACGAATGAGCAGATCCCTCCATTCCGCGAAAGTGAATCCTTCCCTGCCCTTTTGGAGAGTCTCCAAGACATCCGGCTTAGAGAGTTGAATCGGCCGGAGCGCCTCGATGGCGAACGGCCGGCCGTTTTTCTCCTGGGCGATAGCGGCATCGTAAGTTAGAGTGATTTCGGCATAAAAGCCGTCCGTCAGCATACGCTCATGGTCTTTGACGAGCTGGTCGCCTATTCTGACATCCCGGATGGCCAAGCTCGGCAACTCCGCGATGAAGCAGTCATTTTTAGAATCCAAGCGGGTCTTGACGATATCGATCAGCTTGATCGAGCCTTTTTCCCTTGCCCGGGCTTTGAAAAGCTCCTCTTCACCTGTCTTGACCGTTCTATCCTTGAGCTGTCTCTCGACGATCTGGAGGCCTTCCTCGATCTCGCTCTCGTCCGTTGTCGCGCAATAGCGGCCCAACAGAAATTCCACAACATAAGTGGGGACCGGATACTGGCGGCTGTATTTCCGAACCAGGTCCTTCCTAACTAAATATCCTCCGAAGGATTCGGCCGCCTTTTTGTCCAGGCCATCCAGCTGGATACTCATTCTTCCCCTCCTACGATCGTGGCGCACTTAGTCTTTATCTGTCCCAAAGAATCAACCACAACGACCAAAACGGGCGTTCCGGCCAATCCGTCATCTTCGACTAGAAGCGCAGCCCGGCCATCCGAGTCGATTGTTTTTGCTTCGCCGATTCTCGAAGCGGGATCATTAAGCCGAGTCCGCAGCTCCGCTGATAATCCTGAAGCCCCTGGTTCGGTCCGTACACGACACCTTAAGCCCGCCCATTGAACCTCGGAAATAACGACTACACTGCTGGTATTATTTTCGATCCCTCGAATCGTGACCTCAGGCACCAAACATTCCTGAAGACTCAGCCCGCCATGGGCATAAGCGGAACCCTTGGTGAAGCAATGCACACCCCGTCCGAAAGCGAAGGAAACGGCCGGATTCCAAAACCATGGCGCACGGGGGATATCCCGTCCCGCGCCTTCCTGTACGACCGCGCATCGCCGCCATTTAGTTTCCGTTAAGTGCTTCGGCAGGTCGACTTTCGGCAATTCGCCGGGAATAAACAGCCAACCGTGATCGGTAATGACCCGGACAATAACCCAACCGGCCGAAAGGAGACGTTGCACACGATCCGCCAGTTGCTCGACCTGGTCTTGGATCTGAGTCGCCATTCCCGCGCCGAGCCCATGACCAAGCTTGTCGATATCGCCGAATTCGGTCCAAGCCATGGCCTCAGACCTATCGGCATCGCCGACCTCGTTTTCCTCCAGAATCTGATATCCCCGTTCGGCCAAGATCTTCCGCAATCGTTCCGCGGTAAATGCTTGCCCCGATTTTTCATGAACAGGGAGGAAATCCTGAGAAGCCGTGTTCCCTTTAAATAACGACGCAGCCGGCGATGCTGCGGGTTTGGCTGTCGCCGTAACAGTCGGCCATGCCGCCCATTTCGGCGCTACCCGAGCCCTCATTCCCCTGTCTCCCGCCGACTCTGCCAACCGACATCCGAGATCGAAGCGAAGCCCATCGCAAAAAAACAGACACTCCTTGGTCGCGTAGCCAGCCGGCTTCAGTTTAATCTTGGTGATCCGATTCAGCTCCTCGCCGCGCAGAAGATCCTGGAACTTGCGCGCTCCATCATCGAGCCAGGGCAGATAAAGCGATTGGATGACGGATTGGACGGCCGCTTGATCCTCCGGCGTCCGGACCGCCGCCCAGGCACGCACGACGGCGTCGTCGGCCAGGTAGCCCGAAGAAACATAGCCTTCAGCCATTCCTTCGAGCGAATCGCCACCCAGTCCGATTTCGGTCGCTTTTGCCAGAACGGCCAGCGGCTCCAAGGCAAGGGCTAACGGACTTCGCCCAAGCTTGGCCCAGATCCAGCTCCGCCGATCACGATGCTCTGCCTCCAAATCGACGATTTTTTGCCTTGTTTCAGTTTGGGATTTCGTCCCCGCTTCCGCCAAGGCTGCACGCAATGCCGATTCCAATTGGTCGTTCTCATCCGGCCAAGGCTCTTTGTCAAAGATAAGACCGGTCGGTTTCGCCCGCCGTAAAAGCGCCGCTATATTTGGATAGTTCATCGGTGCTTCCCCAAACCGCCCCCAGACCGAAACCCAAGCTCCCTGCCGCCCCCCCAAAAGTTCGGCGCCCCGGAGCTCGCCTTCCGCCTCCGGGTCAAGCCCATACTCGGATCGGCATCGCGAACGGAAGGCCTTCCATCTGGCCGCGTCCCACTCCGCGCGGATTCTCTTTGGATCATCCAGCCAATGGAGGATATCATGGGGCGTATCCTCTACCATCAGCCGGTCGAAGTCTTCACTTTCGAGGCGCTTGCCGCGGAAATTCTCGAGCGGCGCTCCGGCCAGCGCCGAAAGCGCTCCCTCCAAAGCCTGCCGCGTTCGCGCATCCTTGGCCAAATCCAATCCCAGGCCTCCATCTTTGGAAACGAGGAAGGCTTCGACCGTCCAATCCCTGCCGTTCAATTGGCCCCAAACGGATCCTCGGTATAGAAGTTCAACAATCGGTTTCAGATCATCCGGGCATTCCTCGGCCGCTTTCAGCGTTTGCCGGCTTACATTCGGCAAGTAAAGGATGGGTATAACCCCTTCCGATATCTCGACTTCCCTTAGTTTTTTCTCAATAACGCACCGAAGCCAGATGGCCGGTCCCGTTCGCTTTTCCAAGTCGTATGCGCCAAACGTCAGTAGCTCGGCTCTTCTCGAGCGCAGCAAATCGACTATCGGCCGCCATTGACCGTCTCCGTCCGTCCAGAGAATAGCCACGGGCGCGGTGGCATCATCTCTGTTGAATCTACCTGCCGCAGCCAGCGACTCTTCTATGGCCTCTAGGAGCGTCCCGGGCTTATTAGCGATTTTAAAAACATTGCCGTTCATATCATTTTTTCCCAGTTTGGTTGATTCTTTCCTCAAGGCCGCTTAAACCATCGAGAATGTCTTTCCATGAGGGCGCGGTCTCAAAGATCATCTCCTGCATTCGCACATAATCTCTTTTTATCAGGCTGGCGCGGGAAGGAGAAGGGGCCAGTCGGAGCGTTCCCGGTTTTGCAGACCCATAATTCGCCCAAGCCGATCGAAAGAATATTTGTTTGTGTTCTACGACTCGAGCTAATAGGCCCAAATCTTCAACGGCTCGGCGGCCGGGTTCGCTATCAATCATTCGAAATAAATCATAATAATGCCGAGAAACTCTTTCGGATTTTTGATCGGGTTCTTGGCGGTGAAACTCCGCGTGGAGTATCGTCGCTTTCTCCCAAAAAGTCCTTTCAGCCTCGAGCGTATTAACCATCACTCCAGAATCCCTAAAATACTCAGGAAATTCTTCTGCGGAGTATGGTTTGATTAAGCGATCATCGGAAGGCCAGGAATCCGACCTTGCCCCAAGCTCAAGACGGATAGCCGGCCGAACATAAGAAGGCACGATAGTTCTGCCTGCGGGAGAGCTGACAGGATACTGAAAAATGACGGTTTGCGGGTCATGTTGATCGATCGATATTTTCCATACTGATTTTACTTCGGAAGTTTTCCCGAGGACATTTACAAAAGCTTTCACAAGCCCCGGAACAAACACGCCGCGAATTACGGCATTGCATTCATCCTGAAGGGCCTTAAGCAATGCTCTTTGTTTTTTCCCGCTGCCGGCCGTTTCGGGATCTCGCTCGCGGTTGAAACCCAAGTCCTTCCTGTCAAATGATAAATCGATATCCTCTGAGAACCGATGAATGAGGTGAAAAGCCTTGGAAAGGGAAGTCCCCCCTTTAAAAACCAGCTTTCCGGGCAAATACGTTCCCGAAAATATATGCTTCATGGCCCAACATACCCAGAAGTCCTTTTCGACGATCGAAACAGACATCTCCGGGCGCTTCTCGGCCGTTTCTATAAAGAGATCCATCCGCTCGTTCGGTCCGGCTGCCGCGATCTTGTCCACAAAATCCTCGTTATTCTTCGACGATCTTCTTCAACAAGGGCCTCATCCATGCAACGGCGTGGATAATATCCCTTTCCAAGGCGTGCTTTTCTTTTGTAGATAAGACAGTCTTAATTTGCTGGACGATCTCGTCCGTTACCCCGGCTCGTCCCAGATAGCGCATGGCTTGAAAGACAACCGCGCTGGTCCTTCCGCCAACCGATACCGTTTGAGGAGAAGCATGTCGTAATATCAAGAGTTTAGACCCTATTCTTATCCGACGAGGTCGGCCGTCGGTCAGAAAGACCATCTTCGTCGGCACTTGAGTCGATAAGCCCAATATATTTGCGGATAAGGCCCCTGACGGAATCACGCGACTGCTCGTTCTTCGAGCCACCGCGGCTGCAATCTGCTCTGGATTTGGGCTTGATGAAGTTCGGTCTTTATAGGGTATGAAATAGAGACCGCGTCCAATCCTTTCAATAATGCCTTCGCGAGAAAGTCGTGACAAAGCTTGGTCGATCGCCGCCCGATTTCCAAGAGAAACAAAATCCGAACTGGAGAACACCCTTGTCTTCCTAAATCTATCAATCTCTCTAAGTAGCAGATTGTTAATAGGATGTGTTGTTTTCATAGTGTATTAATGTCAGATAACTGTATACACTTTTCTGACATTAATTTCTCCTTGCCGACTGTTTTTCCTGCACAGTCAGGTGTTTATCATTGACCCTGTTCCCCGCGAATTCATTGGCTTGCCAGAACCAGGGATATTCTTCTTTGGGCCTTAAGGGCTCCTTGCCGCGGTCCTTGTCCCATTTGATATTGGGCTTCCAGCGGAGGATTCCCGCCCCCGTTCGTCCACCCGGACCGGTGGAAGCCATGAACGGTCGGATATTCATCCTGACGCCGTCATTGATATCGGGTTCCCAACCGATCGGTTGCCGGGAAAGAGGTTTCCAGCGAATGAAAATATCGAAGGGCGGCTCTCCCTCCAGAATGGCTTCAAGCCTGTTTTTCAGTTCCTGTGCCGTCAGGAGCCGCGCCTCGGCCCCATCTAAATCCCGCTTGACGCCTTCTCTCTGCCGGGCGATCCAATCGTTGAGATAGCTATGGGTCAGAAGCTCGAGCGTCTTTCGTCCCGATCCATCCGTTCCGGCCAGCTTGTGGTAATTGATCAAGGCGTGGAATCCGTCGCTCTTACGACCGTCCCAGATGTGCCAAACAAACGGCCTTTGATGGAAGATGTCGCAATGTTGCTTGAAGAAGTCGTTTCTCAGCCACTCATCCAAGTTGCCGGCTTCCGACCCGGTTGACCGGATAAGCTCATTTTCTTTCCCGGGTTTCCAGTCCTCCCCGTAAGCAGCGTTCAGCAATTTCCGCAGCCGATCAGCCGCCGTCTCTTCACCGCGGACCGAGGGGATACAGATGATTCCATCTTTGTCTGCAAGCTTTTCAAGGCCGTCCGGTCCCAAGGCCGGGCAATCGGGAAAGTCCGACCCGGTCTGACGCGGCCATAGGTATCCAAGGAGTCGAGCTACCGCGACATGAAGTGGATCGCCTGAGCCTTCTGGGTGACCATTAAACAACCATTGGGTCGGATTGCCGGAGAAGGGCTTGGGAAGTCCGTTGGGATATTTCTCGGCGGCAACCTCGCGCCAGTGTTTAATATTTATCGGAACTTTCCCAAAAGTTGCGTTCGTGACATTCATTTTTCGGTCAATTGCACGAACGCTTTTATTAAACTCCTCAGAAGCGCAGAACGTCCAGATTGCGTCGAGATCCCTTGGGTCCTTAGGACAAACGACCGCGATATTCGAATCATATTTATTTCCAAAATATCTTGATACCCGAAGGGTATCCATTTGGCCGATCGCGATTCCTGGATGCCCCCAAATGGAATTACCCCGCTCATCTGCATTATGAAGCTTGATTTTTCTTACTCCGGGGTCTTCCCTAAGATGTCCGCCTTTTTCATCATAAAGAATGATATTTTCTAAGCCGCCAATTACTCCCTCTAACAAAGGTGTTGTTTGCAGAAAGGCCCATGAATTGCTCTTTTTTGGAATTTCCCAATATTTTCTAACGTATTTTGGCGAGTCGCCATTCATGATGCCAGCGAGACAATGCGCATATTTGGATAAACAAGGAAAATCGGATAATTTTCCAAACGAAATACGATGATCCGGATTTTTATATTGCTCAGCTTGAATCGAGATCCCAATCTCAGTTTCGGCTAATTTTTTGGCTTTCAATCTAGGATTTCGTAAGGAAGCCACATCAACAAGGGCGACTAATGATTCCATAGGTGCGGCAACCCGGGTTGTTACAGAAAGAGTAATATTAACTTTATCTCCAGTTATTGTTTCGAATGCACGAGTACCCAGATGGCCAATTACGCCAAAATTAAAATCCAAGAAAAGACTATCTCTCATTTTTGTATAGGAACGGAGTGAAAGCCAATGTTGAAGAGTAACAAGAGCAATTGTTCGACCAAGGGAAACGAAAGAACGAAACCGGCGCCAAAGGCAATATCCCAAGTCGCCTTTTTCTTTTTGAAATGCTCTTGCTATGAATTCAACTAGCGCTGCATTCATCTCTCGGTACCCGAGGAAGGGGACGTTGGTTGTAACCAACGTATATTGTTTTGACAAGATTTCAGCTGCTTCCGCAATCCCTCTAGCGGTTACGGCCAATTCGTGCTCCTCGTCAGCAGACTCCCTTTTAAGCGCTTGATCGAGCAACGGCCGCAATTCGGCAAACTCGGCAGAATGAAGATCCCCTACGATTTCGCGAGGATTGATCAGACTACCGAGAACCGAGGCCTGCTTAAAAAGATCGAAAAGACGACCCATCCCCACCCGCAACCGCTCGGACTTTCCGGCCAACGCCAGCCAGTCTTCCTTTTTCGCGATCGGCGCGAGACCAGAACAAGCTAAATGCATGGCCGGCAAAGGACGATAGCCTACCCGACGCCAAGCGACTAGCGCCAAGTTAAAGGCCGCGATCTGCGTACAACGGGGATCGATTTCCAGCCCGAAAAGACTATCCCGAATCACGGCTTGGATGGCGGCAATCTCATCGATCTTTTCGTCTGCCATCCGCATGGCGATGAGCCGCTCGAACATAGCCACGATGAAATGGCCGGATCCCATGCAAGGGTCTAAGCATTTCAGCTCGGCGGAAGTTTTCGGCCAGCCTTCAAATGCCCCGGCTGCAGGTCGCCATCCATCTTCTTTGATGAAACGGAGATAAGCCCACGGCACATCGGGCAATGAGACGGCCTTGCGGAGTTCGGCCTCGTCCCGGGCCGATTTTGCGAGTTCAGGATTGGAGGCTAGCATCCGACCGGCCCACCAGGCGCCCAGTGTATTGTCGAGAAGGAAATCAACCATGTAGTCTTCAGTGAAAAGCTGGGTGACGGCCGGAAGCTCGTCGGCGCCGATTTTCACTTCCGAGGCGTTGATCTTCTTTTTATTCTCGGTCTGCCAGAATTGATAGCTCCAACCCAAGCTGTCCGAAGCCCGGAAAACCTCAACATTAAGATCAGATAAAAGCGATTCGAGCTTGTTCAGCTTTTCCCTGGACATAGATACCGAAAGCAGAGGATCGTCTGTCCTGAATATCTGAGGAAGCATTGTCTGGGCGAAAGCGGCAGCCATCGCCCAAGGATCGACATCTCTATCCCTGGCCAATTCGCGGCATTCATCAATAGTGACGGCGACTCCGGTCTCTGGCTCGAGTAAAAGGCCGTTTTCGGCCAGGAATCTGGCGAAAAGCATCCGGTGCCAATGCTCGTAGGCACAAGCATGAGATAAGCGGCGAATTTCCTGGCGGTTATCGGCCTCTCTGCAATCCCCAAGCTGCCGGCCGCGGGCACGAAGACTTTTGCGGAGGACTCGGGCGTGCTCGTCCATGTGTCGCAAAGCATTTGGCTCATGAACGGCCAAGGCCTCGAGAGCGGATTTAGCCCCTTCTTCGGCGATACGCCTAGCTTCGACAATCGTTTTTTCGAATCTGGTTCGGAGCTCAATGCTCAGTGCCGGCATTCAATCCCCCTACTTTTTCTTCCCCCTTCGAATATCGGCATTTGTTACTCCAATACAATCGGTCCTTTTGCGATCTTATCGAGAAGCGACTTTTCGGTCCGAACTAGCCATCGCTTCACATCATCGGGCGTTTTTAAGGTGGCCCCGCCGACCCGGACAATCTGCGTTTTGGGTTCAAGGAATTTAGCCGCCGCTTGCTCCACCCGGGCGAAGCGGAGCGGCAGAGCATCGGCTAGGATCTGCCATGATCCCAAAGGATGGGCTTCCAGGCATTCAATCAAAGCGGGAATTGTCCCGACATCCGGGAGCAGCGGACGGTCGAGGTGTTCGGTGCTCAACAAGCGGGTTTTCTGGGTGATGTCGAGGCGGTTCCATGTTTCGCTTTTTTCTAGTGTGCTAATAAGCTGCAGAAATAGGGTTTCGTAACGCCGGAAGGATTCGATAACCGCCGCACGAATCACCTCGGCCAGCCGGCGTTGAAGCGGTGGAACCGGATCAGGATTATCCAGGAGACGACGATCGGCATTCAGGCCGGCCGCTTGCCTGATCGCTTCCTCGGCCCCGGATAGATCAGCTGAAAGTTCGAGGAGCTGCCGTAAAACACGCCATTCCGGCACGCGCTCGGCGACGGCGCGGGCTCGAACGGTCCACTCGCGGAATTCCTGAACGAGTTGAACCCTGATTGCATGAATCGCGATAAGCTTCTGATTACCGGGGAGCATCCGCAATTGATCCAGATGCTCGGTCGAGGGAACCGCCGGCAATGGAGGCTCGCCCCCGGCTCGAGACGCAAGGCCGGCCAATATCTCCAAGGCTCGCTCGGCGGCTTTGATCTCCTCATTAGGAAGGTAGGATATCTCCATATCCTGGAACAGTTTGCGAAGTTGGAGACGGGAGGCGGCATCGAGGGTGACCGTCTCGGAACGGAAATCGGATGTCACGATTTTCGTCTGATCCAATTGGCCGGGGGCTATGACCGCGCCCTTGTGGACGACGCGGACGAATCCAGCCGTGTGGAGCGTCATAAGGATTCCATCAATCGCATCTTTCGGCCAGCCAAAAGGGCGGCCCTCGAACTTGTCGCGGATATCCTTACCCCGCAATCCCGGGCCGATCGATTTGAGGATTTCGACAGCTAGGGGATTTTTTTCGGACGATTCGTTCCAGTCAATCGCTTTAAGGGCATTTGGATCGCCGGCCTTGGCCCTGAGGTGCACGGTCGGCCATCGATGATCATCGGCTTCCCCGAACCGGGGGAACATTCTCTCTAGGCAATCCTCGACGGCTGAACGGACTTTACCGCCAAAACTTAATCCCGACACCTCGGCCCCACCCGCCTTAAAGACGAGAGCAGAATCCACGAGCTCCAGGATAAGCCGATCGCGGCGCAACTCGGAGCTTTTCTGACGTGTCGCAATCGAATCATAGGCCTCTCGCGCCTCGGTGCCTTCGCCGGGAAGGCCTTTGGACTCCAACGCCGCTTTGGCGGCCTCGGCTTCGATAATCGCCTTTTTAAGATCCTCGGGCGAATTCCTAGGGATAAACGCAAACACCAGGGCTTGGTCTTCACCTGCGGCCCGCGCATCGCCTAGAACCGTGGCTTTAGATTCGTCCCAACCATCCCGGATCCATACCGGGATACGATTACCTTCCCGGTCGGGATTCTCTTGGCCGAAGTAGAATTTTAAATTTCGCGGCGTTTTGCTGGCACCTTGCTGGATTTTGAGCCCGGCCGATTGCCGATTGCATTCATCCGCAAAAAACTGGGCTCGTTTGGAGTTAAAAAAATGCGGTTCATTGGACAAACGGCTGACGCGGTTTTTAAACTCCGCTTCCCATTCCCTGCTCTCGCCGGTCTGGAGATGGTATTCGTCGTCGATTTTGACAAGGACGTCGCCAACCATCTTTTCCAGGAGAACCGGTATCTTTTTGCGTAGAACAAGGCCGTCTTCAGTCAGATTCTCGATCAGAAGATCGGCCAACATCTCCGGCGTCGCCCGGACGCCGCTGTCGGCGAAGCCGGCGCGGCTCAGTTTGTGGATCAAGAAAATTAAGCCGCACAGGCGCTTTCGGAGACGGCCATCGGGTGTGCCGTCATCCTGGGTCCGGATCATTGTGTCTATTTCGCGAATCAGGGTTGAATTTTGAAGAAGGTTGGCTTGGAGCTGGTCAAAGATAAAATCTGCGCCGACGATGGTGCCTAAGTCGTTAGGGGCGGAAACCTTGGCTGCTTCATGGAAGATCCGCAGTTGGGTCCGAAGTTGAGTTGTCACAAACTGTTGGAGGAGCTTCTGCCAGAAACGGCGGCGAACGGGTAAGATCGGATAATCATCGGCCTTATGTTTGTGGTCTTCGGTAAGGGGGCCGATCCGAGTCCCGACAAGATGGCGATCGATTTCACCGGCATGATCGGCGAGGGCTTTTTCAACCGCCTTTTTCTTATCCGGTTTTTTGGCTAGAACGACACGACGAATGACGGTCTCGATATCGGTGTCTTTGAGATCGACGGAGAGCGTAAACCGATCCCGCAGACGCTGGAGATATGGAATCTGGCCGGATAACGCCGTCTGCCCCGAGCCGACTAAAAGCACTCGGCTTTCCATCTGCTTGGTCAAGCTTTCGGCGATCAACTGCACATCATAAGACAGCTTGTCGTCCTCGCCGATGAAGAGCTGGACCTCATCCAGGGCGATCAGCGTGCAGGGCATACTGCCGCCGTCGCTCAAGACCAGCTTCATCCGTCTGATGAACTCTTCGTGATCGATTTCGTCCCGGTCCTCGAATCGGCTGCGGATCACGGATCTGGCCGATATCAGGTCGGGGGCAAAGGTCGGATCGGCGGACATAAGCGCTTCGGCGATCAACGGACTGACATAAAGGTCGTGAAGCTCATCGAAAAACGAGCGCCCATTCTTTTCCACTGCTGAACGCACCTGATCGTAAATTCCCTGTTTTTTGAGCCAAAGGCAGAAATCGGCCGGGACAATCTCGGCGGGCAGTCCCTTGGCTTTCTGGATCAGTCCGAGAATCGTTTTCTTGAGGGATACGCCGCCGGACGTCGGAAGCTTCCCTGCTGCGGCCAAACGGCCGCCGTAGCGCTTACCGGCTGCATCGAGCTCCTTGAAGAGAGCCTCGATTTCGTGAGGGAGCGTTGCCAATCCGCGGGCGCGTGCGCCGTCCGGCAATTCGGTATCCGTCCAAAGATGGCGGAGCATTTTAAGAAAATGGGATTTTCCCGAGCCGAAAAAGCCGCTGACCCAGATCGCCGGCTGAGCGGCCGAAGACAACCCACCCAGATATGTCTCCAGAACTCGGATCATTCCGTCCTTGTACTGGCCTTCGCAGACGAAATGCTCGAGCTCATACCGGAGCGAGGCGATCTCTTGCGTCGAGCCTCCTTCCGAGACGTCGGCAATGCCGTCGTTGACGAGTTTCGCAACGACGGGATCGCGGAGAAATACTTCTCTGTTCTTCATCAAACCCCTCCGTTTTCTTCCAAGACGACCGGTACAGCCAGGTAATTCCAGCCGTCGCGGGCATCCAATAGGCGATAATTACCGTTGCTGAATTTTCCAGGGAAAAAGACGGCCAGCCGGCCTTGGATGGCTCTTTCAACTTCCTTGAGCACCTGCGAAAGCCGGAGAAAACCGAAAAGACTTGCGACACCCAAAACCGCGACGACCGTATCCTCATCGATGCCCGGGCCGTTCAAAACGGCGACCATTCGATCCGAGACAAATCGCAAAAAATCTGTCCGCAGCTTCATACTAAGCGCACGTGGATCTTTGAAGTATTCATCCCGATAGGAGATCGAATTCATCCATTCGGGGAAAAGCGGCGTTAAGTCACAGAGAACCCATTTTCGACGAGCGTCCCGAGTCGCCAATTCGAATTCCACGATTCGGTGTCGTAGCCGACGCTCTTCAGCTTTAGGATAAACGATAAAGATCGTCTTCTGGGGGCCGGCCAAATGGCGAGGCCATTCGGGGGCGATATGTTCCCGGTAGCGTTCGATCAGGTCCTCAATCCGAGACATCGGCCAACTCCTTCTCCCGGGAAGTCAAAATTCCATCGAATGATACTTCGAAGATCCCGCCTAATTGCTTGAAAAACACGAGTCCCATTCCGTTGGCTTCCACGGCAAGGCGCATAAGCTCGGAAGCAGGAAGGTCGAGCGTGCGGGCGAACAAGCTATCGAATAGGGATGGCCCTCGCAAACCGAGAAAATACCCGAGAAGCAGAGCGAAAACCGTAGATACCGGCGATGCTCGCGATCGCGTCCGTATCTTGCGACTTCGTCCCGTCAAATGCCCGGACTGGGTCCAAGACGAAAGCGCATTTCGAAGGACTTTATCGAGGCTGTCGGGATTAAGCCGATCACGGGAGTCCTTATCGAGCGAATTCTTCACATCTTGCTTGGACACATCCTGTCCCGTGTGTGTCTCCAAGACCGGACGTGCCGTAGCCCGAAGGAGTGGATCGCGGGCCAGCGCGATAATGACAGCAAGGATTGGCCCTGCCTTGTTTTCAAGCTTCCAGAACGCTCGGAAGTGCCGAAAAATCGAGATGCTCGGATCTAGGCCGTAAATCTCGCTCAACCGTTGGAATGTCAGGTGCCTGGTTGAGGCGGTTGATTTTCCGAGGATGTTTCCATCTTCGATGGCATTGGCATATTCTCTTTTTTGAGTGTCTTCCGGGCATGCTTCGATTAGTTGGCCAATTTCGGCCGTCATAATCGTTCGGCTCGTATGCGCCCCTTTATCCCCAAAGCGAAACCCCAGCTCGGACAGGACAAATTCCTTCTTGGCCGAAATTTCACCCGCAAGATAGGGGAAATGAAGAGCGCCCATTTGTCCCTCTTTATTTAGCCGGCATATAAGCCGGCTTAATGATAATGCGCAGCCATAAGAAAGTCAATCTGTATAAAATTCTATAACGCTCTTCGATCTCATGAGCCCGAAGATATGTATGTGTCCGTACATCCTCTCTGATTGTGAAGGGTTCGAGATGACATCTCGCGATTTTTCGGCTTTCTAATCCGATATTTCCAAATCCATTTCATTGTAAGATTACTTACTAAAATCCTAATCGAGGACCTTGACAGTCTCCACCGTTCTCTCCATAGTAGGATCAGGTTCATGAGCGGGAATCACGCAAGGGCCCGAACAAGGGCGATCGTCCTCGTCCTCATCGCCGCCGCGGTCCTCGCGATGGGGGCGACGGCAGCTGAAATCTTATTCCAGGTTCCTCCTCCGCCGCGCCAACGGCCGCCCGGAGAGCATCAGGAGGGGCGGCCTCCCGATAAGTCGGCGGAATGGACCGGCGTCACCCGGGTCGTGGCCGTAGGCGACCTTCACGGCGCCTGCGACGAATTCGTCGCCATCCTCAAGGGGACCGGGCTCGTCGGCCCGAACCTGGAATGGACCGGCGGCCAGGCCCATCTGGTCCAGATGGGCGACGTCCTTGACCGCGGCCCCCGGGCCAAGGACATTTTCGACCTGCTGCGCCGCCTGGAGCCGGAGGCCGCCGCAGCCGGCGGCCGCGTCCACATGCTCATCGGCAACCACGAGGCCCTGGCCCTGATGGGGCTGTCCTTCGACTACCGCGACTTCGTCACCCCGGAGCAGTTCACCGCCTTCGTCCCCGAGCGCGTCCGCCGCCGATCCGAGACCGAGTACCGCCGCAAATTCGGCCCCGGCGCCGACCTCTTGAAGATGTGGGCCGAAGCTCTGCCCCGCAATCCGGGCGCCCAGGCCGCCTATTTCGAGTTCCTGCGGCGGAGCTATGGCCGCTGGATCGCCTCCCACAACGCGATCATCAGGATCGACGACGTGATCTTCGTCCATGGCGGCCTGAACGACCGCTACGCGGCCTGGCCGCTGGAGCGGATCAACGGGACCGTGCAGGACGAGCTCCTCTCTTTTGTCGGGGGGATGGCCCGGCCGACCCGGGTTCTCTTCGACAGCCTGGGACCGCTGTGGTACCGCGACCTGGCTCTCAAGCCCGAGGAGGTCATGGAGAAGGAGCTGGAGGCCATTCTGGCCTCGACCCGGGCCAGGGCCTTGGTCATCGCCCACACGCCCACGGGCGGCTCGCGCACGCTGGCGGAAGTGTCCCGCTTCGGGGGAAAGGTTTGGATGATCGACACGGGCATCTGGGACGGCGTCGCGGGACGGGTCGCGGCGCTGATCATTGAGGACGGACGCTTCAAGATTTGGGAGAAGGACCATGACTGAGCGCTGGACGATCCGGACGGCGGTCGGGACGGCTTTGGGCCTGGCTCTCCTGCCGATCCTGGCCCTGGCGGCCGGAGGGAAGGCGGAGGGCCTGTCGGGGGAGGCCGCGGAGAGATTCCTGAGAACGGCCGCGGTGGTCGGGGTCGAGAAGGACGCCCAGGCCGGCCGAACCCTGCCCTGGCTGGTGACGCTGGAGAAGAACGGCCTGCGGGCCAAGGCCGTCTTCAAGTACGTCCATCGGCCGCGTCCGCATCCGCTGGCCCACAGCTACCGCTACGAGCTGGCCGCCTACGAGCTGAGCAAGATCCTGGGACTCGTCATCGTCCCTCCCACCGTCGAGCGGACGGTCGAGGGCGTGCGCGGGGCCCTTCAGCTCTACGCCGAGGGCTGCATCTCGGAGCACGATCTGGCGCGGTCCGGGCTGAAGCCGCCCGATCCCCGGGACCTGCGCGACAGGCTGGACACCATCCGCCTGTTCGAAGCCCTGAGCGGCGACGCCTGCGGCGACGCGGACGACACGCTCATCCACACGGACACCTGGAAGGTCTGCCGGGTCGATTTCGCCGAGGCCTTCCGGCTCGATCCGGAGCTGTCGGAAGACTGTTCCGTCGACAGGTGCCCCAAGAGCCTCTACCAGAGGATGCTCCAGATGGAGCCCGCAGCGACCAAGAGGAAGCTCAGGAGCTGGCTGACCCGGGCCGAGGTCGAAGCCCTGTGCGGACGCAAGGGCCGGATCATCACCCTCCTGGACGAGAAGATCCGGACCCGGGGCGAGGCGGCGGTCCTGTTCGCCCCGGAGCCATGAAGGAAGGAGCGTCGGCATGAAAAAGCTGGCCTATCGCCTCCTCCGCCTTAACTGGGACATCCATCCCGGCGAGGGGGCCAAAGCCTTCCTGTTGGGGCTGAACGTCTTCGTCCTGCTCTTCGCCTATTACATTTTGAAGCCGATACGGGAAGCCCTGATCCTGACGGGCCAGGACCCCCAGACCAAGAGCTATCTGGGGGCCCTTCAGGCCGTCCTGATCGTGTTCGTCGTCAAGGCCTTCAGCCGCCTGGCCTCCAAGGTTCCGCGCCACCGGCTCATCACCTGGGTCACTCTCTTCTTCATCTCCAATCTCTTCCTCTTCTACGTCCTGCACCTGGCCGGACTACCCCGGGGAACGATGAGCATCGTCTTCTTTCTCTGGGTCGGCATCTTCAACCTGATGGTGGTGGCCCAGTTCTGGAGCTTCGCCAACGATCTCTACGGCGAGGCCGCCGGCAAGCGCCTGTTCCCGCTGATCGCCCTGGGCGGAAACCTGGGCGCCTATTTCGGCAGCAAGCTGGCCAAGCGCCTGTTCGCTCCGCTCGGCTCCTTCAACATGATGCTCGTGGTGGCCGGGCTGCTCGGGGTCTGCATCCTTCTCTCTCTGGCCATCCACCGGCGGGAAGTCCGGCGGGAGTCCGCCGGCCCGGATGCCGCCCGGGCCGTCGTCGAGGCCGAGCGGCCCCTGAAGGCGGGCGGCGGCTTCCAGCTCGTCTTCCGCAAGCGCTACCTCCTGTACATCGCCCTGTTCATCGGCGTCTACAACTTCGTCAACGCCAACGGCGAGTACATGTTCAGCGCCCTTCTGACCCGAACGGCCGAACGGGCCATCGCCACGGGGGCGGCCGGCGGGCTGGCCCCGGAAGCCTATATCGGGCGGGCCTTTGCCGACTACCAATCGCTGGCCGCGCTGCTGACCATCCTCATCCAGCTTTTCCTCGTCTCCCACATCTTCCGCTGGGTGGGCATCGGCGGGGCGCTCCTCATCCTGCCGATCTTCGTCTTGGGCGGCTACGCCTACACCGCGCTGGGAGCATCTCTGGTCGTCCTCAAGTGGATCAAGGCGGCCGAGAACGGCACGGACTACTCGCTGATGAACACGACCAAGGCGGCTCTCTTCCTGCGGACCTCGCGGGAAGAGAAATACAAGGCCAAGGCGGCCATCGACGTCTTCTTCTTCCGCAGCGGGGACGCGCTCTCCGCCCTGGCCGTCTTCATCGGGACTTCCTGGCTGGCCATGAAGGTCGAGGGGATGGCCCTCGTCAACCTGGGAGCCATCCTGGTTTGGATCTGGCTGGCCGTTTTAATCGCCCGGGAGTACCGGAAGAACGGGAAAGCCGGCCCGGCCGAAGCGGGATCGTCCCGCGGGAGATAGCTTTGGGCGCGCATCCAAGGATCGCGGGCCGGGCCCTGGCGGCCGCGGCCCTGGCTCTGCTGGCCGTCCCGAGCCTGCGCCCGCAGTTCCTGCCCGCGGAGGTCGCCCGGCGGGCCTTCTGGGAGGAATACCTGCGCACGGCCGAGATCGTCCGCTCCGAGCCGGTCGGGGAAGGCGTCACAGCGCCCGTGAAGCTGTATTTCCGCAAGGATGGGATCGAGGCCAAAGGCGTCTGGAAGTCGGTCGACAAGACTGTCGACGGCTTCCCCGATCATTGGCACGGCGAGATCGCCGCCTGCGAGTTGGACAAGCGGCTGGAACTGGGCATGATCCCGCCCGCCGTGGAGAGAGTCTTCGAAGGCCGCCGGGGGGTGGTCTCCCTGTGGGCCGAAAGCCGGGCCAGCCTGCTCAAGGTCGTGGAGGAAGCCATCGCCGTCCCGGATGAAGCCGTGGCACGGATTGACGCGGCCAAATACCTGACCCGGGCTTGGGACTCGCTGATCGCCAACAACGACCGGACCCGGCAGAACGTCCTCTACACTGCGGACTGGAGGACGATCCTGATCGACCACTCGCGGGCCTTTTTATCCGACCGCGAGCATCGCCGGCGGTTGATCTACGGGGCCGGCGGGCTCAAGACCATGGACGACGGAGCGGGAGGCCGGCGGCCGGCTCTCTTCCGGCGCCTTCCCCGCGCTTTCGTCGAGCGGCTTCGGCGTCTGGACCTGGCCTTGGTCCGCGAGGCCGCGGGGTCCTGGCTGAGCGAGACTGAGATGGACGCCGTCGTCGATCGGGCCGGCCTGCTCCTGGCGGAGATCGAGGCCGCCATCCGCCGCGACGGGGAAGACAAGGTTCTCTATTAAGATGAGGCTATCAAGGAGGGGAGCATGAAAGCCAAAGTCATCGTCGTTCTATCCGCCGCAGTCGGTCTCGTCCTGGCCCTGGCCGCCGGCCAAGCCATCGATCCGGCCGGAGACAAGGCGGCCGAGGAGTATCTGGCGTCGGCCGAGATCACCGCAGCGGAGCGCCTGACGGGTCCGTCGGCGGTGACCAATCCCTACAAGCTGACTCTGGAGAAGGACGGGGTCCGCAAGCCGGCGCTGTGGAAGGACGTCGACAAGGCCGAGCGGGGCCGCCCGGACCGCTGGCAGTATGAGATCGCCGCCTACCGCATCGATCGTATGCTGGGACTGAACATGGTCCCGGCCACCATCGAGCGCCGCTACAAAGAGGTCCGCGGCTCGATCCAGGACTGGGCCGAGAGCCGCATGTCGCTCAACGTCAAGAACGACAAAAAAGTCCCGGTCCCGCCCCGCTATGTCTTCGGCTGGAACCGGTCCACTTACCTGCAGCGGGCCTTCGACAACCTCATCGGCAATGAGGACCGGCACGGCAACAATATCCTCATCCGCGACGACTGGAAGATCGTCCTGATCGACCACTCCCGCTCCTTCCGGACCGGCAAGAAGTTCACCGAAGAGCTGATCTATACCGAGAAGCACCGGGAGGGACCCAAGCCGATGAAGGAGCTGCCGCGGGCTTTCATCGAAAAGCTCAAGGGGCTGACGGCCGAGGCGATCAAGCAAGCCGTAGGCGACTACCTCGAGGAGGCCGAGATCGCAGCCATGCTGCTGCGGCGCGACCTGATCCTGGCCGAGATGGACAGGCTGGTCAAGCTCAACGGGGAGGAAGCGACGCTCTATTAATCCGGCACCGGCAGGGAGCGGGTCAGGGTCAGGACGTTTTCATCGCCGTCGCGCCTGTAAGTGAACTCATCCACCAGCTTGCGGGCCAGGTAGACGCCCAGCCCGCCCCGGCGGCCCGAGATGGCCAGGCTGTCCAGGTCGGGCGGCGGCACCAGCCGGGGGTCGAAGGCCCGGCCCGAATCGCGGATCTCCAGGCTGACCGCGGGGCGCGTCCAGAAGGTCAGCCGGATCGGGCCCGGATCGTCGCGGTAGGCATAGCGGGTGATGTTGACGCAGATCTCGACCAGGGCCAGCTCGAGCTTGAAGAGCTCCGCCTCGTCGAGACGGAAGGGGGCCAGGGTCTCGCGGAGGAACACGCGGGCCTTGTCGATCTCGGCCAGCTCGGCCCGCAGGGTCAGAGCGCGCCGGCTCGCATCGTGCCGATCATCCGGGTTCATGGATAGGCGCTCCCTGCGGCCGCTCCCCTGGACGTTGTCTCATCCGGAATTGTAGCAGAAAGGGAGGCCGTTAAGCCAATTCCCGATTGACAGGCGCGCGTCGGCCCGGATAGATTAGGCCGAGACGGGAAAAGGAGCCTCCATGTCCCAAGACGATGTCGTGACCCTGACTGGAGAGAATGAGACCATCCGCCCCGGCGCCGTCAGCCGCCGTGGCTTCATCCAGGCCGCTGCCGCCTCGGCCGCGGGACTGGCCCTGGCCGGGACCGCCTCGAGCCAGGACCGCCCGGCCGACCACAAGCCGCCGGCCCAGGCCGCCGCGCCGATCAAGANNCAAGACGAACATCGACGAGGTCAAAGGCATCCCGCGGACGGCCGCTTCCATGCCCGGCCGCTATCCCGGCCGGGTGGTCAGAGTTTCGGCGCCCGGCGCCTCGACCGGCGGAAAGATCGACGGGGCCAAAGCGGCCGAGGCCGTCCGAATCGGCATGACCGGGCTGACCGGGGAGTCCGACATGGGCCGGGCTTTCGGCCAGTTCGTCTCCCCCTCGGACGTGGTCGGGATCAAGATCAATCCCATAGGCCGCGGCCTGCTCTCGACCAAGACCGAGGTCGTGGACGCGATCGTGGCCGGCCTGCGGGCCGCCGGACTGCCCCAAGCCAACATCGTCATCTGGGACCGCCGCCACTTCCAGATGGTCGAGGCCGGCTACACGCCCGAGCGCTTCCCCGGCCTCGAGATCATCGGCACGGAGCACAAGGGCCCCAACGGCGACTTCTACGACGACAAGGGCGAGCTGTGGGCCAAGGAGGCCATCGACCGCGAGGCGCCGTTCTACTTCGCCGACGTGGAGATGAAGTACAACCGCGAAGTCCTGCCGATGATGCTCAACGAGGGCCGGGAGTCCTACTTCAGCCGGATCGTCACCCGCCGTCTGACCAAGATCATCAACGTCCCCATCCTCAAGAACTCCGGGACGACCGTGACCCTCTGCCTCAAGAACCTGTCCTACGGCAGCCTGAGCAATACGAGCCGCCTGCACAAGATCTGGGCGGAGTCGGTGGCCGAGCCCTGCGCCTTCCCGGCCCTGCGCGACAAGCTGGTTCTCAACATCGTCGACGGCCTGCAGGCCTGCTACGACGGCGGGCCGGGGGCCAATCCGAAGTTCTTCTTCGACCCCAACCTGCTGCTCGTCGGCACCGATCCCGTGGCCGTCGACCTCATCGGCCACGAGCTGATGACCCGGGAGCGGATCGAGCGAGGCCTGCAGCAATTCGAGGACAAGTCCCGCCGCCGCTTCCTGGATATCGCCGCCGGGCTCGGCCTGGGCGTCGGCCGGCGCGAAGATATCAGCCTCAAGGAGCTGAGCTTGGCCTGAAGCGGGGCCGGGCCGCCATGAGCCATCGCATCGACCACCGTCGGACCGCCCTCGCGGCGGCGCTTCTGTGGGTCGCCCTGGCCCCCGGTCCGCATGCCGCGTCCGACTGCGCCGTTCTTCCGGCTCCATCGATCCAAGAGCTTTCCGCCTCGACCATTCTCCCGCCGACGGGGCAGGCGGGCGGCTGGACCCCCTCCGGACCGTCGGAGCGGTACGTGAAGGAAAGCCTCTACGGCTACATCGACGGCGGGGCCGAGCTCGTCCTCCCCTACGGCTTCGAGGAGCTGGCGGTCGGGCGGTACGTAACCGCCGGAAACGGCGGGCGCGAGATCACCATCGAGATCTACCGGACGGCGACGGGCCTGGACGCCTTCGGCCTCTTTTCGGTTCAGCGGGACGGACGGGAGGAGGTCTCGCCTTCGCTCGCTTCGCCCCACTGGCTGAGCCCCAGCCAGGCTTGCCTGGCCAAGGGAAGCATCTACGTCAGTCTGACCGGATTCGGGACGAGCGCCTCCGACCTGGAAGGCGTTCTGAAGGCCGTCGCGGCGCGCATCCCGGAGACGGCGCCGACGGGCCTCGAGGCGCGCTTCCGCGCCCTTCCGGTCGAGGGACGCGCGCCGCGCTCCGAGCGCTTCATCAAGGGCGAGAGCGCGGCCCGGGCCGAGACGCAGTTCTTCTCGGAGCCGGCCTGGGGCTTCGGCCGCGGCGCCACGGCCGTCTCGGCCCGCTACGAGCCCGGCGGGCTGAAGCTGATCGTCATCGATGCCGGGCCGGCCGGACCGAAGGGCCTCGATGACGCCGTCCGGGCCCAATTCGAGGCCAATCTGGAAGGGATCGAGGCGCGGCCGGATCGGCTCTCGGCCCGCAATGGAGCGGGCCAGACCTTTCTCTACGCGCGCCGCGGCGGGCGGGCTCTCCTGGCCTGGGGGAAGGACGAGGAAGCGGCCGCCGCCCTTCTCGAGCGGGCCGGCCGGTGATCAGGAACGCCAGCCGGCGATATCGATCGCGGCTTCGGTGACGTAGCGCTTGTAGCGGGCCACGATGTCGTGGGCCAGGTCGTCCTCGTCCAGCTTCAGGATCTCCGCGGCGGGGGTGCGGGGCAAGAAGGGAAACGCCCTCTCTTGCATCTCCGCGCCCGGGGAGGGACGGCCGCGGACCGTCAGCGTCAGGACAAGCTCAACGGCCTTGGGCGGAGCGGATAAGATGTATTCAAACTGGGTCTCGGCCAGACCGGGAAAGGCGGCTTGGAAGTGGAGGGCCTTCTCTTTCGTCCGCCAGAACTTGCAGCGGACGCGGTAGGCCTTGAGCTCCTCGGCCACGCCGGCGAAGGCCGGCTCGACCACGCCGTCGGAGAGGGCCTCAAACTGGGAGTCCACCTCGCCCCGGCAGCGCTCCAGGATGCCCAGGTCGTCGAAACAGGCCTTGATCTCGTCCTTCCAGTCGGGCTTGGTCACGGGTGGTATTGTAGCGCGGATGGAGCCGGAAATCGAGCCAGGGCGGATCGGATGTCCGCCACGGATATCGCCGACGGCTCGGGAGCGGACAGGACTGTCGTTCGGCCGCAAGGCCGCCAAGCCGGCAGGTTATCGTCCCGGAAGAAGGCCAGGACCGGGGCGCCCGCGGCGGCGGCCAGGTGAGTGACCCCCGAGTCGTTGCCGACGTAAGCGGCGCAGCGGGACAGCAGGCCCGCAAGATCCTCCAGCCGCGGCTCCTGGAGCAGGCGCCAGCCGCCGGGCAGCCGGATTCGATCCAGCTCCGTCCGCAGCGCTTCCTCCGCTGGGCCGAGGGCCAGGAAGCCGTCCATCCCCCGGCTGGCTAAATCCCCGGATGCGTCGAGAAAGACATCCAGCGGCGCGTTCTTGCGCAATGAGCCGCTGCCGGGATGGAGGACGGCGAAGGGCTTCTCCGGAAGGGGAAACCTCGGCGGGCCGGAATCGGGAAGGCGGGCGGCGGCTTCGAATGCGGGCGCGGACGGATCGAGTCCCAAAGCCTCG
>DFYJ01000134.1 GCA_002383325.1 Candidatus Aminicenantes bacterium UBA4085
AGTCACGGGCCTGGGCCGCGGTCAGGATGTAGTCGCGCTCGATATCGGCTTGGATCTTAGTCTTGGGCTGGCGGGTGTGCTTGACCAGGATATGGTAGAGGGACTCCCGCATCCGCAGGATTTCCTTGGCCTGGATGGCGATGTCCGTGGCCTGGCCCTGGGTGCCGCCGAAGGGCTGATGCAGCAGGACCCGGGTGTTGGGCAGGGCGATCCGCTTGCCGGGCGTGCCGGCCGCCAGCAGGACGGCGGCCATGCTGGCCGCCTGGCCCACCCCGATGGTCGAGATCTCGTTGCCGACATACTGCATCGTATCGTAGATGGCCAGCCCGGCCGTTATCGAGCCGCCCGGCGAGTTGATGTACAGCGAGATCTCCTTTTCGGGGTTCTCGGCCTCCAGGAACAGGAGCTGGGCGATGACCGCGTTGGCCAGGGCGTCGTCGATCTCCGTCCCGATGAAGATGATGTTATCGCGCAGAAGGCGCGAGTAGATGTCATAGGCCCGCTCGGAGCGGCCGTCCTGTTCCACGACGAAAGGAATGAGGGTCATGGGAAATTCCGGGAACCCGGTCAGTCCATTATAGCCTGGCCGACCAGGAAGTCAACGGTCTTGCGCAGGATCAGACTGGCCCGCAGGCCTTCCCGCCGGCCCTCCTGGGCGAAGCTGTCCGTCAGCCGGGCGGCCGGGACGCCGTTGGCTTGGGCCAGGTCGCGGATCTCCTGGTCGATCTCATCCTCGGAAGCCTCGATCTTCTCGGCCTGAGCGATGCGCTGCAGCAGGAGCTGGCGCTTGATGGCCCCCTCGGCCTGCTCCCGGGCCCGCGGCTTGAACTGATCGACGAGCTCGGCCGTGACGTTCTCGGCCGGCAGGGATTGGAAGGTCTTCTTCAGGACCTCTTCGGCCTCCTCCTCGACCGCGCCCGGCGGCAGCTCCATGGCCGTCTGCTCGATCAATTGCTTGAGGACGTCCTCGGAAGCATCCCGCCGGGCCTGGGCCTCGCGCGACTTGGCCAGCTCCGACCGGATCTTGTCCTTCAGCCCGGCCAGACTTTCAAACTCGCCCAGGCTGCGGGCGAACTCGTCGTTGGGCTCGGGCAGGCGCTCCGCCTTGATGGACTGCACCTTGAGGCTGTATTCGATGTCCTTGCCGGCCAGGGCCTTGACCGGAGCGTCCTCGGGGTAGGTCGTGCGGAAGACCTTGCCCTCCCCCGCCGCCAAGCCGCGAATATTCTCGTCCACGGCCGGATCGTTGCCCGGCCGGCCGACCAGGATGACGGTCTTCTCCGTCGGGCGCATCCGCTTGGTCCGCATGTCCCGGCCCTGAAGCTCGATGACCACGTAATCGCCCGCCTGGACCCCCCGGCTTTCGACCGGGTCGTACTCGGCCGACTTGCGGCGCAAGTCCTCGACCGTCTTGTCCACCTCGGCCTCGGTCACTTCGGCCGGCCGCAGGCTCGTCCGAACCTTGCGGTAGCCGGGCAAGGCGAATTCGGGCCAGACCTCGACGACGGCTTTGAAGCTCAGGGGCCGGCCGTCCTCCAGGGACAGGTCCTCGATCGTGGGCGTGCCGACGGGACGGATGCCGCGGCCGTCCAGGACCTCTTCCAGGACCCGAGGCACCAGCTCGTCGATCAGGGCGTGACGGATCTCGTGCTGGTAGATCTGTTTGACCATGTCCCGGGGAGCCTTGCCGGCCCGGAAGCCTTTGAGGCGGGCCCGCTCGGCGAAATGCTCCAGGACATGCTCAAGCTCATGGGCCACTTCATCCGCGCTCAGCTCGGCCCGGATCTCCTTGCGGACCGGGCTGAGATCCTGCACGGTGCTTGTCAGGCGTTCGGTCGTGTCGGTCATGGGAATCCCATCCTTGTCCGGGGATCGATCATGGGCAGAGCGGGAATCGAACCCGCACTCCCTTTCAGGAACTAGGTCCTAAGCCTAGCGCGTCTGCCGTTCCGCCACCTGCCCATATGAAGCATTCCGCCGTCGAATCGAGGAATCCAGGAGACGCGTTCGAAGGGAACGAGGGAGCTGAAGACGAGTATTTTAGCCTATCGTTCGTCCTTCTGTCAATCCGGAAGGAGGAAATAAATCGTGCCGGCGCTCCCGGATTCAAGACGCAACCAGCCCTCCCCCCGTACGGGGGGGAGGGCTGGGGGGCTCCGTTTACTTGATGTAACCGCGCAGCTTGGCCGCCAAGCCGCCGTCGATGGCCTGCAGCTTGTTGGCCACCTCGCGGGCGCTGTACTTGTCCTTCAGGTTCAGGTAGATGATGCCCAGGTTGAAGAGGGCCGTGGCGTCGTCCGGCTTCAGGTCGACGGCCTTCTTGATCGGGTCCATGGCCGCGGCGAACTGCTTGGTCTGCATCCGGCACATGCCGATGTAGAGGTAGCCGTAGAAGCTGTCGGAGATGATCTCGACGTTCTTCTGGAAGGCCTTGTCCGCCTCGGGGTAGTTCTTCTGCATGTAGTAGCAATAGCCGATCTGGAACCAGGCGTTGCCGTTGGCGGGATTGACCTCGATCGACTTTCTGAACTGGGCGATGGCCTCGGGATAGTTCTGCAGCTTCTGGTACATGAAGCCGAGGTTGTAGAAAGCCTCCGGATCGCGGGGATTGATCTCGATGAGCTTCTTGCCGGCCGCGATGGCTTTGTCAGGCTGATTGGCCTTGTCGTACATGGCCAGGATGCCCTGGTAATTGCGGGCATCCTTGGGGCTCATCTCGGCCAGCTTGGCGTAGCCGGCCGCCGCTTCCTCGTACCTGCCGGCCTGCTCCAGGGCCCGGGCCTGACGGTAGGCCAGGGACTGGTCGTCCGGCTGGCCCTTGAGGGCGGCGCCGAATGCGGCCGCGGCCTTGTCGTACTCCTTCGTCTCCATCCGGCAATCGCCGATGGCCTTGTAGATGGTCCAGGCATTGGCCGGCTGGGCCGTGAGATACTTCTCGTAGGCGTCGGCCGCCTTGGCCCATTCCCGCCCGTCCTGGTAGGCGTTGCCCAGGAACATCAGGGCTTCCTTCTTGGACGGGTCGAGGAGCAGGGCTTTCTCCAAATAGGGAGCGGCTTCCATGGGCTTCTGAGTCCGGACCAGGACTTCGCCGAGGCCGAGGTGGGCCGGAACGCTCTGGGCATCGATCTCGATGACCTTCTTGAAGGCCGTCACGGCGTTGGCGTAGTTGCGCTGCTTGTTGTAGACCGCCGAGAGCATGTTCCAAGCGGCCAGATTGCCGGGCTGGATTTTGACAACCTTCTCCAGGTTCCGCTGGGCGTTGAGGGACTCGTCCGCCCAGTTGTAGAGGCGTCCGGCCAGCCAAGCGCCCTCGACGCCGGCCAGGTAGTCCTCCGCCGTCCGGGACTTGAAGGGCTGCAGAGCCGAAGCGCTCAGGCCGGCGAAGGCCGAAGCCGGGACGACGAACCGCAGGCGGCGGTCCAGAATGATCAGCAGGCCGATGAGCTTGCCATCCTCGCCGAAGATCGGGGCCCCTGAGAAGGTCTCGGGCACGCCGGCGCTGGCTTCGCCGATGGACAACCCGCCGCCCAGGTCGCGCAGCTCGCGGATGTCGCCCGAACCGACGACGATCTCGCCCGACTCGTTGCCGCCGATGGCCACGAACTTGCCGCCCTTGGCCATGGCGACGGCAGCCGGAACGAGCGGAGTGGCTTTGCCCTTGATCCGTATCAGGGCCAAATCGAGGCTCTTATCGACGGCCAGCAGGCCCTCGACGTCCACTTTCTTCTTCTTGTTGTTGTAAGCCGTGACCGAAGCCGCGCCGCTGACCACGTGATAGCTGGTCAAAGCCGCGTCCTTGGCCAAAACGACGGCCGAGCCCTTGGCGATTTCCTTGCCGTCCTTATCCAGGACGACCAGGGCTAAGACGCCCGGCCCGGACTCCTCCAGCCGCTTGAGGGCCGGATCGTCCTGAGACGGCAGGGCCGTGAGGAAGCCGGCGCAGAGCGCCAGGCCAAGAACGAAGATGACGGATTTTAGCTTCATGATGCCTCCTGAAAGGCCGCATCGCGGCCCGGATGAAAGAGTATTTTGACATGCCCTCCGGGCCCTGTCAATCGGCGGATTGACTTGCCCGCCGTCATCGGGTAGGTTGATGTTCCCATGACCCGCGGCAAGGTCCGGATGCTGCTCCTCTATGCGGCCTTTCTCGCCGCCGGATGGGGACTTCTTTTCTCCGGCCGGGCCGGCTTGCGGGACTTCCAGGTCAATTGGCAGGCCGGCGACCGGCTGCTCCACGGCGAGACGCTCTATCGCGTCTCCGACGAGCACTACCAGTTCAAGTACGCGCCCTTCGCCGCTTTGATCTACGTCCCGCTGGCGCTGCTCCCGCTGCCGGCCGCTAAAGCCGTCTGGCTGGCCATCGTCCTGGCCGCCGTCTTCGCCGCCGTCGCCGCGTCGGCCCGCCTGGCCGGTCTCTCGGATCCGGGCCGTCCCTGGCTGGCCGCCCTGCCGGCGCTCATCCTAGCCAAGTACTTTCTTCGCGAACTGGAGCTGGGCCAGATCAACGCCGTCATCACGGCACTCTTCCTGGGCATGGCCGTGCTGCTCACGGCCCGGAGCGGCCCGGTCCCCGCCTCCCGCGAGGCCGCCGCCGGGCTGCTGGCCGGCCTCGGCGCCGCTCTCAAGCCCTACGGACTGATCATGCTCCCCTATCTCTTCCTCCGGAAGCGGTGGAGGGCCTTCCTCTCCGGCTCCGCCTTCCTGGCCCTATCCCTTCTTTTGCCGGCCGTCTTTTACGGCTGGAGGGGAAACTGGCGGGTNNCGAGTGGGTTCGAACACTGTCCCAGTCCACGCCGCCCCTTCTCGTCTCCCAGGACAATGTTTCCCTGCTGGCCTTCTTCTCCAAGTGGCTCGGCCCTTCGGGCGCGGCGACACTCCTTTACGGATCAGCCGTCGCCGTTTTGGGCGGGGCGATGATTTACGTCCTGATCAGGGGCTTCGGAATGCCCCGGCCGGAGCCTCTCGAGATCGGCCTGCTGCTCCTCTTCATCCCGTTGATCTCGCCGCTGGGCTGGGAATACACCTACCTGTCGGCGGTCCTGGCCGTCTCCTTCCTCCTCGCGGGCTGGAAGCAGATGCCTCGCGGCTTCCGGGCCCTCCTGGCGGCGGACCTGGCGGTGATCGCTTTGTCCATCTATGATCTGATGCGGCCGGCGCTCTTCCATCTCTACCTCGGCCGGGCGCTGCCGACCCTCGCCTTCCTGGTCCTGGCGGCCGGGATGATCGAACTGCGCCGAAGGAAGCAGGCCTGATGCCCGACGACTCCATCCCGCCATGAAGCCTTTTCGGACCCGGATGGCTCTCCTCTACGTCCTGACCCTCCTCCTCTCGACCGCGGCTCTTCTGGCCGCCGCCGCGGCGCCTCTTCTGATGGCTCGCGGCTCGAGGAGCGCGGTGCTCCTCTACGCGGCGTTCTCTCCCCTCTGTCATCAGGATCCCGAGCGGTGCTTCCTGCTGGCCGGCTTCCCGATGGCCGTCTGCGCCCGCTGTTCCGGCATCTATCTGGGATCCTTCCTGGGCCTCGTCGTCCGCCCTTTCGTCCGTCCCCTGGCCGATCTACGCCCGCCACGGCCGCCCGCTTTCCTGGCTGTCTCCCTGCCCCTGGCCGTCGACGCCGCCGGCAACATTCTCCGCCTGTGGAGCTCTCCGGCCCCGATCCGCTTCGCCGTCGGGCTCCTCTGGGGCCTTATCCTGCCTTTCTATTTCCTGTCGGGTCTGGGCGGCCTGTTTGCTTCCCGTTCAGAAACCCAATAGAATGGCTCTTCGTCGGATAACGACATGACTGAACGCAAAGCCAATCCCTTTCCGTCCGCCCTAGCCGCCGGCGCGGCCGGGGGCGCCCTCTCAGGGCTCCCCTACTTCAGCTGCCTATGCTGCCTGTGGATCGTCGGAGCCGGAGTTTTAGCCGCCTACCTGCTGACCCAAGCCTCCCCCGAGCCGCCGGTCTCCGGGGATGGAGCCCGGGTCGGAGCTTTGGCCGGCGTCGCGGCGGCCGCCGTCGCTTCCGTTCTGAGCATCCCCCTGGCCCCTATGAACACCGCGTTCGCCAAGCGCTTCTTGGAACGGATGGCCGAATATGTCCCCCAGATGCCGGCCGGCTGGGATCAATGGCTGACGCAGGGCGGAAGCGTCTCCTTCTCCCTGCCCTGGTTCCTGGCCGGCTTCGCCATCAACGCCGCCGTCTTCGCCGCCCTGGCCGCCCTGGGCGGGATCATCGGCATCAGCCTTTTCGTCCGGCGGCCCCCCCAGCCCGGGCCGTCCCAACCCGGGAGCCCATCATGAATCGATTCAAGACCCAGATCATCGTCAACCCCGCCTCGGCCAAAGGCCAAACCCAGCGCCGATGGACCCAGATGAAGGAGGGGATTCGCCACTTCATCCGCGAGTTCAAGGTCGAATTCACCGAAAAGCCCCTTCAGGCCATCGACATCGCCCGCTCGGCCCTGCGCGAAGGGATCGACCTGGTCATCGGCGTCGGGGGGGACGGAACGATGAACGAGATCGCCAACGGCTTCTACGAGGACGCCCGCCTGATCAATCCCGAGGCCGCTTTGGGCATCCTGCCGTCAGGATCGGGCTGCGACCTGACCCGGACCCTCAAGATCCCTCCCCGCCTCAAGGGAGCCATGCAGATCATCACCGAGGCGCCGACCCAGTCCATCGATATCGGCCGCGTTGAGTTTCTGGACGGGGACGGGAATCCTACCGAGCGGGTTTTCCTCAACGTCGCCGACTTCGGCGTCGGAGGCGAGGTGTGCCACAAGGTCAATCAGAGGCGCCTGGAGAGGAAGGCCTCCTCCTATGTCCGCTGCCTGGTCGAGACCATGGCCCACTACCGCAACAAGCGGGTCCGCATTCGGATCGACGGGAACGAGGTTCCTCGCGGCGAGTACCTGATCGGGGCCGTGGCCAACGGACGCGTCTTCGGCAAAGGCATGAAGATCGCGCCGGACGCCCGTCTGGATGACGGCCTCTTCGACACCGTCCTGGTCAAGGGCATGCGCTTCCTCGAGTTCTGCCGGCAGGGCTGGAAGCTGATGAACGGAACCCACATCCATTACCGCAAGGTCAGCGTCCTGCGGGGCCGGCGCGTGGAAGCCTCCCCCGAACCGGGCGAACCGCCCGTCCTGCTGGAGTTCGACGGCGAACAGCTGGGGACTTTGCCGGCGGTCTTCACTCTGACCCCCCGCAGCCTGCCCATCAAGGGGTATCTCTAAGCTTCGATCCCGATTCCGGGACAACGGGCTGATTCGTCAACGAGCCGGGCGGCGGAGCAGGTTCGGATCGTTGGTCACGATGCGCCTCCCCTGGGCATCGACCATCGTATAGAGGCGGGTCCGGATCCTGGCGCCGGGTCTGCGGTAAGCCGCCTGGACGGCGGCGATATACGCTCTCGTTTCCTTGTACGGAGGTATGCCCTTGTACTTCGCGACTGCCGACTGGCCGGCGTTATAGGCCGCCAGAATGAGCGGCGTGTTGCCCTCGTAGAGAGCGTCCAGGTCCCTGAGGTAACGGACCCCTCCTTCGATGTTCTGCTCGGGGTCGAAGACGTCGCCGACCTTGTAGAAGGCGGCCGTCGCCGGCATCAGCTGCATCAGTCCCTGGGCTCCGGCTTCGGAGATCGCCCAGCGGTAATAGGCCGACTCGGCCTGGATGACGGCGTGGACGAGGGCCGGATCCAAGCCGTGCTTCCGGGCGGCGGTTCGGACGAGGGGATCGTATTTGGTCTTCAGGTAGGCCGGGAAGCCCCCGGCGGAAACCGAGGCCGCGGCGCAGAGAACCACCCCGGCCATCAGGAGTCCGGAGATCCAGGGCGCGCGCTTCATCGGTCCCATCATGCCGGAATCGCCGGTCGGCCGTCAATCGCCTCTCGGGGTGATCCCACGGAGGGGTTTGCCGTCAGAGGAGCCGGGCGACGGCTTCCGATCCCGACTTGAGGGCCCTGTCCAGCTCGCCGACCAGGGGGCCGCCCGCCTGGGCGAAGTCCGGCCGCCCTCCCCCCCCGCCGCCGATGAGCGGGGCCAGAGCCTTGATCAGACCGGCCGCCGAAATCCGACCGGTAAGGTCCTTGCTGACCGAGGCCACCAGGTAAGCCTTGCCCTCGCGGACGCCGCCCAGCAGGACGATCCCGGAGCCCAGCTTCTGCTTCAGCTGGTCGGCCATGGTCCGGGCCTCCTCGGGACTGAGGTCCTCCATCCGGCGGACCAGGACCTTGATGCCGCCCACTTCCGTGACCGCCTCGGCCGCCGGCTCCGATGAACCGTTCAGGAGCTTCTGGCGGAGGACCCGGATCTCGTGCTCCCTCTCCTTGAGCAGGTCGCGCAGCCTCTCGGCTTGCTCGGCCAGATCCTTGCGCGGGACGTTGAGGATGCGGGCCGCTTCGACGGCCTGCTGCTCCGCCTCCTGGACATGGCGCAAGGCTTCCTCCCCGGTAACGGCTTCGATCCGGCGCATGCCGGCCGCGACGCTCGTTTCCAAGGTCATCTTGAACAGCCCGATCTGGCCGGTCGCCCCGGCGTGGGCGCCGCCGCACAGCTCGCGGCTGAAGTCGCCGACTCCGATCATGCGGACCCGGTCGCCGTACTTCTCCTCGAAGATGGCCATGGCGCCCGAACGGAGGCCCTCCTCCAGCGACATCTCCCGCACCTCGACCGGCTCGTCATCCCGGATCTTCTGATTGACCAGAGTCTCGACCCGCTCCGTCTCTTCGCGGGTCAGGGCCTGGAAATGGGTGAAGTCGAATCGCAGCCGTGACGGCGCGACGAGCGAGCCGGCCTGCTTGACGTGCTCTCCGAGGACCTGGCGCAGGGCCGCATGCAAAAGGTGGGTGGCGGTGTGGTTGGCCCGTACGGCGCGGCGCTTGTCGGCATCCACGTCGGCCTCGACCGTATCGCCTTCAGCCAGCTTCCCGGCCAGGACCCGAAGCCGGTGACTGCGGACATCGGGCACGGGGTAGTAGGTCGACTCGACCACAGCCGCGAAGCGGCTGTTCTTGAGGCGGCCGGAGTCGCCCACTTGGCCGCCGGCTTCGGCGTAGAACGGCGTCAGGTCCAGGACGGCCTCTCCGCTCTGGCCTTCAAGAAGCTCCCCGGTCCGGGCGCCGTCGCGAAACAAAGCCAAGACCCTGGCCTCCGGGACGGTCAGCACATCGTAGCCCGCGAAAGCGGATGGGGTTCCGGCCAGCCCTTCGTAGGCGCGCCTCTCTTGGCTCTGGGCATCCCCTTTCCAGGCTTGGCGGGCCCGGGTCTTCTGGGCCCTCAGCTCGGCCGTGAAGCCGGCCTCGTCGAGGCCGAGCCCGTCTTCGGCGGCCATCTCCCGGGTCAGGTCCAGGGGAAAGCCGTAAGTGTCGTAGAGCCTGAAGGCTGCCTCCCCGGGCAGGACGCCGGAGCCGGACTTGCGGGCTTCGGCGGCCAGGCCTTGGAAGACGCGCTGCCCGGAGGCCAGGGTTTGGGCGAAGCGCTCTTCCTCCGACCGGCAGACGCGGGCGATCAGCGGCTGGGAGGTTAAAAGCTCGGGATAGGCGCCCTTCATGACCTCGGCCACCGTCCCCACCAGAGTATGGACGAAGGGCTTGTCCAGGCCCAGCCTGGCCCCATGCCGGAAGGCTCGCCGGATCAGGCGACGCAGGACGTAGCCCCGCCCGTCGTTGGCCGGCATGATCCCGTCGCTGATCAGGAAAGCCGCCGAGCGGGCATGGTCGGCGATGACCCGCAGAGCCACGGCCTCCTCGCCTTCGGCCCGGCTCTCGCGCCCGGACAGCGCGGCTACGGCTCCGATGATGGGGGTGAAAAGGTCGGTGTCCCAATTGCTGGTCCGGCCCTGGAGCACAGCGGCCATCCGCTCCAATCCCATGCCGGTGTCGATGGACGGTCGCGGCAGGGATCTCATCGCCCCGGTGCCGTCCTGCTCGTACTGCATGAAGACCAGGTTCCAGAGCTCGACGAAGCGGTCGCTGCCGGACTCGATCAGGGCCCGCGGCTCGCCCGCCTCCAGGCCCGGATTGAGATCGAAGTGCAGTTCCGAGCAGGGGCCGCAGGGGCCGGTGTCGCCCATGGCCCAGAAGTTGTCCTTTTTCCCGAAGCGGAAGATGCGCTCGGCCGGAACGCCGATGCCCTTGTGCCAGAGCTCGTAGGCCTCGTCGTCATCCTGGTAGACGGTGGCGTAGAGCCGGTCGGCCGGCAGGCCGAAGATGCCGTGGACCAGCTCCCAGGCGAAGGCGACCGCCTCCTTCTTGAAGTAGTCGCCAAAGGAGAAGTTGCCGAGCATCTCGAAGAAGGTGTGGTGCTTGACGGTCCGGCCGACCTGCTCCAGATCGTTGTGTTTTCCGGAGACCCGCATGCATTTCTGGACCGAGGCCGCCCGGTTGTAGCCGCGCGTTTCCAGGCCGAGAAAGACGGACTTGAACTGGTTCATCCCGGCGTTGGTGAAGAGCAGAGTGGGGTCGTCTTTGGGCAGGAGGGACGAGCTGGCTACGATCTTGTGGCCGCGGGCGGCAAAGTAGTCGAGGAAGGTCTCGCGGATGCGCTGGGCGTTCATGGTCGTGTCCTTGGATCAGCGGGCCGGCTTCATCCTGGCCAGGCTCCGCTCCATCTCCTCCTGGGCGATGTCCTGGGTCGACTGGATGCCCTGGACCCGGAGGCGGAAGTTGTCGGGGCTGGTCGAGGAACGCAGGGCCTGCTCGAAGGAGATGTAGCCCTTGTCGTAGAGCTGGTAGATCGACTGGTCGAAGGTCTGCATGCCGTACTGGGAGGTCCCGGCGGCCAGGGCGTCGCGGAGGAGGGAGGTTTTCTCCCTGTCCTGGATGCACTCCTGGACGTAGGGGGTGGCCAGCAGGACCTCGACCGCGGGGACGCGCCCCTTGCCGCCCTGACGCGGCACCAGCCGCTGGGAGATGACGGCCTGCAGGATGGAGGCCAGCTGCAGGCGGATCTGCCGCTGCTGGTAGGGAGGGAAGGCCGAGACGATGCGGTTGATCGTCTCGGGCGCATCGAGCGTGTGGAGGGTGCTGAGGACCAGGTGCCCGGTTTCGGCCGCCAGGATGGCCGTCTCAATGGTCTCCAGGTCGCGCATCTCGCCGACCAGGATGATGTCGGGGTCCTCGCGCAGCGCCCCCCTCAGGCCGCGGGCGAAGGACGGGACGTCGCAGCCCACTTCGCGCTGGCAGATGACGCTTTTCTTGTCCCGGTGCAGGTACTCGATGGGATCCTCGATGGTGATGATGTGCTGGCAGCGGTTGACGTTGATGAAGTCGATGATCGAGGCCAGGGTGGTGGTCTTGCCGCTTCCGGTCGAGCCGGTAACCAGGACCAGACCGCGCTCGGCCGAGGCGATCTTCTCCGTCACCGGCGGCAGGAGCAGCTCTTCGAAGGAGCGGACCTCGAAGGGGATGATCCGCAGGGCCACGGCCAGCGTGCCCCTCTGGCGGTAGATGCTGCCGCGGAAGCGGCCGAACCCGGGCAGGCTGTAGGCCAGGTCCAGGTCGTGCTCTTCCTCCATGCGCCGCCGCTGGGTCTCGGTCATGATCTGGGCCGCGATCTGCTCGGTGTCCGCAGGACCGAGCTTGGGCAGCTGGGTCATCGGGACCAGAAGGCCGTGGACGCGGAACTGGGGGTGATTGCCGGCCTTGAGGTGGACATCGGAGGCGTCCATCTCGATGGCGATCTTCAGCAGGTCGTTGATGTGCATGGGAGTCTCCCCGCCTGGTCCATCTTACCCGGCCGGCCCGGCCCGGTCAATCGGGAAGCGCTCGTCGGGCCTCAGCTGGTCTCGCCGCAGTAGGGGCAGTGGCGGGAGCGGAAGGGCAGCGGACGCCGGCAGTTCCAGCACAGGTCGCCGGACGGGCGCTCGCGGGCCCGGATGCGGCCCAGGATGTCGTCCAGCTCGGACTTGGCGTGCTTCTCGCCCCGGATCTCGGCCAAGGCCCGCAGCAGCTCGCCCGGCCGCTGGAAGCGGTCCTCGAGGTTGGCCGCCAGGCATTTCATGATGATCTCGTCCAACTCGCGGGGGATGCGCATGTTCTTGATCCGGGGCGGGGTGATCTTGCCTTCCTGGGCCTTTTCCAGGATCTTGAACGGATCGGGATCGTAGATCGGCGGCCGGCCGACGAGCATCTCGTAGAGGATGCAGCCCATGGAGTAGATGTCGGCGGCGAAGCCGGCCTTGCCCAGGAACTGCTCCGGAGCCATGTAGGGCGGCGAACCGATGCGGGTCGTGGCATAGGGCACGTTCTGCAGCCAGGCCGAAGTGCCGAAGTCGGTGATCTTGACCTGGCCTTCCTCGGAGACCATGATGTTGGACGGCCGCAGGTCGCGGTGGATGATCTTGTTCTTGTGGGCGTGCTCCACCCCGGCCGCCACCTGGCGGAGGATATCGACCGCCGCCGGCACGTCCAGCGTCTTCTCCTTCTGTAGGATCTTCTCCAGGGTTCGTCCTCGGACGTACTCCATGACGAAGAAGAAGATCTTGTCCACCTTCTCCGCCGCCAGAAGCCGGACGATGTTGGGGTGGTCCAGAGCGGCCTGCAGGCGCGGCTCCTTGAGCAGCTTGTACAGCTCCAGCGACTGCTTGTGCGGGACCTTGATGGCCACCTTGATGTCGAGCCAGACGTCCTTGGCCAGGTAGACCGAGCCGAACCCCCCGCTGCCCAGGGAGCGGATGATTTCGTACTTGCCCACCTTCTGGCCCTGCATGAACACCTTAGAAGCTCCTCGCGTGCATCAGGATGGCAACGGCGCTGAGAGCCGCGGTCTCCGCCCGCAGGATATTGGGACCGAGGCTGACAGGCTCGTAGCCCGCCTTCGTCGCAGCCTCCAGCTCCTGGACGGCGAACCCTCCCTCAGGGCCTACCAGCAGGGTCCAGGCGTCGAGGTCGGGACTCTGGGGCATGGGAACATCGGCCAGGACTTCCTTGAACAGGCGACCGCCATGCTCGGCCAGGATGACCTTGGGTTCCGGCCGCGTTTCGGAGAGAAAGGCGGCCAGCGGGATCGGCGGCTCCAAGCCGGGCACACGGCCGCTCTTGCACTGTTTGGCCGCGGCCAGGGCGACCTGCCGCCAGCGTCCGATCTTCCGCTCCTCCGACCCTTCCAAGCGGACCACGGTCCGCGAGGCCAGAACGGGGCGCAGGACGGCAACTCCCCATTCCACCGCTCCGGAGACGACATCGTCCCAAGCCTTGGCCTTCAGCATCCCCTGAGCCAGGGTGATGCACGGCCCCGACCGGCCGGGAGGGATGCGGCGGCCCAGGGACAAGCGGGTCCGCTCCGGGCCGACCGACTCCACCCGGGCTTGAACCTTGCCGCCCTCCTCGTCGAAGAGCCAGACCTCCTGGCCGGGGCGGATCCGGGCCACACGGCCCAGATGGTGGTGCTCGGGGCCTTCCAGGAGGCAGTCGGTCCCGGCCAGCCGGGCCTTCTCAAGGAAAAACAGGTTCGCGGTCACCGCTCATCCTTGGCCGCGGCCGGCTTGGCCTTCCGCACGGCCTCGGGATCCATCGTTTCGAGGGACTCGCGCCGCAAGGCCGCCAGCTGCTTGAGCAGGGATTTCTCCTCCCGGCTCAGGTCCGACGGGGTCTGGACCTGGATCCGGACGAAGAGGTCGCCGGGACGACGGCTGTTCAGCTCGCGCACACCCTGCCCCTTGATCCGGAAGATCGAGCCTGACTGGGTTCCCGGGGGTATCTTGAGCTTTTCGGAGGCTCCCCCGAGAAGGGGCACTTCCAAGCTGAGACCGAGCGCCGCCTGGGCGAAGGTCAGGGCCACCTCACAGGACAGGTGGGCGTCCTGACGAGTGAAGAAATCGTGCGGCCGTATGCGGATGCCCACAAAGAGATCCCCGTTGGGAGCGCCGCGTTCGCCCGCCTCGCCCTCACCGGTCAGCCGCAGCCGCGTCCCCGTGTCGATGCCGGCCGGGATGCGGACCCGAAGGTCTTTCTTGGCCCGCTTGACCCCGCTGCCGCGGCAGTCCTCGCAAGGCGAGGCGATGATCTCCCCCTCGCCCCGGCATCGGGAGCAGGTCTCGGTCATGACGAAGAAGCCCTTCTGATGGCGGGTTTTGCCGCGTCCGCCGCAGGCCGGGCAGGAGGTCTTGTGCGTGCCCGGCTTGAGCCCGGAGCCGCGGCAGGATAGACAGGACTCAGCCCGATCGAGGGCGATATCCTTCTCCGTTCCGGCCGCCGCCTCCTCCAGGCTGACCTCGATTTCCAGGGCCAGGTCCTGGCCGCGGGCCTGAGCCCGGCCCCGACGGCCGCCGAAGAGGTCGCCCAAGCCGAAATTGAAGCCGAAGAAGTTGCCCAGGATGTCCTCGAAGTCCTCGAACATCGAGGAATTGAAACCCTGAAAGCTCTCTCCGCGCAGGCCCTCATGTCCGTATCGGTCGAAGGCGGCCCGCTTCTCCGGATCACCCAGGACGCTGTAAGCTTCGGCCGCCTCCTTGAAGCGATCCTCGGCGGCCTTGTCCCCGGGATTGCGGTCGGGGTGGTCGCGCAGGGCCGCCTTTCGGAAAGCCTTCTTGATCTCGTCGGCGCCCGCCTGACGGGGGACGCCCAGGACTTCATAGTAATCGCGTTTGGTCATCGTTTGTCTTCCGGGCCGCAACCCGCTCCATGATCTCCTTCTTTTGCGCTCCCGACAGCCCCGCCGCCGGCTCAACGACCATCTTCTGCTCACGGCCCGAGGCCGTATCGCGGGCCGAGACCCGGACCATGCCGTTGGCGTCGATCTCGAAGGTCACATCGATCTGGGGGATTCCGGCGCCGGCCGGGGCGATCCCGACCAGATCGAACATGCCCAGCGAGGCGTTTTCGCCGGCCATGGGGCTCTCCCCCTGCAGGACATGGATGCGCACCCGCCTCTGCCCGTCCTCGACCGTCGTGAAGGGTTTGGTCTTGCGGACGGGCAGGGTGGAGTTCTTGTCGATGATCCTCTCGAAGCCGCCCCGCTCCGTCTCGATGCCCAGCGACAGCGAGGTCACGTCCAGGAGCAGGACGATTTCGGACATCTCCCCGGCCAAGATGCCGGCCTGGATGGCGGCGCCCAGGGCCACCCCTTCGTCCGGGTTGAGATGGTCGTCAGGCGTCCGGCCGAAGAAATCCGCCGCCCGGCGGCGCAGCAGCGGCATGCGGGTCTGTCCGCCGACCAGGAGGACCGTCTCGACCTCGTCCGGCCGCAGGCCGGCCTCACCCAGGACCCGCCTTATGATCGGGAAGGCCTTCTCGACCAAGTCCCCCGTCAGCTCCTCGAGCAAGGGCCGGGTCAGGGTCCGTCGCAGGTGACGGGAGCCGGACGGGGCGGAGGCCAGAAACGGCAGATTGACCTCGGACTCGTGGGTGAAGGACAGCTCGCGCTTGGCCTTCTCGGCCGCCTCCTTGATCCGCTGCAGGGCGTACTTGTCGCGGCTGAGATCCTCCTGCGTCTCCTTGCGGAATTCCTCCAGGATCCAGTCGACCAGCCGCTGATCGAAATCCTCGCCGCCGAGATAGGAATCGCCGGCCGTGGCCAGAACGTGAAAGACGCCGTCGCTGATTTCGAGGAGAGTGACGTCGAAGGTCCCGCCGCCCATGTCGAAGACGGCCACCCGGCCGGTCCTCCGGCGGTGCAGACCGTAGGCCAGGCTGGCCGCCGTCGGCTCGTTGATGATCCGCAGGACGTCCAGCCCGGCCAGGATCGCCGCATCCTTGGTCGCCTGGCGCTGGTTGTCGTCGAAGTGGGCCGGCACGGTGATCACGGCCTCCCGCACGGCCGTCCCGAAAAAGGTCTCGGCGCTTTTCTTAAGATAGCCCAGAACGAGGGCCGCGACTTCCTGGGGGGTGACCGGCCGCTCCCCGACCTGGATCAGGACGTCGCCGTTGGCGGCTTCGGCCAAGGCGTACGGCAGGCGGTGCCGCGCCTCCTGGACACGAGCCGAGCGGAACTTCTGGCCGATCAGCCGCTTGACGGCGAACAGGGTCCGCTCCGGATTGGTCAGAGCCTGGCGCAGGGCCAGGTTCCCGACCAGGGTCTCCCCCGCCGACGTCAGGCAGACCATCGAGGGCGTCGTCTGAGCGCCTTCCAGGTTGGGGATGACCACCGCTCCGCCTTCGACCATTCCGGCCAGGCAGGAGTAGGTTGTGCCCAGGTCGATGCCGATCCGCGGCTCCATGTCAGTCCTTCCTGGGAACCAGAACCTTGACCAAGGCCGGACGCAGGAGGCGGTCATGCAGGCGATAGCCCCTCTGCAGCTCCTCGGCCACCCGCGGCTCGTCCGTTTCGGCCGACTCGACCGTGACGATGGCCTGCTGGATGGCGGGATCGAAGAGATCGCTCCCGGCTTCGATCGGCGTCACCCCACGCTTGCACAGGAAGTCGAGCATCTGCTTGTGGATGAGCCCGATGCCCTCCCGGAAAGCTTCCGGGTCGGCCTCATCGCCCGAGGCCAGGGCCCGCTCGAAGTTGTCGACGACCGTCAGAAGCTCCTTGAGGAGATCGGACAGGGCGTATTGGTAATGCTCGGACTTCTCCCGGTCCAGCCGCTTGCGCTGGTTGTCCATCTCGGCCGCCGTTCGAAGGTACCGGTCCTTGAGCAGGGCGATCTCGCGCCGCGCCTCCTCGAGATCCTCGGCATGCCGCTTGCGCCCGTGGCGGCCGGCCTCGAATTCTCCGGCCGGCTTCTCGGGATCGGCCTCCGTCGGCTCCGGGACCTCGGGCTCCGCCGCTGGCGGAAATTCAACAGGCTCCGCGGCGCTTCCCGGTTTGCGGTCGTCTTCTTGGCTCGACATTCTGGTTTGACCTCAAGAGAATTTTCGACTGATCGTCCGGCTCAGCTTGGCGGCCACACGGTCGACCAGGGGGATGATCTTCTGATAAGGCAGCCGCTTGGGCCCGATGATCCCGAGCGTGCCCAGGACCTGGTTTTCGTCCCCGTAGGGCGACAGGATGAGCGTGCATTCAGAGATCTGGGGCGCGTTGGCCTCGTCGCCGATCAGAACCTTGACCCGGTCCAGGGCGATGAAGTCCGAGAGCAGGCGGGCCAGGGACGCCTTCTCCTCGAAATTGCGCAGGAGGTCGCGCAGGACGCCCTGCTCGGCTTCCTCGAACTTGCCGACCAGGCGGGAGGCGCCCTGGACGATCAGGGGCGGTTCGCTGTCCTCCTGGGCCACCGAGGCCTCCAGCAGTGACATCAGCCGCGCGTACGCCTGGTCGAACTGGGATTTGGCTCGCGGCAGATCCCGCAGCAGGAAGTCGCGGACCGTGGTCAAGCTCTTTCCGGCGAAGCTCTGGTTGATATACTGCGAGGCGCGGTCCAGCTCGGCCTGGGTGAAGTAAACCCGGGCCGGGACGATCTCGGTCAGGACCATGTTGAAGGTCGTGACCAGGATGACCATGACCTTGGCTTCGCCGATCTTGACGAAGCGCAGGTGCTGAAAGTTGATCCGCGAGACCCGGGGCGAGAGGACGAAGCCGACGCTGTCGGATCCGTCGGCCAGGATCCGCGAGGCCCCGTCGAGCAGAGCGTTGAAGTCCCCCGGCCGGGCGGCCAAATCCTCGACCGGCGGGCCCGGCTCCTCCTGGCTTCGGGACCTGTTCTCGAGCAGGGCCTTGACATAGAAGCGCAGGCCCTGGTCGGTCGGGACGCGGCCGGCCGAGGCATGCGGCTGGGCGAGGTAGCCCATCTGCTCCAGCTTGACCATGATGTTGCGGATCGTGGCGGGCGAATCATCCGAGACCCCCCGGCCGTGGACGGCTCCGGAGGAGACGGCTTGGCCGGACCTCAGGTAGACCTCGACGATCGTCCGCAGGACGAGGCGGTCCTTATCGCGCAGGCCGGATTGAGGCATCGGGATTCGAGGCTCATTATAGTCGGGGATCAAGCGATGCGCAAACCGCTTCGTCCCGTCCCGTCCGCCGGAAAGCGCGGCGCGCCTCAGGCGGTCCCCGACCGCTCCTCGCGGAAAGCGATGCCCCGCCGGGCCAGGTCGGCCAGGATCGGCCCGTAAATCTCGGGCTGCACGGGAACGAGCACGCCGCGGCTGCGGAGCTTTCCGTCGAGCAGAAGCCCGGCCGCCGCCGCCGCCGGCAGCCCGACCGTGCGCGACATCGAGGAGTCGCCGTCCGGCTGTCCGTAATCGACCAAGGTCGAGACGACGCGTTCGAGGCCGCCCGTCCGGGTGCGGACCTCGAGGACATGCCGGAGAAGGATCATGTCCCTCTCCCCCGGCCGGTATCGGAGGCGGCCCAGCATCAGCCGCTCCAAGACATCGAGCGGCGATCCGTTCTCCATCCCGAGGGGCTCGTCCCCGAACAGCCCCAGCCAGGCCATCCGCTCCAGCACATCCGACTCCGGCGGGGTCTCCAAGCGGGCCGCCGCCGCGGTCCTCGCGTCGATTCCGGACGGGGATCCGGCCAGGGCCAGAGTCAGGTCCCGGGCGCTCCATCCGGCCAGGCGGCGATCCTCCCGGCCGAGATATCCGAGGGCGGCCAGGGCCTTCAAGGTCCGGCACCAGCCGGGATAGCGGTAGGTTCCTCTGAACATCGTCCGGGCCCCGGCGATGCCGTAGAGATCGAGATACGGCAGGGAGTTGCGGTTCGGATAGGCTTCCAGGCGGCCGAGGCCGGGCACGGTCTGGATTTCGAAATGGTCGAAGAGATCGCCGCCCGGGATATAGACTTCCCGGCCGTCCTTGAGGTAGCGGGCCTCGTTGGTCCCGGCCAGGAGGACGCCGCGCGGCGACCAGGAGAACTTGTATCCGAAAGGATTGTCGTTGGCCTCGGGAGCAGGCAGGCCTCCACAAAAGGAGGTAAAGCCCATGATCGTCCCGCCGTCCGCCTGGGCGGCATGGATGAGCCGCATGGCTTCCATGTGATCGATGCCGGGATCCAGGCCGACCTCGTTGATCAAGGCCACGTCGGCCCTGCGCGCCTCCTCGTCCAGGGCCCGCATGGCCTCGCTGACATAGGACGTGGTGACCATGTGCTTGCCGCGCCGCAGGCAGGCTCGGGCCACCACGGGGTGAAAGGCATAAGGCACGAGGCTGGCCACCAGGTCGGCTCCGGCCACCTCGATTTCCAGGGCCGCTTGGTCCCGCAGATCGAGTCCGAAGGAGGAGGCCCGGGGGTGAGATCCGGCCAGGGCGGCTGCCTTGTCGGGCTCCAGATCGCCGACTCGAATACGAACGTTGTCCCGCTCCAGCAGGGCGCGGATGAAAGGCCCGGCTACAAAGCCGGCGCCGAGGACGAGGATATCAGGCATGATGGTCCTCCGGGAGGGATTCCCGGTCCAGGAATTCCCGCAAGTAGGCGAAGGTCGGGGTCAGGCGGCCGCGGCACAGGATCATGGCCCGCCGCAGGGGCGCGGGAAGATCGGCCCCGCCCTCGTCGCGGCTGAAGTCGGCCTTGGCCAGGGCCGGCAGGAAGGCCTTCAGGGCCTGACTGAAGAAGACCGACGATTCCAGGGGAATCTCGGCCGGGAGGTTGTCCACGGCCATGATGGCCGGCCCCCGGCCTTCGAATCCCGAGCGGGCGGTATCCGTGACCGGATCGTAGACAAAGACGGGATCGGCCGGGTCGGTTGAGCGCAGGGTAGCCTCCACACCGCCTTCGACATCGCAGGAGATGTCGCCGACAACCCGCAGGCGGGGCTGACCGGGCGCGGCAAAGAGCTCCTTCAGGAAGCCTTTGCTGAGGAAGCGGGGGTAGGCCGGGGCCCAATAGATGCCGTTCAGCAGCAGCGTCAGATGCGGCAGGTAGGCCTCCAGAAGCGGCTCGTAGGCGGCCGGGCTCTCGTAGTAGTCCTTGAGCGCGAACAGCCGCCGCGGGCTGCGCGGACGGACCAAATGCTCCTCCCTAAAGACGGTCTTGTAGACCCGGTGGGCGGAATAGTTCTTTTGCCTCAGGAAGGACCCGAACCGCTCCGGCGGCACTTCCTCCATGGGCAGGAGATCGAAGATCTCTTGGGCGCCCTGGGAGACGTGGCCGTACCCGGTGAAGCCGCAGATGAACGGGACGAGGGCCTCAGGCAGTCCATCCGTGCGGATGGCGTGGGCGGCCTCGGCGATCTCCTCCTTGGCCTCGACCAGGCTGGTATAGTGGTAGGTCTGGAGAAGGCCGGAAAAGGGGCTGGACGTTCCCTCGGCCTCCAGCTTCCGGCCGAGGGCCCAGAGGGTGTCCACCATCCCGGCCTGGCCGGCCTGGCGGCCGAAGAACAGCAGACGGCGGTTCTGCTCATCGGTGATCTTCTCGTAGTCGAGCAGGGTGCAGCCAAGCTCCATCAGGCGGCGGAGCATGGGCATGTTGTGGGCTTGACCCTTGATGGTATGGGAGAAGAAGAGATAGGTCTTCCCTTCCTCGAGCAGCGGGATGGGAATCTCCTTGACCGCCAGGACAACCGAACAAGGCGACAGGCTCTCCTCCACCGGCACGCCCTCCATGCGGTAATCTTCGTCGCGGAAAATGCGGATGGCGGACGGCTGCACGATGAAGCTCAGGCCCTGCTCCTGGCGGAGATCGCGCATGTGGCTGGGGATGAGAGGAACGCGGCGCTCCCAGCGATTCTTGTCCTCGCGCCGGACTCCGATGACGTTGGACATGTTGGCTTCCTTAGGTCCTGTTCGGACGAGTGAACGGCTTAGAGCGGATTATGACATATCGGAACGCGTTCCGACAAGGCCGGGCTTCCCTTTTTCCTGATGCCTTCTTATAATGAGGCCGCCATGTTCTCCTTCCACAACACCCTAGGCGGCCGTATCGAGCCTTTTGAGCCCCTCGTTCCCGGCCGGGTCGGCCTTTACACCTGCGGCCCGACGGTCTACGACACTCCTCACATCGGCAATTACCGGTCCTACATCTTCGAGGACCTCCTCAAGCGCTCCCTGAGGCTGGCCGGCTTCCGGGTCCGCCACGTCATGAATATCACCGATGTGGACGACAAGACCATCCGCAACGCCGGGGAGTGCGGCCTGTCCCTGGACGCCTACACCGAGCCCTATATCGCCCAGTTCATGGCCGGTCTCCGAACGCTGCGCATCGAGCCGGCCGACGTTTATCCGCGGGCGACGCAGCACATCCCCGAGATGATCGTCCTCATCCAGGGCCTGCTCGACAAAGGCTTCGCCTATCGCCAAGACGGCTCCATCTACTTCGCCATCGACAGGTTCCCCGCCTACGGCCGGTTGTCCGGCATGAGGACCGAGGACCTGCGGACCACCGAGCGCGTTGGAGCCCGCCTGGAGTCCGACGAGTACGAAAAGGACAGCGCCCGCGACTTCGCCCTTTGGAAGGCGCCCAAGGAGGGCGAGCCGTCCTGGGACGCCCCCTTCGGCGCCGGACGTCCCGGCTGGCACATCGAATGCTCGGCCATGANNCACCACGAGAACGAGATCGCCCAATCCGAGGCCCTGACCGGGCAGCCTTTTGTCCGCACCTGGCTTCACTGCCACCACCTCGTCATGGATGGGGAAAAGATGGCCAAATCCAAGGGCAACGTTCAGACCCTGGACAGCCTGGCGGCCCGCGGCGTCGATCCGTCCGTCCTCCGCTTTTTCCTCATCGGGACCCACTACCGCCGCGGCCTCAACTTCACTTTCGAAGCTCTGGACCAAGCGGCGGCCGGACTGAAGCGCATCACCGACTTCCTCTTCGAGCTGAAGACCCGGACCTTCCCCCAAGGCCGCCGAGAGGAGTCGGTCCGGATTGCGGCCGGGGCCGAGGCCGCGTTCCTGGCCGGACTGGAAGACGACCTCAACATCTCCCAGGCGCTGACCGCCGTGTACGACTTGGTCCGTCAAGGCCATCTCCTCATCAAGGAAAACCGACTCGGCACCGGGGATGCGGCCGCGCTGGAAGAGAGCCTCTATAGGATGGATGCCGTCTTGGCCGTCCTGCCCGCCCGCGGCGGCGCGGCCGAGATCGAGGCCTCGATCCGAGCCCGGATCGAGGCCCGCGAGACTGCCCGCAAATCCCGCGACTTCGCCCAGGCCGACGCCATCCGGGCCGAGCTCCTGGCGGAAGGCGTCCAGCTCGAGGACACCAAGGACGGCGTCCGGTGGAAGATCATCAAGACGACCGGCGCCGCCTAGGCCGGCTGGGCGAGGAGGAAGCCGCCCGCTTCCTGGAAGCCCGCGGCTTCCGGATCATCGAGCGGGGATTCCGAGCCATGCGCGGCGAGATCGACATCATCGCCTGGGACGGCGAGACCCTCGTTTTCGTCGAGGTCAAGACCCGGACCGGCCCCGAGTGCGGGCCGCCGGAAGAGGCCGTCACGCCAAGCAAGCAAAGGCAGATCCGCCGCATCGCCGAGGCTTTCCTCTACGATCGAGGCTGGGGCTCCCCTTTCTGCCGCTTCGACGTCGTGGCCATCGACGTCGAGGCGGATGAATCTTTCACCGTCCGCCACATTCCCGACGCTTTTTAAAAGCTCCAGCTGGCGCCGATCTTGACCCCCCGTCCCGGCTCCAGTGTGGCGTCGGGATCGGGCCGCCCGATGTAGGCCGCGTTGCCGAGATTCCCGGCGACGAGAAAGAGACGGATGGGATGCAGATAGCAGTCGGCCTTGAGGCTGAAGACGCTGTAGGAGGGCAGAGTGATCTCGGCCGGGCCGGGCTCGGACTTGCGGGCTTGGAGGTAGGCATCGAGCTCGGCGGAGAAGCGGCCCAAGAAGATCCGGCCGCCCAGGTTCAGGCGGACCGGAGGGACGTCGTTGATGGCCGCCCCGTTGGCCCGGCTGCGGCCGTCGATCCAGGAAAAAGCCGCGAAGACCATCCAGGAGGATGAAGGATGGACTTCCGCTTCGATCTCCAGGCCCCGGAGCCGGACTTGATCGACGTTCAGGTAGGTGGTGGTCTGGGGGGCGACTAAAATCCGGTCGATCATCCCGTCGATGTCGTACTGGAAGGCGTAGGCCGCGGCGAAGACGCGCTCCCCGATCCATTTCAGTCCGGCGTTGGCGTTCCGGCTCCTCTCGGGCGTCAGGCCCGGCTGAGCGATGATCCAGCCGCGTCCCGTGATGCCGGTGTAGAAGAGCTCTCCCAGGCCGGGCGTCCGGTAGGCCGTGGCCGCATCGACGAAGGCTATGAGCCGGGAAGACAGCTCGTAGGATGCGGCCAGGAATCCGGTCAGCGGCGTCCGCCGGCTGCTGAGCTCCGTCTCCCCTCCCCCAGGATGCGCGGACTGGACGATCGAGTCCCAGCGCAGGCCGCCGACCAGGTCGAGCCGGCGCAGGCCGGTGAAGTCGGCCGAGAGAAAGAGGCCCAGGTCGCGCCGCCGGCCCCGATCGTAGGACGTCTCCTCATAGCTCTTGCTCAGCGATCCCAGGGCGTCGAAGGAATCCTCATTCAGGGCGGCGGCCGCGCCCCGGCGTCCGAAGTAATCCCCCCCCGCCGTCAGACGGAGCGATCGCCCCCACCGTCGGACATACGCCAGATGGGCTCCGACTTCGGTGCTCTCGGTCCGACTCAAGGAGTCCTTGGAGACGCCGTCGGAGGCCGTGATGGTTTGGGCTCGGGTCTCCAGAAAGTTGGGATTGGCGTAGGCGCCGAACGCAAGCTCTCCTCCGGCGAAAGCTTTCTCCCGCCAGGAGAGATGGATCAGATTCTGATTCTCGCGCGGATACCAGGTCGGCTTGCTGGCGCTGGTCTGGGTCGGCTTGCCGATGTCCGTCCCCCTGGCCAGGAGCCAGCCCAGGCTCACGGCCCTGGCTTCCGTCTCATGGACGATCTTCCCCGTCAAGCTCTTCTGGTCGTACTGGGATTGGAGGACCTCGCCCGAGGGAGAGCGGTAGTCATCCGCTCCCAGACCCTGCCCCGAGAGAGTGAAGCCCCAGGCGCCTTGGCGGCCCGCCAGGCTCAGGCCATAGGAGGCTTCCTGGTTGACCGATCCGTAGCCGGCGTGGAGACGGCCGTGGATCCCTTTCTCATCGGGGGGATCGGCGGTGAACATCTGGACGACGCCGCCGACGGCGTCAGAGCCGTAGAAGATCGAGGACGGGCTGCGCAGGACCTCGATCCGATCCAGGTCTTCGGGGCTGACAAAGGAGGCGCTGGGTCCCGTCCTCCTGTCGCTGGCGATGCGGCATCCGTCCAGCAGCAGGAGGATGCGGCCGCGGGCCAGGCCGCGGATCGAAGGCACGAGGGAGAAGCCGCCGGAGCCGAGAGGGGTCACTCCAGCGACTGCCGACAGAGCTTCGGTGATGTTGGAGGACATCCGTTCGGAGAGAACATCGGACGAGACGACCGTCTGGGCGGCGGGAGTCTTGGACAAAGGCTCGGGGTAGCGCAGCGCGGTGACCGAGATCTCCCGGCTCTGGCGGATGAGCGGCGTCAGCCGGACGATGACTTCGCCGGACCCGGTGGCGTCGACGGTGATCGTTTCCGCATAATGGCTCGGGTGACGGACGTGAAGGNNGGATCCGCGAGGACGGCGGAGCCTCCAGGACGAAGGCCCCCTCGGCGTCGGTCACGACCTTGACCGCCGCTCCGCCCGTCATCTCGATTTCGGCGCCGGCCACCGGCCGGCCGTCGAGCGAGAGGACGCGGCCGCGGAAGGACGTTTGGGCCGCCCCGGCGGCCGTCAGGATCCCCAGGGCGATGAAGAGCGAAGCGATCTTTTTCATGGCTCAGGAAAGCACTCTAGCCTCGAGCCCACCGACCTGTCAACGCCGCGGAGGATTGCCGTCCGACTCGGCCCGCCCGACGGACCGCGCTTCGGAGGTGTCGGGGCAGCGGCGGAGAAGCTCACGGACGGTCAGCTTGAAGACCGGGTGCACGGCCCGCGGCGCTATCTCGGCCAGCGGGGCCAGGGCGAAGCGGCGCTCGTGCAGGCGGGGGTGGGGTATGGCCAGGTCCGGCGTGCGCAGCACGGTCTCGCCCATCAGCAGGATGTCGATGTCGAGCGGCCGGGGCGCGTTCCTCGGCCCCGGAAGACGGCCCAGGGAGACCTCGATCGATTTGGCCAACCGGAGCAATTGCCAGGGCGTGAGGTCCGACTCCACTTCGACGGCCCCGTTGAGGAACCAGGGCTGGTCCCGCAGGCCGACCGGCTCGGTCCGCCAGATGGACGACTCCCGGACGACCCGGGCTCCGCCGCAGCCGAGGGACTCGCGGGCTCGGGCCCAGGCCGCGTACCTGTCGCCCAGGTTGCTGCCCCAGCCGAGGTGAATCCTCATATCATCCCGCCTATCGGATCAGGGCCGTATCGACCAGCTCGAGGATCTGGACGACCTTCATGTCCAGATTGTAGTGCTTGATGACGTCGTTCAGCCCGTCGATGCAGTTGTGGCACATGGTGCAGACCAGCTTGGCCCCTGTCGCCTCCATCTGGCGGGCCTTGATGGCGGCGGCTTCGAGCCGGACCGGCCGATATTCGGCCATGGACAAGAGGCCGCCGCCGCCCGTGCAGCAGTAGTTCTCCGTCCGGTTGGGAGTCATCTCCCGAAAGTCGGCGCAGACCCGCTTCAGCACCCGGCGCGGCTCTTCGGTCAACCCGCTCGAGCGGGCGACGTTGCAGGAGTCGTGGAAGGTCACGGGCAGCATGTTGCGCGACTTGTCCACCTTGAGGCGGCCCTCCCGAAGCCACCTCTCCAGGGTGACGACCACCGACTCGGAAGGAACATCCTGGTCCCGCCGGGCCCAGCCGTAACCCTCCCATCGGGTTGCGCGGAAGCCGTGACCGCACTCGGAGATGACGAGGCGCTTGGCTTTCAGGCGGACCGCGGCTTCATAGACGTTGTTGGCGATATAAGCGCCCAGGGCGTCGTCGCCGGAGAAGAGGCCGAAGCTGGTGTTATCCCAGCCCCAGCGGGGCATGGTCCAGGATTCGCCGGCCAAGTGGAAGATCTTGGCTGCCTGACCGATCGAGCGGGGATCGAATTTGATCTCCCGCGGGTTGATGGCGTACAGGAAGTCGCAGCCTTCCTTGTCCACGGGGATGTCGAGACTGTCGTCCCCCAGCTCGGTCCGGGCCTCGTCCCGCATCCAGGCCAGCGTTTCCAGGTAGTCGTCCTCCTGGACGCCCATCTGGTTGCCGGTATCCCATTGATCGCGGCTGACGTTGAAGATCCCCTCCGGGACGATGCCCACCGCGGTCAGGAGCCCCCGGGTGAAGCGGACCAGACCTCCCGTATCCACGCCCATAGGGCAGCTGAAGGTGCAGCGCCGGCAGGCGCTGCACAGCCCGAAGGCCACGTTCTTGAGCTCGTTCAGATCCGCGTCGTCGGCCGGGCTCTTGGCGCCCACCCACCAGGGGACGATGCGGCCCGTCCAGTCGCTATGACGCTTGAAGATCTTGCGGATGCGATCGGCCTTGGCCACCGGGGTCATCTGGGGATCGTCGGGGAAGACGAGGGAATAGTGGCAGGAATCGGCGCACAGGCCGCAGTGGACGCAGCCGATCATCGAGACCGCAATGTGGCGGTTCATCCGGCGGGACAGCAGGGCCAGGAAGCGTTCGACGTTGCGGCCGTCAGGGGCATAGGTGGCCAGCCGGCCCGAGGCTACGCAGGGAGCCTTGTCCGTCTTGGCTTTTTCCTGCGTCCGGACGTCGAGGGGGAAGTCCATCACCTGGCGGGAACGGGGCTTCGAGGCGCTCTTCATGACGTCCTCCCGGCAGCCCGGCGGTCCGATGCGGCAGGCGGATGACCTCTCCGAGCGGGCGGCAGGACGCCGCGATGCCCCAGGCTCCGGCCGAGATCGCACCGAATGAACGGATAGTAGAGGTAATGGCCGATCTTGGAGAACGGAACATAGACCAGGAAAAAGGCGGTCAGGGCGAAGAAGGCGATCAGGGGCGCTTCGCTCTGCTGCCAGCGGTTGGGGACGGCCAGGACGCCGGCCGCAAAGAAGAGGATCATGAGGATGATGGCGGCGTAGTCGTCGGGCTTGCTGACGGCCCGGAGGCGCGGGTCCCTGAGCCGGCGGATGAGCCGCAGGACGCCGACGACGGCAGCCGCCCCGATGACGGCCTGGAAGGCCAGGACCACGGGGCGGATCTCGAACAGCCGCGGCGCATACGGGATGATGAAGGTCGCCGAGATGGCCGCCGCGACACCTATGTGGAAGATGACGAACTGGACGTAGAAGAGCGGCTTTCGCCGGAGCGACTCCATGACTCCGGGCATGGCCACCCCGGCCAGGGCATATCCCGCCCCGCGGACGGAGCTGCCTTCGGCCAGGCCCCGCTCGCGCGAGGATCGGAAATGGAAAATCCAGACGATCCGGACGGCATAGACGACGGCCATGAAGGCCAGGCAAACGAGCTGAACCTCGTTCTCCACGATTTTCAGGAAGGGACTCATACCCGAGGTCCTTTCAACCCGAATCCGACGGATCATTATACAGGCCCGGGCCCCGCGTTCCAAACGCCCGGCGCACCGGCTGTTGCGCCGATTGATTTTCGGCCGGGCTTCTCATAGTATGGGAGGCTCCGCCCGGGCCCTGCGGCCCGAGTTCCGCGGATCGAGGAGGCCGGCATGATCGACGCCAGCAAGATCATCTTCTTGGACAACGGGGCCACGTCCTATCCCAAGCCCGAGGAAGTCCATGTCTTCATGAGCGACTTCTACCGTAAATTCGGAGTCAATCCCGGACGCTCCGGCTACGACCTCTGCCTGGAAGCCGGGGAGATGCTGGAGGGCACGCGCAAGCAGATGGCCGCCTTCTTCAACGGCCGCGACTTCAACCGCCTCTGCTTCGCTTACAACTCCACCGACGCCCTGAACCTGCTCATCTTCGGCTTGCTGGGTCCGGGCGACCACGCCGTGACCACGACCCTGGAGCATAACTCCGTCCTGCGGCCGCTCTACCACATGGCCCGCGACTACGGCGTCCAGGTCGATCACGTCCCCTTCAACGCCGCCGGGCACATCGAACCTGAGGCGATCGCCGCCCGCTTACGCCCCGAGACCCAGCTGGTGGTGGTCAACCACGCTTCCAACGTCATCGGCACCGTTCAGCCGATCCGGGCCATCGGCAAGCTCTGCCGCGAACGGGGCGTCCTTTTTATCATCGACGCCAGCCAGTCGGCCGGCAAGATCCCGATCGACATGGAGGCCGACAACCTCGACGCCGTGGCTTTCACCGGCCACAAGTCGCTGCTCGGACCGACCGGTATCGGAGGACTCTATGTCCGAGAGGGAGTGGAAGTCCGCCAAACCCGGGCCGGCGGCACGGGGGTCCGCTCGGCTCAGCATCTGCACCTGGAGGAATACCCCTACCGCCTGGAGTTCGGCACACCCAACATCATGGGCATCGCCGGGCTTCACGCCGGCGTGGAGTGGATCCGAAAGCAGGGCTTGGAGACGATCCACCATCGGGAGATGGCCCTGCTGGGGAGGCTTGTCGAAGGGCTTCGCCGCATCGACAGGATCAAGCTCTACTGTGCGGACGATCTCACCGACCACATCGCGGTCCTGGCCTTCAATGTCGAGGGCATGGACGCGGCCGACGTCGGCACGATGCTGGACGTCGACCACAACATCGCCTGCCGGACCGGCCTGCATTGCGCTCCCCTGGTTCACGAACAGCTGGGTACGGATAAGATCCACGGCGCCGTGCGGTTCGGGATTGGGCCCTTCAATACCGAGGCCCACATCGACGCGGCGATCGCGGCCGTGGCCGAGATCGCATCCACTCCGGCCCGCCGCTAGTGTCCCGTCTCATAAATACCATTCCCATAATCTCCTTGGAGACGGGACACTTCCAGGGGGGAGATGCTCCCCCCTCGGCGCTCCGCTGACCCCCTGAGGGGGGCCTCGCCGCCCCCCTCATACTCCCCGGCGGTTGTGCGTCCGGCCTGTTAAGGACTTGGTCCATGAATTTCCGAAACGCACAACTAGGCGGGCGGCCCCTCAGACGCAGCCGTCGGGCTTGGGCAGTCCGGCCAGCTTGCAGGCGCCCTTGGCCGGGCCGGAGGGAAACAGCTCATAGATGTGCTTGAGGGTGAAGCCCGAGGCTTGGCAGACCTTGCGGACCATGGGGGCCATCTGGGTCTCCACATAGAAATTCCGGATGAAGTCGATGACCTTCCAGTGCTCGGGGGTCAGGCTCTCCAGACCCTCCTCCTGCTTGGCCAGGGCGGCGGCGATGGCGGCGGTCCAGCATTCCGGAACGGCCAGAAATCCTTCTTCATTGAGCTCGACGGACTGGCCGTCGACGTTGAGCGTAGGCATGGCGTATCTCCCGTTCGGCGATGAAAGGCGGCATTCTACCACAGTTCGAGGCTCCGCCCCAGATCGAGTTGTGCGTCTCGGAAATTCCAGAACTAAGTCCCCAAAATGCTCCAAGGAGATTATGGGATTGGATGGGATGGGAATTGATGAGACGGGACCCTAGCGGGCCAGGATGTAGCGGAAGAACTTGAGGCTCTCGATCTCCTCGGGATCTTGGGCGTAGACGGCCGGCCCCCAGGCCGACAGCCGTTCCGCTTCGGCCTCGGCCTCGGCCAGGTAGCGGGCCCGGGCCTCCGGCAGGGCCAGGACGGGATCTTCCTTGGCGGCCGGTGCAAGCAGGTCCTCCAGGCTCGGCAAGTCTTCGGCCTTGTCCCGGTGCCGCCATTCGCCCGTGGCCCGGTCGAAAGCGTAGACCCGCAGAAACTCGGCCCCCCGCCGGGCCAGGAATTCCAAAGCCGCCAGCAGAAAGTCCACGTCCTCCGGGCTGAAGATGTAGTGGAGGTTGACCCTGACCCAGCCCGGCTTGACGCCCTGATAGCCGCAGCGGATGGCCTCGCGGTAGCGCAGGGAGCGGTCGTGGTTGATATCCAGGAGCAGGTGGCCATAAGGTCCGGCGCAGCTGCAACCGGCCCGCGATTGGATGCCGAAGAGGTCGTTGAGAAGGCGGGCCACCAGCTTGGGATGGAGGATCCTGTCCCCGTGCCGCACGTTGAACGAGACGATTGGGGCGGCTTCGGGATCGTCGATCCGGCCGATCGGCTCGAGGCCCGGGAGACGGGCCAAGCCGGCCCGGAATCGGGCCAGCCATTCGGCTTCGATCCGCTCGATCGTCCCGATCCCGATGCGGTCCTTGAGGTCCATGGCCAAAGCGGCCCGGATGGTCTGCAGGATCGGCGGCGTTCCGGCCGACTCCCGGGTCTCGATGTCGTCCGAGAAGTCGTGTCCCTCCCGGCTGACGTAGACGACCGTTCCTCCGCCGGCCGTGGTCGGAGGCAGGTCCTTCCGGTAGAGGTTCTCATGGATGACCAGCAGCCCGGCCGCTCCCGGTCCGCCCAGGAACTTGTGGGGCGAGAAGAAGACGGCGTCGAAATAGGCCTCTCGGTCGCGGTTCATGTCGATGGCCGTGTAGGGAGCGATCGCAGCGAAATCGAAGAAGACCGGGCAGCCGTGGGCGTGGCAGAGGCGGGCCACNNCCGGTGATATTCGAGCCGGCCGAGAACGAGCCGTAGCGCCTGCGGCTCTGGAAGCGGGGATCGGCCAGTTTGCGCTCCAGATCGCCGAGGTCCATGCGTCCGCGTTCGTCCAGCCCCACCACCACGACCTCGGCGAAGGCCTCCCGCCACATCAGCTCGTTGGTGTGGTGCTCGTAGGGGCCGATGAAGACTACCGGCCGAGTCCGATCGAGAGCTTCGGCCAGCGTCCCGACGGCCGCGATCCTCTCCCGGAAAACCGGGGCGACATAGACGCCCAGGATCTCCAGGAGCTTCTTCAAGGCTCCGGTGGAGCCGGCCCCGGCCGGCAGGACCTTGCCCTGGGGACCGGCGTTGACCTGGCGCCGGATGAGGTCGAGGGCGGCATGATAGAGCCGGGTCAGGCGGCGTCCGGAGAAATCGTCCTCGGTATGGGTATTGGCATAGCAGGCCAGGATATCCCGAAGGCGGGCCTCGATCGACTCCACGGCCCGCCCGGAGGCGGTGTAGTCGGCGTAGAACATCCTTCTCGGACCGTAAGGGCCGGAAAAGACGAAGTCGCGGCCGATGACCTCGTTCCGAGCTTCCTCCAGAAGGGCCTGTCCGCTCGCCGCGGTCATGGCTCAACCCTGGGCCGGCCGCGCCGGCTCGGCCGGGATGCGGACCGTGAACTTCGTGCCCCGCCCCTCTTCGCTGGTCAGGGCGATCGTCCCGCCGTGCAGTCCGACCACATGCTTGGCGATGGCCAAGCCGAGGCCGGTTCCGCCCAGCCGGCGGGAGCGCGACTTATCGACGACGTAGAAGCGCTCGAAGATCCGGGCCTGATGCTCCGGCGGGACGCCGGGGCCTGTGTCGGAGACCTCGATGACGATCTCCCCCGCCTCCCGGCGGAAGGCCAGGACGATCCGGCCCTTGTCGGTGTACTTGACGGCGTTGTCGATCAGGTTGAAGAGCAGGCGCTCCATCAGGTCGGGGTCGGCGGCGAAGGCCGGCAGGCCGGGCTCGATCTCCAGCCGCAGGTCCAGGCCCTTGGCTTCCGCCTTGGGACGGTAGAGCGGCAGGACCCGCTCGGCCAGATCGGCCCCGGTGACCGTCCGCATCTCGGGACGGAAGCCCCGATCCTCCAGCTCGCCCAGCTTGAGAAGGTCGTCCACGATCCCGGCCAGGCGGCCGGCATTACGCTTGAGGATGTCCATCGCCGCGGCCGAGCGGGCCGGATCGGGCTCGGCCTCCAGAAGCTCGACCGCGCCCAGCACGGCCGCGACCGGAGTCCGCAGCTCGTGCGAGGCGTTGACCACGAAGTCCTTCTTGATGTCCTCGACCCGGCGCATCTCGGTCAGGTCCTGCAGCAAGAGGGCGATGCCGTCCTGCCGGGGCAGGTAGCTGAGGGTGCAGAGGTAGCTTCGCTCATCCAGCCGGATCTCGCGGCGCAGGACTCCTTTTTCGGCCCGGACCCTCTCGACCAGGTCGCGCAGGGCCGGCCGTCGCAGGACTTCCCAGAAGTACCGGCCTTCGGATCCCTGGTCGCGGATCAAGTCACGGAAGGAGTCGTTGGCCAGGATGATGCGGCCGTCCCGATCCAGCACGGCCAGGCCTTCCTGGAGGGAGCCGATCGTCCGGACGAGATTGTCCTTCTGCAGATTCGCGTCCTGGAAGAAGGCCTGAAGCTTCTCGGTCATGAGGTTGAAGTCAGCGGTCAGCCCCCCCAGCTCGTCCCGCCGCCGTTCCTTGATCCGGACGGAGAAGTCGCCTCCTGCCACCCGGTCCGCGGCCCGGCGCAGGCGGGCGATCGGGCAGGTGAAATGCAGGGACAATCCGACGGCGCCGGCCAAGGCCAGAAGCAGGACGGCCAGGGCCAGACGAAAGGTCGATTTTCTCATCTCCCCGATGAACTCGTCGATGACCCGCATGTAGCGGCTCAGGCGCAGGACCGCCCGGACGGAGCCGCCCTTTTCCAGCGGCACGCCGACGTAGAGCATGCGGGCTTCCACGGTATAGCTGAAGCGCAGCGATTGGCCGACCCTGCCCTGCAGGGCCTCGGCCACTTCCTGGCGGTAGCGATGGTCCTCCATTTTGGAGGGGTCCTTCTCGGAATCGGCCAGGACGCGGCCCGCGGGATCGACCACCGTCAGACGGGCGCCCGCGGCCGGCCCGACCGATTTGATCCAGACGTCCAGAGCCGCCTCGTCCCCGGTCTCGAGACGAGCCTCGACATCAGCCTGCAGCGAACGGGCCAGGCTTTCCAGATGCCGGGCGGTGCTCAGCTCCGCGCTGCGGCGCATGGAGATGAAGGAGGACAGGGCGACGGGCAGACTGCCCAGAAGGATGACGACGGCGAAACCGGCCAGGAACTTGAGGAAGATGCTTCGCTTCATGGCTCGACCTTGTAACCCACGCCGCGGATGTTCTTGACCAGTCCGGCGGCCGGCCCGAGCTTGTCCCGCAGGTTCTTGATGTGAACATCGACGGTGCGGTCCAAGACGATTTTCTGGTGGCCCCAAATCTCGTCCAGGATCTGCTCCCGGGTCAGGACCCGGCCCCGCTTCTGGGCCAGCAGCAGCAGGATCCGGAACTCGGTCGAAGTCAGGTCCAGGAGCTTGCCCTCCCAGCGGGCCTCGAAGCGCTCGGGATCGAGGACCAGGCCCTCCCCCACCTCCAGCGGTCCGCCCGCTTCGGGGGCCCGGCTCCGGCGCAGGACCGCCTTGATCCGGGCCGCCAGCTCCTTGTGGGAGAAGGGCTTGACGACATAGTCGTCCGCGCCCAGCTCCAAACCCAGGACACGGTCCGTCTCTTCCGCCCTGGCGGTCGCCATGATGATGGGGATGGAGCGCCAGTCCTCGGAGCGTTTGAGGGTCCGGCAAACGTCCAGACCACTCTGGTCCGGAAGCATCAGATCAAGAATGATGAGCTCGGGACGCTTGCGGGCCAGGAAGCGGAAGAACCGCTCGGCTTCACCGAAGGTCTCCGTCCGGAAGCCTTCCCGGCGGAGATGCTCGGCCGTCAGGGCGGCCAAATCAGCCTCGTCCTCGAGGATGGCGATCAACTCATTCATCTCGATCCTCCCGGATGTGTCCGGTTATAGCGCAAACGGCAGGGGATGTAAATCGGAGCTCCGACTGACCCCTTCCGCCTCACCCGAATCGGCCCGTGATGTAGTCCTCGGTCATCTTCCGGACCGGCGCCGTAAAGATGGTCTTGGTATCCCCGAACTCGATCAGCTCTCCCAGCATCATGAAAGCGGTGAAATCCGAGACCCGGGCCGCCTGCTGCATGTTATGGGTGACGATGATCACGGTGTAGTCGGCCTTCAGACGCTGGATGAGGTCCTCGATGCGGGCCGTGGCGATCGGATCGATGGCCGAACAGGGCTCGTCGAAGAGGATCACCTCGGGGCGCACCGCTAGGGCCCGGGCGATGCACAGCCGCTGCTGCTGCCCGCCGGAGAGGGCGAAGGCGTTCTCTCGAAGCCGGTCCTTGACCTCGTCCCACAGGGCCGCCTCACGGAGGCTGCGCTCGACGACGTCCTCAAGGGCCGAGCGCCGGCGCTCGCCGTTGATCCGCAGGCCGTAGGCGATGTTGTCGAAGATCGACTTGGGGAACGGATTCGGCTTCTGGAAGACCATGCCCACCCGCCGGCGCAGCTCGGCCGGGTCCTGGTCCGGGGCATGGATGTCGACTCCGTCCAGGAGGATGCGGCCGTCGATTCGGGTGCCGGGTATCACGTCGTTCATCCGGTTGAGGGTCCTGATGAAGGTCGACTTGCCGCAGCCGGAGGGCCCGATGATGGCCGTGACCGACTTCTCGGGGCAGGCCAGGTCGACGGATTTGAGGGCCCGCTTGGGGCCGTAGTAAAAATCCAGGTTGGAGGCTTCGATTTTGACTCGGGCGGACATGGGCTATCTCCTTCGGCGGCGCAGCCGGTAGCGGATGATGACGGCGGTCAGATTGAGGCCGAGGACGAGGGCCACCAGGACCAGCGCGGTGCCGTAGGCCAGGGGCCGGACTTTGGCGATGTCGTGGTGCTGGGTGGCCATGATATAGAGGTGGTAAGGCAGGGCCATGAACTGGTCGGAAAGTGACTTGGGCAGAAAGGGCAGGGCGAAGGCCGCCCCGGTGAACATGATCGGAGCGGTCTCCCCCGCCGCCCGGGACAGGCCCAGGACGGTCCCGGTCAGCATGCCCGGCAGGGCATAGGGCAGGACATTGGTCCGGATGGCCTGCCACTTGGTCGCCCCCAGGGCCAGGGCTCCCTCGCGGTAGGACCGGGGGATGGTCTTGAGGGCTTCCTCGGAGGCGGTGATCGTCCAGGGCAGGGTCATGAGCCCCAGGGTCAGCCCGGCCGAGAGGATCGAGGTTCCGAACTTGAACAGGTTCACGAAGAGGATGACCCCGAACAGTCCGTAGACGATCGAGGGCACTCCCGAGAGGTTGCGGATGGACAGCCGAATGAGGCGGGTGAAGCGGTTCTGGAGGGCGTATTCGTTGAGGTAGATGGCCGCGAACATCCCGATCGGTATGGCCAGAAGGGCGGCCACGAGAGTCACCAGCAGGGTTCCGACAATGGCCGGGAAGATTCCGCCCTCGGTCATACCCCGGCGCGGGGGCTTGCTCAGAAACTCCCAGGAGATGGCCGGGGCGCCCTGGCGGATGATGTCGTAGAGGAAGAGGGCCAGCACGGCCAGGACGACCAGAACCGAGAGCCGCAGGGCCCAGAAGCCGGCGAATTGGGCCACGGACTTGCGGCGGATCATGCTTCCCTGTCCTGGTACTTGGCGAGGACGATGTCGGCGACCATGTTGACGAGGAAGGTCATCAGGAAGAGAACCAAGCCGATGGCGAACAGGGCATAGTAGTGGGTGGTGAAGTAGGGCACTTCGCCCAGCTCGATGGCGATGTTGGAGGTCATGGTCCGCAGGCTCTCCATCAGGCCGTGCGGGAAGGCCCGGGCATTTCCGGTGGCCATCAGCACGGTCATGGTCTCCCCGACCGCCCGGCCCATGCCGAGCATGACGGCGGCGATGATGCCCGAGAGCGCGGCCGGCAGCTTGACCCGGATCAGGGTCTGCCAGCGCGACCCGCCCAGGGCCAGAGAGGCTTCGCCGTAGGCCGGAGGGACCGCGATCAGGGAGTCCTCGGAGAGACTGATGATCGTCGGTAGGGACATGACGGCCAGCAGCAGGCTGCCGTTGAGGCCGTTCAGGCCGTGCGTCAGGCCGAAGAGCTTGGCCAGGGCCGGGCCGATGAGGACAATGCCCAGGAAGCCGATGACGACGGAAGGGATGCCGGCCAGGATCTCGACGACCGGCTTGACGATCTCCCGCACCTTCCAGTGGGCGACGTCCGAGAGGTAGGCGGCCACTCCGATCCCGACGGGGATGGCGATGGCCATGGCCCCTAGGGTAACCAGGATCGAAGAGACGATTTGGCCCAGGATCCCGTAGGTCTCCTGGAGAGGCGAGGTGGGATCCCAGTTGGTCGTGAACAGGAATTCTCCGAGGTTGATCTCCCGGAAAGCCGGGACGGCCGATGTCAGGAGAAGGAAGAAGATGCCGGCCAGGACGACGACGGCGATGAGGCCGTTGAGGAAGAAGAACGAATGGATGGACCGCTCTTTGAGTTTCCGCAGCGCTCGCTTGGTCATGAGTGCCCCCCTCCGGGGGGATCAGGCCGCAGCCGATCGGCGATTCGGCCGCGGGGGCGGGCCCGTCGGCCCGTCCCCGTCGGCGCAGGACGGGAGCTTGCGGCTCCAGCCCTTGAGGCTGCGGACTTACTTGAGGTTCTTGGCGTTCTCCGGCTGGTACTTGGCTCCGACAGAGTAGAAGCCTTCCCGCTCGACGATCTTCTGGCCCTCGGACGAGAGGATCCAGGAAAGGAAGCCCAGGGCGGCGGCCTTGGGTTTGCCGTTGGTGGCCATCAGCAGAGGCCTGGCGATGGGGTACTTGCCGGAGTCCACGGCCGCCTTGTCCAGGGGTGAGAAAGCCTCGGCCTTTTCGTCCCGGTTGATATTCAAGATCTTGAGGCCTTTCATCGGCTTGCCGGTCCCGCGGTCGACCACGTAGCCGACGCCGACATAGCCAATGGCGGCGGTATCGGCCAGGACGCCCTCTATGATCTGGGCGTTGCCGTTCATCTCCTTCATGGCCTGGGAATAGGGCTTGTTGCCCATGACATGCTCCATCATGAAGGAATAGGTGCCGGAGTTGGACTGGCGGCCGTAGAGGCTGACCTTGACGTCAGGGCCGCCGACCGCCTTCCAGTTGGTCACCTCGCCGCGGTAGATGGCTCCGACCTGGGACATGGTGAGCTTGTCCAGGGGATTCTTCTCGTTGACGATGATGCTGAGGCCGTCCACGGCCACGGCGAACAGCCGGACCTGGATGCCCTTCTCCCAGGCCAGGTCGAGCTCCTTTTTCTTCCAGTCGCGGCTGGTGTTGGCCACGTCGCAGGTGCCGTTGATCAGTCCCGTCACTCCGGTGCCTGAGCCGCCGCCCAGGACGGCGATCGGGGTTCCAGGGTTCTTGTCCATATAGGTCTCGGCCAGGATCTGGACGAGGTTGATCATGGTGTCGGAGCCCTTGATCTGAAGCATCTTGGTCTGGGCCGACAGGAGGACGGGAACAGCCAGGACGGCCAGGGCCAGGCAGGCCGCGACCATCGCCTTGATCCATTTCTTGCTCATAAGTATCTCTCCTTAGCGTACTTGAAAATGTCTCAGCCTTTAGAAGCTGAGGAAGAAGGTCATATTGACGACGATGTCGCCCTGGCGCGCATCGTTGTAGTCCCAAATCCAGATGTTCGGCTGGATGCGGCCGAAATTCCCCCAGGCGAACCAATCCAGGCCGGCGATGATCAGGCTCATGTCCTTGCTCGAGTCGAGGCTGGTCGGCTGGTAGGAGTCGTACCGCGCGAACAGTCCGATTTTGTCCGGCTTGATCTTATAGGTGGCAAAGACGGACCAGCCGCCCACGTTGTAGTGCTGGTCGCTGACCTTGTAGCTGTCGTTATTATAGCGGAACCATTCGAAGGTCACATTGAGGTTCCTGATGATGTCGAAGTAGACATCGGCCTTATAGGTCATGGCCGAGGCCGCGTCGCTCTGGTCCTCGTAGTCGACATATCCGAAAAGGCTGATGCCCCGGATGGGTATGACCTGGAGGTAGCCGCTGATCTTCTTGTACTTGTCCGTCTCGGCGTGGGAATAGTGGGAGCCGTTGTGGACGCCCAGACCGAAGCGCAGCTCCTTGGAGACGGTGCCCTTCCAGGTCAGGCCCAGGTCGGCGCTGGTCTGGTCGATCTCGACGCCAGTGATGTCCTTGTAGCCGTCCAGAAGCGTCTTGGCTACCGAGCGATAGCCCCAGCGGTCTTCGGCCATCTTGAAGGACATCGTCTCGATCATGCCGATCGAGAATTTAGACTGGAGGAAATCGCGGCTCCACTCCAGGTAAGCGTGCTTGATGAACGGCCTCAGCTTGTCGTCCTTCTTGGTCGTGCCCTTGACGAAGTCGACCGAGGTGATGTTGGCCGTGTTGTCGGCATCGTAGCGGAAGCGGAACTTCAGGTAGTCGCTGATCTTGTTCTCATAGGTGAAGTAGGCCCGGCGAAAGGCGAACTTGTTGGACAGGGCCTTGGCCGTTGTCGTGCCGGTCAGGTAGCCGTCGTTGCTAGCGTTGTAAGAGTAGTCGAAGTAGACCGTGGCCCCGAAGGTCTGGGGGGGCGGAGTCTGGGCGGCGGCCCAGGCCGCGGCGGCCAAAAGGATCGCGGTCGTCAGAGCCAGCTTCTTGAAAGCCGTCATGTTTTTCTCCTTTTTTCCTGTCGGTCCACCTCTCCTTCGGCCCGGCGGCGCGCATTCGCCCGGCCTCGGAGAGGCTTCCACCTCGATGAAGTGGAGATCAGGATAAAGCCTGCCTGTGAAGAAGAGGTGAAGGATGGATGAAATTTCGATCAGCTTACGGCTTGGCTCGGAGGCGGCGAAATTATCGCCTCCGATCCGGCAGGCTCGCCGGATATGCAGATAACAAAGAGGTTAGGGGTCACCGAAAGGGCCATCTGGAGGCGTGGGGAAGAAAACCGCCCGTTGAGCGTCCAACGGAGTGACGGAGTAGTCCGAATTCCAAGGAGGTTTTATGAGAAAGAATGCTTTGATCGTCGTCCTCCTCTTCACCATGCTCGTTGCGGGCCGGGCCCAGATGCCCCCCCAGCAGGCCATGAAGCTCGAGGACGTGCAAAAGGCTCTCAGCCTGGTCGACAAGCCGATGTCCGTGCCCGACAAGTACAAGGCCGGCTTCGAAGCCATCAACGCCAAGGATACCTTGGCCATGCTGACCTTCGTGTCCTCGGACTTCATGGAAGGGCGCGACACGGGCAGCCGCGGCTACGCCATAGCGGCCGACTACGTCGCTTCGCTCTTCAAGATGTGGGGCATCAAGCCCGGCGGCGATATGCCCCAGGCCCGGATGGCCTTCCGCATGGGCGGCGCCCGCGGCGGAGCCCCGGCCGCCCCGGCCGAGCGCAGCTATTTCCAGGAGTTCGCCCTGCAGACGACCAGCGACGTTCAGAGCTCGATGAGCCTGGAAGTGGCCAAGGGCGCCTCGGTCAAGACCCGGACCTTCCAGTCCGGCGTCGACTATCAGGCCGGCTTTGGCCGCGGCGGCGGAGCGACCGGTTCGCTCACGGCGCCGGTCGTCTTCGTCGGCTACGGCATCCAAGAGCCCTCCATCGGATGGGACGAGCTCAAGGGACTCAACCTCAAGGGCAAGGTCGTTCTCGTTTTGACCGAAGCTCCCGGCAAGAACGATCCCAACTCCCCCTTCAACGCCAAGAAGGAGCTCAAGGACAAGTACTTCCCGGCCGGCGGCGATATGGCGGCCATGGCCATGGCGCGGCCGCGCGCCGGCGGACCGGCCCGCTTCAATAAGCTGGCCGAAATCCAGAAGCAGGGCCCGGCGGCCATCCTCCAGATATCCAATACGCCCGAGGACGCCGCGGCTTACCGCGCTATGTCCGCCTATCCTTTCACCCACCCCAGCGACGAGCGTCCCATCACCCGTCAGCCGCGGGTCAGCATGTCCATCCCCGGCGCGGCCGGCGGCATGGGCGGCGGACCAGCCGGCATGGTCGCGGCCATGTCGGTGACCCGCTCCATGGCCGACGCCATCCTCGAGGGAACGGGCAAGACGGTCGACGAGCTCAAGGCCCAGATCGAGACGACTAAAAAGCCGGCCTCGATGGATCTGGCCGGGACCAGGATCACAACCACGACAACGGCCAAGACCGGCCTGATCCGGGCTGCCAACGTCATCGGTTGGATCGAGGGTTCGGATCCCATCCTGAAGAACGAGTTCGTCGTGATCGGCGGCCACTTCGACCACAACGGGATCTGGGAGGACTACATCTGGAACGGGGCCGACGACAACGCCTCCGGCTCGGTCGGAGTCATGAACATCGCCCGGGCCATGGCGGCCAACCCGATCAAGCCCAAGCGGTCCATCGTCTTCGCTCTTTGGACGGGCGAGGAGAAAGGCCTTCTGGGCAGCCGGTACTACACCCTCAATCCGACGTTCCCCATGGACAAGACGATCGGCTATCTGAACTACGACATGATCAGCCGGCCCTATGACCAGGCCACCATCGCCCGGACCATGCAGCGCTACAACGTGCCCGGGGCCGAGGAGCTGGTCAAGAAGATCCGGGCTCCCTGGTTCGCCACGGTCAGCCTGACCGAGGGCACGTCGTTCGCCGACTTGACCCGGGAGATGAACAAGTACGTCGGCCTTGACCTGGCCTTGACCTTCAACGCCCTGGGCGAGGGCTCGGGCGGATCGGACCACTCCTCGTTCGCCCAGGTCAAGAAGCCGTTCGTCTACTACATGGCGGCCATGACCTCGGATTACCACCAGCCGACGGACAGCGTCGAGAAGGTATCCGGAGAGCTGATCGCCAAGATCAGCAAGATGGGCTATCTGACGATCTTCGAGTTCGCCGACCGGTAAGAATAAGGTCCTCTAACTAGACCAACGGCCCCGTCTTCATCCCTTCATGGGGATGAGGGCGGGGCTTTTTTTATGGTTCTTCTCCCATCTCTAGGGGGGCGGTTCGGGGTGTCGTCCCGGCGGCTTCGGGCTCTACTCGCCTTTTCCCACAGCTCTCTTCGGCGCCTACGGAACTCCGCATTCCTGACCTGACATTCATGGAGATCACCCACTCCATCTCGGTTCCGTGGGATTGTCGCGTGCTCAAACATCCCTCGGCGGCCGTTGGCTGCCCTCAGAGAGCTATGGAAAAAGGCGCCACCCTCGCATTTCGCCGTTGGCCGACACCCCGAACCGCCCCTGCTTCCCGGAGATGGGAGCAGAGCCCTTTTTATCGCCCGGCGACCCGGATGATCCGGATCCCGAAGACGGAGGCCGTTTCGCTGCCGGGCAGGGCCTCGATGCGGATGACGGCCTTGGCCTGTCCCGCCAGCGCCTCGGTGGGAATAGCGTAGGACACGTCGAAGAACCCCTCGCTCTCCTGCGGGCTGCGACGGGCGATCCTCGTCTCCCCCACCTTGCGTCCGTTGACCAGGACGGCGAAGGCGCGGTCCGCCCGCTCCTCCCGGCTGTAGGTCACGATCAGTACGAGAGGCTCGCCCGCCGAGGCCGGCAGATCGAAGGAGAACCAATCCCTGGCCCGTCGGCCGTAACGGCCCTGCAATTGAACCGGCGAAGTCGCTCCTCCCTGCTGGTTGAAGTCCCGCTCGGACTGCATCTGCCCCGGCTGGACGAAGGCCACGGTGGCTTGGTCCAGCTTGCGGGCCGCGGCCCGGGCAGCCTCCATCTCGGCCGCCCGCTTGTCCCACTTGGCCGTGGACAGGATGTCCCAGGTGGCTGCGTAAACGCGCCGGTGGAGCCTGTAGAACGGGACCAGGTCGACGTCCCGATCCCGGCCGACCCCCTCGGTCTTGAACGAGCCAGCCGTCCCCGGCACGAGCTTGATCCACTCCGCGGGTGAGGCGGCGTCCGTGACAAGAACAGGCGTCTCGGTCCGGGCCAGGAATCTCACCGCGGCCTCTTCGTCGCGGGGCTTGTCGGAGGGAATCGGTCCCAGATCGCCGGCCAGGACCAGCGGGCCCCAGAGAATGGCGGCCCGGTCGGGATTGTCGGGCAGCGGCTCCAGCCGCAGTGATTTGGGCAAGGTCCACTCGATCCTGTCGCCGCTTTTCCAGGGCCGGCGGATGAGGACATAGGTCCCGGCCGGACCGACGCTTTTGACCGGTCGTCCGTTGACTTGGATCGTGGTGCCCTCCCCCGCCCAGAAGGGCCGCCGCAGGGCCACGGTGAAAACTTTCTGCTTCTTCATTTCGATCGCCAGGGAGGCTTCTTCCCCCTCAGGGAAGGAAGTCGCCATGGTCAGCTTCGCGCCGGCCGCCTTCCAATCCGCTACGGACGGGGCGAAGAGATTGATCCACAGGGTATCATCCGAGGCGTAGTAGATGCCGTCACCGTGCAGGGCGTGGCTCTCCATGCCCGAGCCGACGCAGCAGGTGAAGTCGTTCTGCATGTCCTGGTACTCGCGGATCATGGACCGGCCGACCGGGACCATGTAGCAGGTGGCCCCGTCGGCGGGGTCCATCGAGCCCAAAATATGGTTGAAGAGGGCCCGCTCATGGAAGTCGGCATATTCCATCCTCGGCTCCAGGCCGAACAGCGTCCGGGTCATTTTGATCATGTTGTAGACGTTGCAGGTCTCGGCCGTGCGGCCCTCGGTCATGGCGTCCAGCCGGTCGGGCGCGCCGAAGTACTCGTTTCGGCCATGGCCGCCGGTGGCGAAGCTGTGGTGCAGGGCCACTCTCTCCCAGAAGAACCGGGCCGCTTTCCCGTCGGGTTCTTCGCCGCGGGCGATATAGCGGGAGAGCGTCCCGATCAGCTTGGGGACCAGGGTGTTGCCGTGCTTGCCGGCTAGAATGTCCTCGCCCCGTGACAGGGGATCGACGACCGCCCTGTGGCGGAACTTGTCGGCCAGGGCCAGCCAGCGGGTATCGCCGGTGTCCGAGGCCAGATCGATGAGGATCTCGTTCATGCCGCCGAACTCGGTCCCCAGCATCTTTTGGATCTGAGCCTCGTCGAGCTTGTCCAGGATGCCCTCCGCCCAGGCGGCGAACTTGACCTCCACGTCGAGCGCGGTCTTGCTGCCGGCGAAGCGGTAGGCATCACGCAGGCCGGCGTAGATCTTGTGCTGGACGTACCATGGCGACCACATCCCATTGAGATCGAAGCCGCTGGAGCGGATGTCTCCCGCAGCCAGCTGGGCATAGAGCGCCTTGCCCGGCGTCTTGGCCCGGTCGGCTTGAGCACCGATATAGCCGTCGCCATGGGCGTCCTGGACGGCTTTGAACTCGGCCACCAGCGCGTCAACCCTCTCCTTGAATCGTGTATCTCCGGTCGCCGCCGACATCAGGCTGACCGCGGACAGGTAATGCCCGGCGATGTGTCCCGTCAGCTGGCGGTCAGCCCCGTCCCAGCCGCCGTAGCCTTCGGCCTTGGCCGACAGGCCGGCCGCCTGGCGCAGGAAGGCCATCATCCGGTCGACTTCGAGCGAGAGGAGGTAGCGGCCGTTCTGATCCTGGGCCGCCTTGAGCGGGCCTCCGGTGAGCCGTACGTCGGAGAGCGGCAGAGGGCGGGCTTTGCCGGCGACAGCCGGCTTGAGGGGACCGGACGAAGCCGGGGCGGCGGAAATGAGGATCGATGCGGCCGCGATGGCCGCGATGATGACGTCGGCTCGTTTCATGGAACGCTCCTCGAACAGGGTGGATCGAATATATCCGCGGCGCGGGCGGAGGGTCAAGAGCGGAGGAATTTCTGCGGCAAAGACCGATCAGATGTCCAAATCAGGCTTATCCGCAATGGGCCGAAGGGAATGGATTTCTCTATGACAATTTGCACACAAGAGAATACACTTATCGAGCTCATTTTTTGTTCGAACCCAGCTTCGGGAATGGCCATATGCAGAAATGCCGAAGTCCTTCTCATCCGATTCAAGGTGATGGAATTCCAATGCGCTTTCGCATCGATCATATCCGCATTTTATGCATTTTCCCCCTTTATATTCGAGCGAAAGTTCCCGGATTTTCCTGCGTCTCCGTTGGACGGCGCGCAAAAGGTACTCCCGGCGCTCTTGATAGGGACGTTTTTCTCTATTTGATGACATGATCGCCTCCCCCTCTCCTGAACGGGATATTTTACAGCAAAGAGCAGACCACCGCCACGATGTGCGAGAGGGAAGAACGGAGAAGAAAAAGTGGCTCCCTGGGCAGGACTCGAACCTGCAACCTATTGGTTACAAGCGCCCCGGGATTTCTCCCGGGCTTGGACTATCTCTTCACCCGTCCCTCCCCGGATGGGAGAGCGAGGGTGTCGGGCGCTTCCCCCGTTCCGCGCACGCGGCACAGTCCGGAGTACGAGCTTGCGCTCTAGTCTCTGCACCTTCCCCGCGGCCGGACCGGCCGGGGGCTTGGCTCAGGATCGCCCTCTTCGCGACCGCGAAGGGCGGGTTTCCCTGAGTTCACCCGATTCTTCGACCACGATCTCTCGTGGAAGCTGCAAACCTTACAGCCAACCGCTCTGCCTATTGAGCTACCAGGGAGCAGTCGGCGATAAAATAGCACGGATGGGGATGAAATTCAAGACGAGACCGCGGCCCGGCCGCCGCCCCCCGATGATCGGCTTTCGGCGCGGCATGCCTCCCCTTTTTCGTATATAATATCTCTCTGTGTTTTAACGTTGCCCGAATTCATAAGGAGATACTCATGAACCTCAGATCCTCCGCACCCAAGATCCTTCTCGTGTTGGTTCTTCTTACCGCCGCTTTCACGACCGCTCTTCCCGCCCAGGACAAGGCCCCCGACGTCACCCCCTTCCTGGGCGACTGGGACGGAACGATCGATATCGGCGGCATGCAGCTGCGCATCGCCGTCCACTTCAAGCTGGACGACCAGAAGGCCCTGACCGGAACCATCGATTCCCTCGACCAAGGCGCCATGGGCCTGCCGCTGGCCGCGATCAAGGTCGAGGGCCGGACCGTCACGTTCCTGATCGACGGCATCCCCGGCGAACCGACGTTCAAGTCCACCTTGGACGAGAGCGGGAAGAAGATGGCCGGGACGTTCAGCCAGGCCGGCAACGAGGGCGCCATTCAGCTGGCCAAGGCGGAGAAGTAGGCCGTGCGGACCATCGGCCTTCTCGGCGGCATGACCTGGCACTCCACGGTCGACTACTACCGCCTGATCAACCACGCCGTCCAGAGCCGCCTGGGCGGCTCGCACTCGGCCCGCATGATCCTCTACTCCGTCGAGTTTCAGGAGTTCGAGGATCTTCAGACGGCCGGCGACTGGACGCGGCTGACCGAGCTGATGACGGCCGCCGCCCTGAAGGTCCAGACGGCCGGCGCGGATGTCCTCGTCATTTGCGCCAACACCATGCACAAGACCGCCGACGACCTGGCCGGAGTCCTGCGCATCCCCATCCTCCATATCGCCGACGCGGCCGCGGCGGAGATCTCCCGCCTGGGTTTGCGGACGGTCGGCCTGCTCGGGACCCGCTACACCATGGAGATGGACTTTTACACCAAGCGCTTGGAGGAGAAGCACGGCCTGAAGGTGCTCATTCCCGAGCCGGCCGATCGCACCATCGTCCACGACGTCATCTACCACGAGCTGGCCAAGGGCGAGATCCGCGAAGACTCGCGGGCGGCCTATGTCGGGATCATCGAGAAGCTCCGCGACCGGGGCGCCCAGGGCGTCATCCTCGGCTGCACCGAGATCCCTCTGCTGATCAAGCCGGGCGACGGCCCGCTTCCGGTCTTCGACACGACCGCCCTGCATGCCCAGGCGGCCGTCGACTTCGCCCTCTCCTAGAAAGGGGTCAGGTCTCAACATTCAACATTTCTCTCGTTCTTCGAAGCGGAAATTTGCCAAGAACAAATTCGTCGAACCGTGCGTCCTCGGAACCATGTGGGGCACGGAGTCGTCCCGGGAAATGTTGAATGTTGAGACCTGACCCCTATTCATGGTAAAAAAGGACGCACCATGGCCACACCCGTCGAGCGCTGGGTCGAAGAGCAGGCCCGCCTGTTCCAACCGAAGCGCATCCACTGGTGCGACGGCTCGGAGGCCGAGGCCTTCCGGCTGATCGAGATCGGGATGCGCGAGGAGAAGATCGGTTCCGAGCCGATCTTCCGGGAGCTCAACGGCAGCCGCTGGCCCAAGTCCTACCTCCACCGCAGTCATCCCACCGACGTGGCCCGGACCGAGCAGCTGACCTTCGTCTGCCACCCCGAGAAGGACCAGAGCGGCCCCAACAACAATTGGATGCCTCCGGCCAAGGCCAAGGAGGCCCTGACCAAGCTGTCCAAGGGGGCCATGAAGGGGCGGACCATGTACGTCCTCCCCTATATGATGGGCCCGGAGGAGTCGCCCTACGCCAAGGCCTGCGTCCAAATCACCGACATTTCCTACGTCGCCGTCAGCATGCGGATCATGACCCGCATGGGCAAGCGGGTGCTGCAGAAGATCGGCACCTCCGAGCGTTTCGTCCGCGGCATCCACTCGGTCGGCGACTTCGACCCCAGCCGCCGCCTCATCATGCACTTCCCGCACGAAGGGCTGGTCTGGAGCATCGGCTCCGGCTACGGCGGCAACGCCCTGCTGGGCAAGAAGTGCTTCGCCCTGCGCATCGCCTCCTACCTGGGCCTGCGCCAGGGCTGGCTGGCCGAGCATATGGTCATCATGGCCATCGAGGATCTCAAGGGCCGGGTGACCTACATCACCGCGGCCATGCCCTCGGCCTGCGGCAAGACCAACCTGGCCATGCTCCAGTCGGCGTTGCCCGAGTACAAGGTCTCCACGATCGGCGACGACATCGCCTGGCTCAACGTCGGCCCGGACGGCCGGCTCTATGCCATCAATCCCGAGTTTGGATTCTTCGGCGTGGCCCCCGGAACCTCGATGAAGACCAATCCCAACATGATCCGGACAGTCAAGGCCTCGAGCTTCTTCCCAACCCTGTTCACCAATGTCGGCCTGGCCACGGACACCAACGAGCCCTGGTGGGAGGGATTGGAGGGGCCGCCGCCGAACATGCTCGATTGGCAGGGTCGGCCATGGACGCCCGGCTCGAACGTCAAGATCGCCCACCCCAACAGCCGCTTCACGGTAGCCCTGACCAACTGCCCGACCCTGAATCCGGCCTTCGACTCCCCCCACGGCGTGCCGATCTCGGCCATTCTCATCGGCGGCCGCCGGTCCCATGTCATGCCCCTGGTGGTGGAGTCCTTCGACTGGCCCCATGGCGTCTTCATGGGCGCCCGGACCGGGTCCGAGACGACGGCCGCGGCCGCCGGGGCGGTCGGCGTTCTGCGCCGCGACCCCTTCGCCATGCTCCCCTTCTGCGGCTACAACATGGGCGATTACTTCCGCCACTGGATGAACACCGGAGCCCTGATGCGCCGGCCGCCCAAGATCTTCGCCGTGAACTGGTTCCGGGTGGACGAGGCCGGCAAGTTCGTCTGGCCGGGCTTCGGGGACAACATGCGGGTCCTGAGGTGGGTCCTGCAGCGGGTTCACGGCGAAGTCGGGGCCCGCGAGACGCCCATCGGCCTGCTGCCCGAGATGGCCGACCTCAACCTGGACGGCTTGGCCATCCCCCGGCCCAAGATCGCGCGTCTGTTCGACATCAAGCCGGCCGAGTGGCGGCAGGAAGCCGGGATGGTCAAGAGCTTCTTCGAGCCCTTCGGCCGCCACATCCCCTACGAGCTGCGACTGGAGCTGGAGAAGCTCGAGCGGTCGATGGCCTAGGGCTCACAACCCCTTGTTGCTCTGGTAGCCGGCCTGCTTGACCCGGCGGTAGTCGGGGCCGCTGATCTCCACGACCCGGCACATCTCGTAGATCCGGGACCGAAGCCGGACGCCGATCCGCCCGACCAAGGTGTTGTCTTCGGTCGCCCTTCGGACCGGGCTCTTGTCCCAAGCCACGGGCTCCAGTTCCTGCTCCCCGCCGTCGGGATAGTTCGAGGTGAAGATCGTCGTTCGGTTCTGGTTGTAGCGTTGGTTGATGATGTAGAAGATCGTCTCCTCGACCCAGTCCGTCGACCGCTTGGCCCCCAGCTCGTCCAGGACAAGCAGCGGGCAGCCGAAGACCGGGGCCAGGATATCGGACTCGGAGACGTCCGAGCCGCTGCCGAAGGTCGACTGGATGTCCCGGATCAGGTCACGGAAGTCGTAGAAGACGCACTCCAGGCGCTTGTTCCGGACAAGCTCGTTGAGGATGGCCGCAGCCAGGTGGGTCTTGCCGACGCCGCAGGAGCCGATGAACAGAAGGCCGGCCGTGCGGCCGCCGGGGAACTGCTCGACGAACTGCCGGGACAGCTTGAGGGCGTCGAACTGGGATTTGTCCTGGGGCTTGTAGCTGTCGAAGGTGCAGTCGCTGTAGCGACGCGGCAGGCGGGACCTCTGGATCAGGTCCGATACCTGGCGCTTCGCCAGACAGGAGCAGCGGCGGGCCACGGGCGAGCCCGCCTCCTCGGAGACGACCCAGCCGGTGTCCCGGCAGATGGAACAGGATTCCTCGCGCAGCGTCATGGGAGCCCTAGTTGAGATAGCCTCGAAGCTGCTGGAGACGGCTCGAGCGTCGCAGCTTGCCCATGGCCTTCTGCTCGATCTGGCGGATCCGCTCCCGCGTCAGGTGCAGCCGGTCGCCGATCTCCTGCAGGGTCAGGGGCTGGTCGTCGTCCAGCCCGAAGCGTAATTTTAGCACAAGAGCTTCCTTCTCCTCCAGCTCGGACATGATGTCCCTCAATTGGCCCAGGATCGAGCTGCGGATGATCTGGTGCTCGACCGAGGGGGCCAGATCATCGCTCAGCTTCTCCTCCATCTTCATGTCGTCGTCGTTGAAGCTGTCGCTCAGGGAGACATCCTTCTCCACCAGCATCTCCAGATCCTCGACGTCCTGGACGGTCAGGCCCATGCGGGAGGCGATCTCCTCCCGGGTCGGCTCGCGGTCCAGCTCGGCCTTCAGCTGGACCGTTTTGCGCTTCATCTGCAGGATCTGGTCCGACAGCTTCTGGGGAACGTGGGCGATCCGCTGGGACTGGGTCAGGGCATGGATGACGGCCTGCCGGATCCACCACACGGCATAGGAGATGAACTTGACGTTGCGCTTGGGATCGAAGCGGCGGGCGGCCTCAATCAGCCCGAGGTTGCCCTCGTGGATCAGGTCGAGCAGGCCCAGGCCCATGCCTTGATAGCGCTTGACGTAGGAGACGACAAAACGCAGGTTCGACTCGATCATGCGGCGCAAGGCCTCCGGATCGCCTTGATGGATGCGCTCGCCGAGCGCTTTCTCCTCCTTCTCGTCGAACAGAGGGAAGCGGCTGATATCCTCCAGGTAGCGCCGCAGGGCGCGGGAGTCCAGGGCGTCGCGGGCGTCCATGCCTCAATCCTCACGGTCGATCTTGACCAGCTTGCGCGGCGTCAGGGGAACCAGGCTGCGGCAGGACCTCTCGAACTCCTCCTCCCGTCCGGAGGCGAACTCCGACCGGACGTACTCCAGGAAGGCGGCCACCTCGGCCTCGATCCGCTCGATCTTCTGGCGCATGTTGAGGATGACCTCGACTCCGGCCAGGTTGACGCCCAGATCCCGGATCAGCGCCAGGATGATCTCCAGCCGCTTGAGATCCTCGTCGGTGTAGAGGCGGGTGTTGCCTTCGCTGCGGGAGGGTTTCAGCAGTCCCTCGCGCTCGTAGAGGCGGAGGGTCTGGGGATGGATGTTGTAGCGCTGCGAGACGCTGCTGATATGGTACGTCGTCCGGGCGTCCGACGCAGCCCGGCCCTGCTTCCGTCTCATGTCGCCGATCTCCTCAGGTCGGCCCGCGGATCCGGGCCGCCGATGGCCTCCAACTGCTTCATCAGTTCGCGGACCCGCTGATCCTCGAAGGGCGGCGGAACGATGGTCACCTCGACGAACTCGTCCCCGCGCGAGCGGCCGCCGGGAAGCGGCACACCCTTGTCCCGAATGCGGAAGCGCTGCCCCGACCGGGTCCCAGGCGGGATGCGGATGATCGTCGGCCCGTCCAGCGTGGGCACCTCGATCTTGGCTCCCAGGGTCGCCTCGGGAACGGTGATCGGGACTCTGATGGTCAGGTTGACGCCGTCGCGCCGGAAAAGCGGATGGGGCGTCACGTCGATGGTGATGAACAGGTCGCCCGGAGGGCCGCCGTTTCGGCCGGCGTTGCCCTTCTCGGCGATCCGGACCTTGGAGCCGGCGTCCACTCCGGGGGGAATGCGGACGTTGATGGTCTCCGTCCGCTCCACGCTGCCCTGCCCGCGGCAGCCGCGGCAGGACTCGGCCGGGATCTTGCCCGTCCCGCCGCAGGCCGGGCAGGGCGAGGAGAACTTCATAAAGCCGCGCTGCAGGGAGCCCCGCCCGGTACCGCGGCAGGTGGGGCAGATTTTGGTCGCCTGGCCCGACGTCCCACGCCCGGCGCAGGCATCACAGGCGGCCCGGCGGTTGATCTGGATGCGGGTCTGGATCCCGCCCACGGCGTCCTCGAAGCCGACGGTCATGCTGTAGAAGAGATCCTCGCCGCGCTCCGGACCGGAAGCCGCGGCGGCCCGGCCGCCGGCGGCGCCGAAAAGGCTGGAGAAGAGATCGCCGAAAGCCCCTCCGGAGCCGGAAAAGTCGAAGCCCTCGAAACCGGGCCCGGGGCCCTGCGGCCCCGGCCCTCCGCCCGGCGGATGGTCGCCGGCGTACCCGAAGCGGTCGTACTGGGCCCGCTTCTTGGCGTCGCTGAGGACGGCGTAGGCCTCTTGGATCTCCTTGAACTTGGCCTCGGCCGACTTGTCGCCCGGATTGAGATCGGGGTGGTGCTTGCGGGCCAGGCGGCGGTAGGCCTTCTTGATCTCGATCAGGGGGGCCTTGCGTTCCACCCCCAGCGTCTTGTAATAGTCGCCGCCCATGGCCCGTCTCTCCCGGCTCCCCGGCTGGCGCGGAGCCTCTTAGCTCGGCTTCTTGTCGTCGTCGACCACTTCGGCGTCGATGACCTCGCCGTCCTGGCCGCTTCCGCCTGCAGCCTGGCCCGATCCGCCCGCGGGCTGCTCCTGAGGCGGGGTTTGGGAGGTCTGCTGGTACATGATCTCGGTCAGCTTGTGGGAGGCCTTCTGCAGGTCTTCGGCCGCCTTCTTGATCCGCTCGACGTCCTCGCCGGCCAGGGCCTGCTTGGTCGCCTCGATCTCGCGACGGACCGCTTCGGCCTCCGCCTCGGGGATCTTGTCCTTGTTCTCCCGCAGCAGCTTCTCCATGCTGTAGACCAGCTGGTCGGCCTGGTTGCGGGCTTCGATCAGGTCGCGCCGCTTGCGGTCCTCAGCCGAATGAGCCTCGGCATCCGTGACCATCCGCTTGATCTCCTTCTCGTCCAGGCCGCCGTGGCCGGTGATGGTGATGGCCTGCTGCTTGCCGGTGCCGGTGTCCTTGGCCGAGACGTGGAGGATGCCGTTGGCGTCGATGTCGAAGGTGACTTCGATCTTGGGCACGCCGCGCGGCGCCGGCGGAATGCCGTCGAGGTGGAACTTGCCCAGGGTCCGGTTGTCCGCGGCCATCTCCCGCTCGCCCTGCAGGATGTGGATCTCGACGCTGGGCTGGCTGTCGGAAGCGGTCGAGAAGACCTCGACCTTCTTGGTCGGAATGGTGGTGTTGCGGGGAATCATCTTGGTGAAGACCGCGCCCAGGGTCTCGATGCCCAGGGTCAGGGGCGTCACGTCGAGAAGGAGCACGTCCTTGACGTCGCCCGAGAGGACGGCGCCTTGGATGGCGGCGCCCACAGCCACGACTTCGTCGGGATTGACGCCCTTGTGCGGCTCCTTGCCGAACAGCTCGCGGACCACGGCCTGAATGCGCGGCATGCGCGTCTGGCCGCCGACCAGGACGACCTCATGGATATCGCCCGGCTTGAGGTTGGCGTCGGACAAGGCCTGGCGGCAGGGAGCCACCGAGCGCTGGATCAGGTCCTCGACCAGCTGCTCCAGCTTGGCCCGGGTCAGCTTCATCAGCAGGTGCTTGGGGCCGGAGGCATCGGCCGTCACGAAGGGCAGGTTGATCTCCGTCTCCATGGTCGTCGAGAGCTCGATCTTGGCCTTCTCCGCCGCCTCCTTGAGGCGCTGGATGGCCATCTTGTCGCGGGACAGATCGATGCCCGACTCGCGCTTGAACTCGGTTGTGATCCAGTCCTGGACCCGCTGGTCGATGTCGTCGCCGCCCAGATGGGTGTCGCCGTTCGTGGACTTTACCTCGAAAACGCCCTCGCCCAGCTCGAGAATCGAGATGTCGAATGTGCCGCCGCC
>DFYJ01000079.1 GCA_002383325.1 Candidatus Aminicenantes bacterium UBA4085
CAGACAGCCGGCCTTCGGCCGCGGCCCGGTCGACCGCGCCCGCGCTGGGATCGAGGAGCTGCATGGGACCGAAATCCCCGGCCAGGCCGCGCGCGGCGGCGGCGGCCATGATGTCGTAGCGGCGGAGCATCTCGGCGACANNCGGATGAGCGGCTCGGCGTCGAAGAAGAGCGGCTCGGCGATCTGGACGAGATGGACCGGCGCCGACTCGCGGATGCGGACATCCGGGGCGATCTCCCCGACGGCCCGACGCATGGCCTGCGGCATGGCCTTGGCGCGCCGGGCGATGAAGGCCTGGTGTCCCCCATCGGCCACCGGACGCGGCGGGCCCAGGAGGGCGCGGTCGGAGGCGAGCACGGAGGCCAGCGCGTCTTCGGCGGAGTGCCGGGCTTCGATGAACAGCTCGTAGGAGGCGCCGTTGAGATCGATCCCGACTCCATCCAGCTCGGTGATCTCGACGTCGCCCCCGCCGATCGATCGGGCTTTGATGGAGAAGTCCTTCCCGTCGGCATCCCGGACCAGGGCGTCCATGGCGTTGGGGTGATCGGCGTTCGTCAGCGGGTTGACGAAAAAGAGGAGCGTGAGCCCGGCCGCGGGAGCGTCCTCGATGGCGGTGAAGAAGGACTCATCGGTCAGCGGCTTGCCCATCAGGCCCATCGCGAAGGCCCGGTCGGCCCCCTGCTGGACGTAGGTGCGGGCGTATGAGCCGTCGGGATCGAAGGTGAAGCCGACGCGGGAGACCGCGCCTCCGGCCAGGGAGCGGATCATGCGGCCGATATGGTAGGCGCCCGCCGTGTGAGAGCTGGACGGGCCGCGCATGACGGGACCCAGGACATGGTTGAAGATGCTGAAGCGCTTCACGTCCGTCGGCTCAAGGCTGAACGAGCTTCTTTCTGGTCCACTCGAGCAGGCCGCCGGCCCGGACGATGCCGAGGACGGACTCGGGCAGCGGGAAGAAGGTGAAGACGCGGCCGGCCGAGAGGATGCGTCCGCCCTCGAAATCGATCTCGACTTCGTCGCCGGACTGGAGGGAATCGGGGGCGTCGGGAGACTGCAGGACGGCCAGGCCGAGATTGATGGCGTTCCGAAAGTAGATGCGGGAGAAGCTCTTGGCCACCACGGCCTGGACGCCGGCGTAGCGCAGGCAGGCGGCGGCCTGCTCGCGCGAGCTGCCGCAGCCGAAGTTCTTGCCGGCCACGATCACGTCGCCCGGCTTGACAGAGGCGGCGAAGGAGGGGTCGAGGTCCTCCAGCGACTTGCGGGCCATTTCGGCCGGCTCGAGCTGCTGATAGGTGTACTTGCCGGCATAGATGACGTCGGTGTTGACGTCGTCCCCGTACTTCCAGGCGCGTCCCTTGCTCATAGGTATTTCCTCGGGTCGGTGATCCTGCCTTCCAGGGCGGAGGCGGCCACGGTGGCGGGCGAAGCCAGGTAGATCTCGGAGTCGCGGCCGCCCATGCGGCCCTTGAAGTTGCGGTTGGAGGTGCCGACCACGACTTCGCCGGGGGCCAGCAGGCCCTGGTGGGCGCCCAAGCAGGGGCCGCAGCCGGGATTGAGGATGACGCCGCCGGCCTCGGAGAGGATCTCGAGGAACCCGGCCTTCATCGCTTCGAGATAGACGGCTCGGGAGGCGGGGAGAACAAGGAGGCGGATGGAAGGATGGACGGAGCGGCCCTGGAGGATGCGGGCCGCGACCTCGAGGTCCTCCAGGCGTCCGTTGGTGCAGGTGCCGAGCAGGGCCTGGTGGAAGAGCTTGCCCTCGACCTCTCGGACGGGCTTGACGTTGTCCACGGTGTGGGGACAGGCGATCATGGGCTCGAGGGAGGAGAGATCGCAGGGCAGGACGGCCTCGTAGACGGCGTCGGTATCGGAAAAGACCGGCTCGAAGCCGCCGCGACTGTTGGCCTTGGCCCAGTCGAGCGTCAGCTCGTCGGGAAGGAAATAGCCGTTCTTGGCCCCCATCTCAGCCGCCATATTGCAGAGGACCATGCGCGAAGCCAGACTGAAGGAGGGAGTCGAGGGGCCGGCGAATTCGATCGCCTCGTAATTGGCCCGATCGGCGCCGTGGTCGCCGATGATCCGCAGGATAGCGTCCTTGGCGAAGACGCCGAGGGGGAAGGCGCCGCGAAATTCGATGCGCAGGGTCTCGGGTACCCGCAGCCAGATCTCGTCGGTGGCCCAGATGGAGGCCATCTCGGTGCGGCCGATGCCGGTCGAGAAGGCGCCGAAGGCGCCGTAAGTCGTGGTGTGCGAGTCACTGCCCATGATCAGGCGGCCGGGCAGGGCGAAGCCGTTCTCGGAGAGCACTTGGTGGCAGACGCCGTGCTGGATGTCGAAGAAGTTGGGAATGTCCTGGCCCTTGACGAACTCGCGGATGGTCTTGTGGTTCTGGGCGTATTTCTCGTCCGCGGCCGGGACGATATGGTCGAGGATGATGACGATCTTGCGGGGGGCTTTGACTTTGACCAGGCCGAGCTTTTTGAACTCGCCGATGATGGCCGAGGAGTTATCGTGGGACAGGTAGAAGTCGGGCGAAGCGGTGATGACCTCCCCCGCCCTGACCGCGTGCCCCGCCTTGCGGCCCAGGACCTTCTCGGAAAACGTCTGGCCCATCATTTCTCCCCATTAGGGGTCAGGTCTTAAGATTCAAGATATCTCGGTTTCCGTCATCATTGGTTGACGGCATCGAGCTGTTGATCATGAGATAACTTGAATCTTAAGACCTGACCCCTATTTAAAGACGTCGAAATTCACGAAGTCGGCGTGGTTGACGATGACCGCTTCGACCGTCCGCCGCCCCCCGTCGCCTTCCTTGCTGTGGGCGGCGATGACGTGGATGACCTCCTGCGGCAGGCCGTACTTGTAGGCGAAGGCCGCCCCCGAGACCGGATGCCGCAGCAGCTCGCCTTCCCGGCTCTTGACGAAAGCCCCACCCTTGCGCTCGTACTCGAACAGCTTGCCGACATCGTGCAGGATGGCCCCGGCCAGCAGCACATCTAAGTTGACCGACAGCTTGCCGGCGTAGGCCTCGTTCATGGCCTTGGCGATCTCGTAGGCCGTCCGGGTCACGGCCCGGGTGTGCTCGATGAGGCTGACGGAGACCGACTTGATCAAGAGCGTGAAGGGCATCGCCTCCAGGTCGGCCTCGGTCCAGCCGCCCCGCTCCACGGCCTTCTCCCAGACCTNNCCCGCAGCTTCTCGTCCCTGATCTCCGCGATCTCGGGCAGCCATTCCAGGATGGGCGTCGTCACGGCAGCTTCCTGTCGGCCGGGCCGTCGTAGGCATAGTTCACAGGATCGATCCGGCGCATCGGCTTCATCCGCGTCTTCTCCTCGTGCACGTGGGCCACCAGCCCCGGGACCCGGGCGATGATGAAAAAGGCGTTGCCGATCTCCGGCGGGACGCCTAAATCGCATAGCAGAGCCGCGATAGCCCCGTCAACGTTGATCGGCAGGGGTTTGCCGAGCTGGGCGGCCAGCGCCGTCTCAACCGCACGGGCGATCAGGACATGTTTCCCGGCCAGGCCCAGCTCCGCCGCCAGGTCGAACAGCCGCCCGGTGCGCGGATCTTGGGTGTGGAGCCGGTGCCCGAAGCCGCTGACCCGCCTGCCTTGGGCCTTCATCTCGTCCAGCGCTTCGCGGGCCGCCGCCTCCTCACCGAGGCCCTTGGCTTCCATCTTGGCGTCGATGGCCAGGTATGTCCGCTGGGCTTCCTCGATGGCCCCGCCGTGCAGGCGCGAGATGGCCAGCACGCCCGCCGCAACCGCGTCGTTCAGGTCGGCGCCGGTCGAAGCCACGGTCCGGGCCGTCAGGACCGACGGCGGAGAGGCCCCGTGATCGATCGACGAGACGAAGATGGCGTCCAGCAGGCGGCCGACCGCCGAGCTGGGCAGCTCACCCTTGAGAATGAGGTAGATCGCCTGGGCGAAGGTGATCCTGCCCATCAGCTCGTCGATGGCGTAGCCTCGGGCCACGATCCGGTTCGGCCGCACGTCGGTGACCGCGGTCATCCATTTTTCGCTGCCGTCCGCCATGTCAGGCCTCCGTGCTCGCGGCCAGAAGCTCGGCCGCCTTCTTGGGGATGTCGGCGATGGCTTCCACGACATGGACGCCCGCCTCTCTCAGCCGCTGGACCTTGATCTCATAGCCGCCGCGACCGCCCTCGACGATCGCCCCGGCGTGGGAGAACCGCGTCCCCGACTTGGCCGCCTTGCCGCCGATGAAGGCGATGAGCGGCTTGGTGAACCCGCCGCTCCGCACCAGGTCGGCCACCCGCTCCTCCTGGGTCGTCCCGATCTCACCGAACATGACCGCGAGCTTCGTCTCGGGATCTTCCTGGAAGAGAGCCATGACCTCGGGGTGGGAGGTGCCGACGATCGGGTCGCCGCCGACGTGGACGATGGTGCTCAGCCCCATGCCCGCCTTGGACAGGTAGTAGGCGATCGAGGAAGTCATGCCGCCGCTGCGCGAGGAGACGCCGACCGGCCCCTGCCGGAACCATTCCCTGGCCCGCTCGGCTTGGCCGCCGATCATTCCCAGCACCGCCTTGCCCGGGCTGAGCAGGCCCAGCGTATTGGGTCCGACGAAGCGGGCGCCCCGCTCCTCCGCCGTGCGGGCGATCTCCAGCACGTCGTAGATAGGCACCCGGTCGGGCACCAGCACCAGCAGCTTGACATCCGCCGCCAGCGCCTCCAGGGCGGCCTCCCGCACCAGAGCCGCGGGGACGAAGATGACGCTGACGTCGACCGGTCCCGTCTTCTCCCGGGCCTCTTCGACCGAGTCGAAGACGGGGACGCCCTCCACATCCCGGCCGCCGCGGCCGGGTGTCACACCGCCGACCAGGTTGGTCCCATAGTCCTTCATCAGCCGGGTGCGGGCCATGCCTTCGCGGCCGGTAATGCCTTGGATGATGACTCGCGAGCGTTCGTCCACCAGGATCGACATCGTCGTCTCTCTAAAGGGATTTCCGGTATTCCTCCAGCCCCGGGATGGGGAGCTGGATGAAGATGGCGGCCCGTTCGTGGAAGCGGCATCGGATCTCGCAGGCCAGGCACTCGGTGCACTTGCCGCGGCGGGCCTCGTCGGGCGTGACGGCCAGGACGGGGCAGCCGTCCTCGAGCTTGAGGATGCCCGGGGCGCAGGCCGCGATGCAGGACTTGCCGGCGCACTTGCGGCAGCGCTCGTGGTTGAACGAGACGCTTCCGGTCAGAGTGGCAAAGCTGTAGCAGCCCTCGGGCGGGGCCGGGGGCGGCGTGGTCCGGACGGGTTGGGTCGCGCTGCCGCGTTCCCGGATCAGCTCTTCCATCCGGGAGGCGCAGAATTCCGGCGTGTCGTCGCGGCCGTAGCCCTCGACCCGCCCGGGAACCCGCTTGAGGTAAGCGCCCAGGATGCGGGTGGCCTCCTCCTCGCAATTGCCGCCCAGACGGATCACGGCCGGGATCGCGAGGTCCTCCTCGTTGAAGGCCTTGACCAGGCCGCGGGCCGAATTGTACTGCTCCTGGCTGGCCACGCCGGAGCCCGAGGCGAAGTAGCCGCGCAGGCCGGGCTGGGAGAGAATGATCTTGGCCGCACGGTAGACCTTGCTGGCCGGGGGGTTGCCGCTGGTGTCGCAGTAGTCGGCCAGCTGGAAGCCCTTGGCCAGGACCGCGTCCATGGACATCATCGAGCCGCCTCCGCCCGCGCCGTGAAAGCCGATCAGAGTCTTGCCCTCACCGGCCTCGGCCATTTGCAGGAAGTAGAAGGTGCCGCGGTGGTCCTTCTCTTCGACCTTGTAGGCGATCTTCTCCAGGGCCGTCGGCGGGCGGTCGAACTCGCGGGCGATCTCGATGCCCAGCTCGGGGTGGCGGGAGACAGCGTAATCGTCGATCACCAGATGGCAGTCCGCGGCGTAGACGGTGCCGTCCTCGGTCGCGACCAACGGGTTGATCTCGGCCGAGCGGGCCTCGACCGTGCGGGCGGTCTTGTAGAGCCGGGCCAGGATGTCCGCCACCTGGAGCTGGACGGGGCCGGGCAGACCGGCCTTGCGGGCCATATTGCGGGTTTCGTACTCGTGCAGGCCGGCCCGCACGTCGATGGGCAGGGTGATGATCTTCTCGGGCGAGAGGCGGGCCATCTCCTCGATGCCGGAGCCGCCGGCCGGGCTAAAGATAAGGAGCGGCATGCGGCGGGCATCGTCCATGACCAGCCCGGCGAAGTACTCGGCCTTGATGGCCAGCTTCTCCTCGACCAGGACCTTCTCCACGACGTAGGCCTTGACCTTGAGGCCGAGCAGGCCGCGGGCCTTCTCCTCGGCTTCCTCGGGCGTGTCGGCGAACTGGATGCCCCCCAGCGCCGCCCGGCCGGTGACCCAGGCCTGCATCTTGATGACCACGGGCCGGCCGAGGGCAGCGGCGAGCTCGCGGGCCTCCTCGGGAGTGCCGGCGATGCCGCCCTCGGGAATGCGGATGCCCGCTTCCCGGAGCAGCTTCTTGCTTTGGTATTCATACAATTTGGCCATGGCGATGTCCTCGGATCAGCGGGCGATTAGTATATCAGACATAATTAGGGGGACACCATACATAACTCCCGAATTATTCATCTTCCCCCCGCCCGATACAATTATTAGACGGATACAATCAACAGACACATACCGAATTCACCATAGCGGACACATACTCATTCAAATTCGTATGTGTCTGGAATTAAAAATTAGTATGTGTCTGTTAACTAGATGAGCTCACGGACTTTTTCTGCCGCGAAGTCGCCCGAGTCGGCGGCGGCCTCGAAGTCGGGGTAGATCATGTAATCGCCGGCCAGCAGAACGCGGCCGTCGCAGACCTCGTTCAGCCGGGCCGCCCGCCTGAAAGCCCCCGGGCTCATGACCGGATAGGCTCTGGCGAACCGGACCACCTGTCGGCCCGCCAGCTGGGAGGGCAGGCCGGGGAAGACCCGGCTGACGGCCCGGACCGCGGCCTTGGCCAGATCGTCGTCCATCAGGCCCGCCCAGTCTGCTTCCCCCAGCTTCGCCGGAGCCGTCTGCACGACCAGGGTCCCCGACTGTCCGACCACTCCCGCAGGTTCCCGCGCACCCGCCAGCCAGGACGTATCGCGCAGGCTCACGGCTGCCCCGCCGTCCTGCAGAGCCAACTGGAAAGCTCGACCGAAAAGGCTTTCCTTGGTCGCCAGGGCAACCGCGGCGCTTGAGGAATAGGCGACCGTGTCCAACAGGCGCCGAGCCTCCGCCTTGAGCACGCCGGAATCCACCGCCAGCGCCTCGGCAGCCGGAATCGCCAAGATGACGAACTTGGCCCTCAGGGACTTGATCTTGCCGCTGGAGTCCGCGTACTCCACGCGGTAATCGATGTCCGGCTTGGAGACCCGGATGACCCGCGACCGCGGCTGGAAAACGTCGCCCAGCCAGCCGGCCAGGGCGGACGTAAGCGCGGTCAATCCGCCGTCGAAGGTAAAGGCGCCCGATGCCGCGCCGGGCGCCGCGACGTCACCGGTCCCGCCACCCAGACCGAAAGCCATCTCGGGGATGAGAGCCAGCGCCGAAAGGTCGTCCAGAGAGGCGCCGAACCGCCCCCTGGCGGCGGTATCGTAGTATTCCGCAAAGACCGGCGGCCATTTGCGGTCGGCGAACCATCGGCCGGCCGTCACGTCGTCCAGCCGCGCCGCCGGTAGAGTGAAATCGAGTTCGGGAATATCCTGGTAGGCGACCGCATCCGCCAGGACTTCGGACCGGAAGCGCTCGAAGTCCGCCGCCGAGCTTCGCTCGGACAGAAGCTGGGCCAGTCCGTCGGGACCGTAGAGGATCTGGTCGTCGCGGAAAACAGCTTCCAGCGGGGCCCGTATCTCCCAAGGCTCCAGGCCGAGCTTTTCGATGATCTCCTTGAGCGCGCCGTAGGGCCGCCCGATGTAGGTGGCCCGGGCCATCTCACCCCGCGCGCCTCCCCCGCCGCGGATCCGGCCGCCGGGCCCCGCCTCCCGTTCCAAAACGCGGATCTTCAGTCCGCTCAGATAGAAAGCCGCGGTCAGACCGGCGATGCCGCCGCCGACCACGACCGCGTCGTAGGTTCCCCCCGCCGTCTGCACAATCTCCGGCCGCGGATCAGCGCCGGCCCGGACACCGCACCCGGCCGCCAGCGCCGCCAGGCCTCCCGTACGGAGAAATTCGCGGCGGCTCCAAGGCGTCCCTTCGGGGTGGATGCGGGAACTTCGGCTCATGGCTTATCCTATCTCTTCGCAACTCGGCTCCCCTATTTTATCCGGCCGCGGCCCGCCGCGCCAGACCGATTTGCCGCCGTCCCCTCTTCCGTCCTAGAATAGGTCGCCATGAGCAAGGCGCGCCTCGCCTCCGTTTCCGCTTCCGCCGCCTTTCTTCTGGCCGCCGTCTGCCTCCTCCCCGCCTGCCATCGCAAGGACTCCGTCGGCCCGGCCCGCCGGGTGCTGGCCGCCTACGCCGCCGCCGTGGACGCCTTCGCCGCCCGGGCCGAGAAAGTTTCCGACGCGGCCTCCGCCGCGGCCGCCGTAGCCGGCCTGAAGGCCGATCTGCTCCCTGTCGCCGCCGCCGTCAAATCGCTGGGAGCCGAGTTCCCGGAGCTCGGGAATCCCTCCGACGCCCCCGCCGCCCTCAAGCCCGATGTGGCCAAGGCCGAAGAGGCGGGTAGCCGCCTGACCGCCGCTATGGCCAAGGTCATGGCCTGGGGCTACGTCCCGGCGGTCAAAGAGGCCGTCGCCTCCCTGGCCGAGGTCGAAGCCCTGTTGCGCTAGCCCCCCGCCGCCTCCCCCGCCCGGGCCTCCGCGCCGCTGGACTTCGCTCTCCGTTTCCGGTATGAATGATCCGTTTCGCCAAGCCCTTCCCCGCAAGGAGTGAGGTCATGCCCGAAGCCCAAGCCGCCAAGGCCAAGTTCCCCCGCACCTTCTGGACCGCCAACGTCATCGAGCTGTTCGAGCGCGCCGCCTACTACTCGATGGCCTCCTTCATGGTCATCTACCTGGTCGAAACCCTGGGCATGCGCCCGGCCACGGCCACCCTGCTCAACGGCACCGTGCTCTGGGGCCTGATCTATTTCCTGCCGATCGTCTCCGGCACCCTAGCCGACAAGTTCGGCTTCCGCCGCTCCCTGACCGCGTCTTTTGTCTTCATCGCCTTCGGATACCTCATCCTGGGCAATCTGCAAAAGGTCTGGCCGGGCCTCATCGGGGCCAAGGCCGCGGCCGCGGTCGATTTCACCATCCCGGTCATCCTGGGCATCGTGCTCATCGGCATCGGCGGCTCGATCGTCAAGCCCTGCATCGCCGGCACCATCCAGAAGACCTCCGGGACCGCGAAGACGCTGGGCTTCGGCATCTTCTACATGGTCATCAACATCGGCTCCATCACCGGCCGCAGCGTCTCCTACTTCATCCGCACCAGCCTGGGCATCCCGGCCATCTTCACCTACGCCGCCTCGGCCTTCGCCCTGGTCGGGCTGGCCGTGACCGCCCTCCTCTACCGCGAGCCCGAGTACGTCCCCGACGGCAAGGCCGACGCGCCCCCGGCCAAGAAGCGGACCATGGGCCAGGCGCTCCTGGGCATCTTCACCGTCCTGGGCAACATCCGCTTCGTCTTCTTCATCATCGTCATCAGCCTGTTCTGGTTCCTCTACATCCAGCTCTACAATCTGATGCCCCTCTACATGCGGCACATCGACCCCAACGCGCCGATGGACCTCTACACCCTGGCCAATCCGATCATGATCGTGGCCTTCCAGCTTCTGATCACCAGGATGTCCAAGAATTGGAAGCCTATCCGCTCGATCCTGATCGGCGTCGGGGTGACCACGGCCTTCATGCTCCTCAACGTCGTGCCGGCCCTCCTGCCCGGCGGCTTGACCAAGACCGTCGACATGGGCTTCGTCATCCCGGTAGCCGGCATCTTCCTGATCCTGTCGATCGCCTCGATGGCCGTCGGCGAGATGTTCGCCTCGCCCCGCATCTACGAGTACATCGGCGGCATCGCCCCCAAGGGCCAAGAGGGTCTCTACCTGGGCTACGCCAATCTGCCGATCGCCCTGGCCAGCATGATCGGCGGCCCCATCGGCGGCCGGCTGTTCGAGATCTACGTCAAACAGCCCTCACAGAACGGAGGGACCGCCAACCCGGCCCCGATGTGGCTGATCATCGGCGGCATCGGGCTGGTGTCGCTGGTCGGCCTGCTGTTTTACGATTCCTGGCTGAGGAAGGCGGCCAAGGCGCGATAATCCGGAAGCCCCGCCGGCGGCGGGAAGGAAAGATTCAGCTGGGGCGGACGAGCTGGAGCCGGTCCAACCCGCTCTTTTCGAATTCCTTGTAGTACTGGTCGGCCAGCTCGTCTTCCATGCGCTTGCGCTCCTCGGGCGGCATGGCTTCCACGTTGGCTTCGCCGAAGCGGGCCACCAGATCGCGGTCGGCCAGCCTATACATCAGCTCGTCCCAGAACAAGTCGTTCTTGTAGTCGTCCAGGTCGGCGATCCACTCCGACTCCTGCCCTTCGGTCGGAAAATGGGCGTCGGCTTCCTCGTCGTAGGTGATGCGGTCGCCCAGGCCGAAATCACGGGCCTTGGCGTAGATGAAGTTCTCCATGGCGTCCGTGTCCGGGTCCTTGTCCTTGTCCCGGAAGCCGTTGACCACCCAGTTGCCGAGATAGACAAGGCGCATCAGGGTCTCGTACTGCGCCCGGTTCAGCTTGATGTCCATGGAAGCCTCGTTTTCCGCTCCGGATGAAAGGGCTAGGATACCGTTTTGGAGCGGCCGGCGCAAGCCGGAGAGACGGGCCGGGCGGCTATTCGAGCCAGATCCGGATGAGGCTGCCCTCGGCCTTGAACTCGAGGATGCGGCCGTTGTCCGCCTCCAGCTCGCGCATGATCCTGGGGATGTCGTATCCCTTCAAGCGCAGGACCTGCTTGTCCTTTTCGGGGATGGAGGACAGGACGAGGTCGGCCAGGGCCCAGGGCAGACCCAGTGACAAGGACGCCTTCCGGCTGCCCTCCTCGAAAACCTCGAGCTTCAGCAGGCGGCGGGCCCGGCGCTCATGGCGCGGCTCGTCCTTGTAGTCCGGCAGCCGGTCCGGAGCGATGCGCAAAAGGGCGATTTTAGCCCGGTCGCGGAGGTCCTCGTTGGCCTCCTTCTCGGCCATCAGCGCCAGCGTGGGAACGGCCATCTCGGCCAGCTCGCGGTTTTTAACGGTGCTGATGCGGAGGGCGGCGTACTGCCGGACGGACCGGTTGGGATGGGTCAGCCGGGCCTCGAGCTCGTCCCAGGCTTCCCGGTCGCCACGGTTGTGGAGGGTCAGGGCCAGGTCGACGATGGAGACTTCGGCATCCTCGACCAGGCCGCGGCTCTGGTCCCGGTATTCGAGGAAATCGCGGTAGGCGGCCAGCGCTTCCCGCTCCCGGCCGCCGCGCTCCTCCAGGCACTTGCCCCTGTAGTAGACGGCCTGCGGGGCGAGCGCGCTCTTGGGGAAGCGCTCCAGGAACCGGCCCAGCCGTCCCTCCGCCTCCTCCCACTTCTGGTCAAAGATGAGGATTTTGATCTCCTGGAAAGTTTTCTCGTCCGGAGTCTGGGGCGTGGAGGCCTCTTCGGCCGCCGCCGCCGCGCCGGCCAGAAGGAGAAGCCAAGCGGAGATGAAAAAGATTAGAGCGGATTTTCGCATGTCATACCTCGCTGCTACGGAGCTCTTTCTTCAGCAGCCGGATTTGGAGGAGAAGCTGCTTGTCCTCCACGGTCCGGCGGATCTCGGCCGCCTCGGCCGGGTCCAGCGCCTGGCTGGTCCGGGCGAGCTCCAAGAGGAGAATCTCGATCTGGTCGCACAAGACCCGGGCCTTGGCGATCCGCACATCGTCCAAATGGGCGTTGAAGTACCGCTTGCGGGCCAGCAGGTCGCGGGCGGCTCGTGTCGTCCTGGACGTCTCCGCGGGCCCGGCTTCCGGGGACGGAGAGACCGCCGGGGCGACGCCCCTCGCCCAGGACGTCTCCGCGGACCCGGCTTCCGGGGACGGTGAGACCGCCGGGGCCGCCGGCTTCCTCTCCAGCAGATCCAGCAGGAGATACTCGCTCTCTTCCAAGTAGTGGATGGCTTCACGCTTGGCCATCTCCAGCTCGACGCTCTGGAGAAACTCCCCGGATGCGGCGTATCGGCCGGTCTCGGCCGCCGCGGGGGGAACCGCGGCCAGGGTCGTTCCCGCCTGAGGATGACGCCGCAGGAACAAGGCCGTGGCCAGGACGCCGACCACAAGGCCGGCGGCGGCCCCGGCCAGCAGCGGCCTCCAGCGGAGCTTCCGGGAAAGCCAAGCCCCCCAGGTGACGGCCCTCACGGTCTCAGGCTCGGCCTCTCGCATCCGCTTCTCGGCCAGCCCGGCCTCGGCGATCCGGTTCGACAATCCGTCCCAGTCGACGCTGTCCATCGCCGCGTCAATCTCGTCCCGGACGGCTTCGGCTCCTGACAGAACCGCCCTCAAGTCGTCGCTCTCTTTCCGGCATTTTCGGCACACGGCGGCATGCTCCTTGGCCTCGCCTTCGGGCAAGGCCCGGCCCGACGCCAGGGCGGCCTGGACGGCCCTGCGGAATCCGCGGCAGGCGCTCATGTTCGGCACCCCAGGTACGGCTCCATCAAGGTCCGCAAGTTCTGGAGGGCCTTGAAATGGAGGGACTTGACGGTTCCCAGGGAGATGCCCAGGGAGCGGGCGATCTCCTCGTTCTTCAGCTGGTTGTAATGGCGGAGGATGAAGATCTGCCGCTGCCGGTCCGACAGCTTCTCGACGCAGCGCGACAGGACGTCCTTGAGGTCGGAGGCGTGGACGGCCTCCTCGGCCCCGGCCGCGGCCAGGGGCAGCTCGTCCACGGGCACGGAGACTTCCAGGCCGCGGCGGCGCATCCGCTCCTTGCGGTAGCGGTCGATGCAGAGGTTGCGGGCCACCTGGAGGAGCCAGGCTTCGAAGCTGCGGCCTTCCTCGTAGGAGTCGATCTTCTGGAACAGCCGCAGGAACGTCTCCTGGACCAGGTCCAGGGCATCCTCTTTGTCGCGGAAGAAGGCATAGGCCAGGGCGAAGACCTTCTTCTGGTAGGCCCGGGTCAGCAGGAGAAAGGCCTCCCGGTCGCCTTCGCGGATGCGGCGGAAGAGCCCGGCCAAGGCATCCGGCGCCAGGCCCGCGGCCTCGCTGGACGGCATGATCCTCCTCGACGGAAAAGGGGCGTTCACCTTCCCCTACGATGGGCCGCGGGGAAAGGTTCACGCCCCGGGATCGCCGATAGACCGGGACCGAGGGGCGGAGGCTTCAGTATCGGCCGGAATCCCGGTCGCCGCCGGAGCGCGGCTCGCGCGGCCGCTCAGACTTGGGCCGGGCTTCATTGACGATGATCTTGCGGCCCTCGAGATCGGTCCCGTTCAAGCGGCCGCGGGCCTCGTCGGCGGCTTCCTCGCTGGCCATCTCGACGAAGCCGAAGCCGCGTCCCTGCAGGACGTTGGCCGAGACGACGTCGCCGTACGCGGAGAAGGCCTGTTTGAGGGTCTCATCCGAGGTCCGGTAGTTGAGGTTGCCGACGTAGAGCTTTTTGGAACTCATAAAAGGAATCCTCCTGGAAAGGTCGAACCATTCAATCACAGGGCGGCGGGGAAAATCAAGGCGGCCTAGGGGTCCTTTTTCCGAAGCACGACCTTCTCGTCCGGCCTCATCAGCCAGAGCTTCTCCCGGGCTTCGCGCTCGATCGCCCCCGGGTCGGACTCCAGGGCCGCGATCTCCTTCTCCAGCCGGGCCTTCTCCTCCTTCAGCCGGCCGATCTCCTTCTCCAGCTCGGCATAGGTCCGGCGGGCCCGGGCGATCTCGAAGAGGCCCTTCTTGCCGAAGACCGTGGTCACCAGGAGGACGAAGAGGAGGAAGACCACTACGGCCGCGGCGATCTTGGCCGGTTTGGGGACCCGGCGCTCCTCGGTCATCCGATCTTGTCCAGGCCGGCCTTGAGCAGCTCCCTCAGATCCTTGCGCGAGCGGGCCTCGGCGTAGCAGCGGACCAGGGGCTCCGTCCCGGAGAAGCGGACCAGCAGCCAGTCGTCGTCGGCGAAGTCGAACTTGACCCCGTCGATCGTCTCGACGTTGACCACGTAGCGGCCGGCCAGCTTGGAGGGGGACGACTTGACCAGCTTGCGCAGGGCCTTCTCCCGGCCGGGCGTCAGCGGCACGTCCTTTTGGCCGCCGAAGCGCTCGCCGTATTCCTTCTCCATGTCGCCGAGAAGCTCCGCCAGGGAGCGGCCCGACTTGGCCACCATCTCGGCCGCGAGCAGCCCGGCCGCGATGCCGTCCTTCTCCGGCAGGAAGTCGCGCAAGCCGAGGGCCGCGCTCTCCTCCCCCCCGAACATGATCTCGCCCCGCAGCAGCAGGTCGGCGATGAACTTGAAGCCGACCGGGGTCTTGGTCAGCGGCAGGTCGTGCAGCCGGGCGATGCGGTCGAGGTAGTGGGTGGTGGCCACCGAGCGGGCCACCCCGCCCTGCCAGCCGCGCTGGGAGACCAGATAGCGCAGCAGCAGGGCCAGGACCAGGTTCGGCGGCAGGACCCCCCTCTCCGGATCGACGACGCCGAAGCGGTCGCCGTCGGCGTCCGTGGCCAGGCCCAGGCCGCAGCCCTTGTCCTTGACCAGGGCGACCAGATCGGCCAGGTTCTCCTCGGTGCAGGAGGGGGCCATGCCCCCGAAGTAAGGATCGACGTAGCCGTGCAGCTCCTCGACCTCGATGCCGTTCTCCTCCAGGATCTCGTCCAGGTACTCGCGGCTGGTGCCGTAGAGAAGATCGACCCCGATGCGCAGCCCCGACTCCCGGATGGCCGTGAAGTCGATCCTCTCCTGCAGGAAGCGCAGGTAGTCCGCCCGCAGATCGATCCGCTCGATGGCTTCGGAGCGGGGATAGCGCGGAAAGTAGTCGAAGCCCTTCTCCAAGCGTCCGATCTCGGCCTCGATGGCCGCCGTCTCCGACGGCAGGGCCGGGGCGCCCGTCTCGGTGGCGTACTTGAGGCCGTTGTACTCGGGCGGGTTGAACGAGGCCGTGAAGTTGATCCCGCCCTGGGCCCCCCGGCGGATGATCTGGCAGGACTGGGCCTGGGTCGGCGCGTCCCGATCGGCCAGCAGGACCTGGATGCGGTCGTGGGACAGCACCTTGGCCGCCTCGGCGGCGTAGCGCTCGGACAGGAAGCGGGTGTCGTAGTTGACGATGACGGTGATGTCGCGGCCGGGGAACTTGGCCCGCAAAACGTTGGCGATGGCCTGGACGCAGAGACGGACGTTGTGGAAGGTGAACTCCTTCCCCATCACCGCCCGCCAGCCGTTGGTCCCGAAGCGGATCACGGGAGATCGGCCCCCGGAGCGGGATCCTTCTTGTCCTGGCCGAGCATGGGAACGAAGCGGACGAGAGACAGTTGCTCGATGACCGGCTTGCCGCCGACCTTGGTCACCCGCTTCAGCGACTGGTACTCGTCGGTCTCCTCGAGCGGGATGACCAGTCGCCCGCCCTCCTTGAGCTGCTGGATCAGGGGCGGCGGGATCTGCCGCGCGGCGCAGGTGACCATGACCGCATCGAACGGCGCCTGCTCGACCCAGCCGAAGTAGCCGTCGTCGCTCTTGATCTCGACGTTGGTATAGCCGAGTCCGGCCAGGGTCTGCCCGGCCTTGCGGGTCAAGGCCACGCTGATGTCGACGCTGTAGACCCGCCCGGCCAAGCGCGACAGGACGGCCGCCTGGTAGCCCGATCCGGTCCCGATCTCCAGGACCTTGTCGCCGGGCTTGAGCCCCAGGGCCTGGGTCATCAGGGCCACGATGTACGGCTGGCTGATGGTCTGGCCCTCGTCGATGGGCAGCGGGTAATCCTCATAGGACCGGCGCCGATGCTCGGGGCCGACGAACAGGTGGCGGGGCACCTCGGCCATGACCTCCAAAACCCGGGGATCGCGGATGTCGCGGGCCTTGAGCTGGAGATCGACCATGGCCTTCCGCTTCCCGGCGAAGAAGGCGGCTTCGTCCTCCTGCGCGGGCGAAGGGACCAACAAAGCGGCCAGGCCGAGAAGGGTCATGATCGTCATTCCTGGCGGACGGATCCGCTCTCGTGTCATGGCCTTATTCTCCGCCAAACCGGGCCGCAAATCAATCGCCCGGCTCGCCCCTCACCCACCCCTCCCCCTTAAAATCACCCCGCGGTTCACCGGGGGGGGGATAGCCAAAAAACGTCAATCTGCGAGAATCCCCCACGATGAACAAATTGAGGGAAGACTGTCAGTTAGGTCATCCCCGCCTCCGAATGGGTTTGACAGGAGTGACGTTTTTTGTTAATCAGTGGGCTAAGGCTGAAGAGGCATAGCTGATGGAGAGAGTCGCTTTATACCCCGGTTCGTTCGATCCCATCACCAACGGCCACATCGACATCATCCTCCGCGGCGCCAAGCTCTTCCCCCGTATCGTCGTAGCGGTCCTGGAGAATCCCAAGAAGGACACGCTGTTCACAACTGGCGAGCGGATCGAGATGATCCGCGAGATCTTCCGCGGCCAGCCGGGCATCGAGGCCGTGCAGTTCCACGGGCTGCTGGTCCGCTTCGCCGAGGAGCAGGGGGCCCGCATCGTCATCCGCGGCCTGCGGGCGGTTTCGGACTTCGAGTATGAGTTCCAGATGGCCCTCATGAACCAGACCCTCGACCCCCAGCTGGAGACGCTGTTCATGGCTCCCAGCTCGCCCTACACCTTCCTCAGCTCGAGCCTGGTCAAGGAGGTCTTCGGATTGGGCGGCGAGGTCGGCGGCCTGGTCCCGCCCGTCGTCGAACGGCGACTGCGTGAGAAATTCCAGCGGCCGGCCGCGTCCCCCATCAAGGAGCGATAAGAAGCGCCATGTTCGGACTCAAGCCCTCCCGACCGGTCGTCGGGCTGGACATCGGCTCGCACGGCATCAAGGTCGTCGAGCTGGACGTCCGGCGCAAGGGCGGCCGCGACGCCTTCAGCGTGGCCCACATCGGCTACCAGGCCCTGCCCCATGATGCCATCGTCGAGGGCCAAGTCATCGACGCGGCGGCGGTAGCCGAGGCCATCCGGACGGTCTTCGACAAGGCCAAGATCGCCGGCCGGGACGTGGTCGTGTCCATCTCCGGCAACTCCGTGATCATCAAGAAGATCAGCCTGCCGGCCATGGAGACCGAGGAGCTGGCCGAGTCCATCATCTGGGAAGCCAAGCACAACATCCCCTACCCCTACGAGGAGACCAACGTCGATTACGCCGTCCTCAAGCCCCGGCCGGGGGCCGGCGAGGGGATGGAGATCCTCCTGGTGGCGGTCAAGAAGGACAAGGTAGCGGCCTTCGCCAACCTGGTCGGCCAGGCCCGCAAGAACCTGGCGGCCATCGAAGTCGATGCCTTTGCCCTCTTCAACGCCTTCGAGATCAACTACCCCGAGGAGTTCGCCGAGAAGACCGTGGCCCTGATCAACATGGGCGCCAATGTTACGACCATCGTCATCTCCGACCATGGCGCGCCGCAGCTCTTCCGCGACCTGTCCTTCGGCGGCTCGGCCTTCGTCGAGAACCTGCGCAAGGATCTGGGGATCGGCCTGGTCGAGGCCGAGAACCTCCTGCGCGGGCTGCCCTCGCGGAGCGTGGAGCCCTTCCAGGTCGACGCGGTCCTGTCCCTGAACACCCGGTCTCTCATCGACGAGATCGACAAGACCTTCACTTTCTATCAGGCCGAGGACAAGCGCGAGGGACGCATCGAGCAGATCCTCCTCAGCGGCGGGCTGTCCAACCTGCGGACGATCACGGCCTCCTTCGAGCAGAAGTTCGGGGCCAAGACCACCTTGTTTGATCCCTTCCGGCGCGTTCATTATAATGAGAAGCGCTTGAGCTCGGAATTCTACCAGGAGATGGCGCCGTTCTTCGGCGTGGCGGTGGGCCTGGCCACACGGCCGCGGGAGAAATGAAACCATGATCCGCGTGAACCTCATCAAGGCCGACCGGGGCGAGGCGGCGGACCATGTGACCCCGGTCGAGGATGCGGGCGCCGGGCGCGGGAAGCCGGGCCGGAAGAAGGCGGACAAGCTGAAGGCCAAGGCCGGCGAGCCGGCCCGCAAGACCTCCCTGGGCAACCTGATCGTGGCCCTGGCCGTCGTCCTTCTGGGAGCCCTGGCCCTGCTGCAGAGCCGGGCTTTGTCCCGCGAGCGCTCCCTCCTGTCCGCAGCCCAGGATGATGTCCGCCGCCTCCAACCCGTCGTCGACAAGCTCGACGAGATTGAGTGGCAGAAGCTCTACCTGGAGAAGAAGGTCGGCCTGATCCGCGACCTGCGGGCCCAGCAGGGCCTGGCCGTCGGCATCCTGGACAAGGTCAGCCGGGATATACCCGAATGGGTCTGGCTGACCGAGCTGGTGCTGAACAGGGCCGGCGTCCTGATCAAGGGCCGGGCCCTGTCCCTCGTCCTCGTCTCCGACTTTGTGCGCGACTTGGAGCGGAGCGGACCGTTCGCCTCCGTCGGCATCGTCAATACCCAGCAGCGGACGGACGCGGGAAATTCCTACATCGAGTTCACCTTGAACGCGACCCTTCCGCCTTATGTCCCGCCGAGCGGGACCGCGGCCGCGGCGCCGGGAGCCTCCCAATGAACGAGCGGCCTTGGTACCAGTATCTGATCCTCTGCCTGGTCGTCGGACTCCTGGCCTACCTGGTCTACTTCAAGCCCAAGCAAGCCGCCCTGCGCTCCATCCAGGCCGAGCGGATCCAGGTCGAGGACCAGGTGGCCAAGCTGCAGGTTAAGAAGCGCCAGATCGACAAGCTCCAGGCCGAGCTGGTCGAGCTGGGCAAGGCCATCGCCGAGCTGGAGCCTCTCATCCCGGCCAAGAAGGAAGAGGGCGAGATCCTGCGCAATGTCCAGCAGCTGGCCTTCGACACCCAGCTCGACGTCCTCCGCTTCTCGCCCGATCGGGAAATTCCCAAGGACTATTACAACGAGAAGCCGATCGCCGTGGAGGTCGTCGGCTCCTACCACAACCTGGGCCTGTTCTTCGACCGCATGCTGCGCTTCCCGCGCATCTTCAACATCGACGACTTCACCATCCGGGCCCTGCCCGGCCAGACGGCCGAGGCCACCATCTCGGCCCTCTTCACCGCCAAGACCTACTTCTTCCTGGACATCAGCCAGGTCAGGCGCCCGGAGAAGCCCCGGGCCGCGGCCCCCGCCGCCAAGGAACGCGATGAATTCTAAGCTCTGGACCGCCATCCTCCTGGCCCTGGCCGCCTTCGGCGCCGCCCCGGCCGCCGCCCAGGAGACCGCCAGGCCGGGCCTGCAGGCCGCCCCTCCCTCCTACGATCCGGCCGGCCGGCGCGATCCGTTCAAGGACCTGCTCGGCGGGCAAGCGGTCAAGGAAAGCCATGCCCCCGGCGACCCGGCCGGGCTGACGGTCGAGGAGATCCAGATCATCGGGGTCATCAAGTCCAAGGGAGGGTATCGGGCCCTCATCGCCGTGACCGACGGCTTCCCCTTGACGGCCCGCGAAGGCGACCGCTTCGCCGACGGCTACATCCTGTCCATCCGGGACGGCGAGGTCATCTTCCGCAAGACGCGCGAGCGCGGCCTGCCCCTGTCCCGGCCCAAGGACATCGTGCGCGACATCACCTCCGAGGAGCGATAACATGGCCAGGATTCTCGTTCGGCTCTGCCTTCCCGCGGCGATCCTGGGAACGATCCTGGCCGCAGGGGCTCAAACCCTGCCCACGGTCGACTCGATCGGGGTGATGCCGGCATCGGCCGGCACCCGAATTCTCCTGCAGGGCTCCGGCCCGCTCGTCCCCCTGACTGCCGCTTACGGCCCGGCGACATCGCCGGCCGAGCTGCGGATCGAGTTCGGGCCCAGCCGCTGGAGCGCGACGACGGAGGCCTTCGGGGGCGAAGCCCTGCTGCAGGGACTGCGGTTCGAGACCCAATCGAACGGCCGGACCGACCTCATCCTGACCATGGCCGAGAAGGTGCCGTTCCGCGTCTTTGAGGACGGGCAGCGGACGATCGTCGAGCTGCTCAAGTTCCGGCGCGGCGGCGAAGGCTATGAAATCGAACCCGAGATCGAGAAGACCCTGGCCGCCGCGGACCGGTCCCTGGCCCCGCTGACCGGACCGGCCGTCTCCGAGGGCGACGGCCGGGTGGAGATCGCCGCCCGGCTCGGCCGCCCGGGCATCGCCGCCATCTTCGCCCTGGACAACCCCCTGCGGCTGGTGGTCGACGTCTTCGACGCCGTCTACAGCGGACCGACGGAGAACCGGACTCTCGGCCGGGGCGGCGTGGCGGCCATGCGGATCGGGCAGTTCATGTCGGGCGCCCCCTACACCATAACCCGGATGGTCTTCGACTTGAACGAGCCCGGGCCCTTCTTCCTGCCGGAAGCGGGCGACGGGGTTCGGATCGGATTCGGACTCCTGGCGGCAAGCGCCCCGGCCGCCGTGATTCCGGCTGCCCCGGCCCCCGCTCCCCGGCCG
>DFYJ01000041.1 GCA_002383325.1 Candidatus Aminicenantes bacterium UBA4085
GGACGGGCCGGGAGGAAGGCGGCGATCCAGGGATTCCAGAATCCACCGTTCGTAGCTTCGGCAGCTCATGCTTCCCCTCCCTCGACCCCGAATCCCTCTTTCAGGATCGGGGCCATCTTTTTGCGCAACAGGCGGCGGGCCCGGAACAGCCGCGAATCGACCGTGCCCGGCGAGATCTTCAGGGTCCGGACGATCTCCTCGTAGGGCAGGCCCTGGACATCCCTCAGGTTCAGGATCACGGCGTACTTGGGCGGCAGGGTTCCCAGGGCTTGGAGGACGGCGGTCCGCCGCCGGGCCTCCTCGCGGGCCTCGTCGCGGACGCGGCTCGGATCCTCGCTTGCGAGCCGGCCTTCCGGGACGTCGTTCAGGGACATCTCCTTGCGCCGCCCGATCTTGCGCAGATGATCCTTGACCCGGTTGACGGCGATCCGGTAGAGCCAGGTGCCGAACTCGGAGTCGAAGCGGAAGTCGGACAGGTGGAGATAGGCCTTGACGAAGACGTCCTGGGCCAGGTCCTCGGCCGTGGCCGCGTCGCGAACGAAGCTGAATGCGAGATGGTACACTTTGGTCTCATACTTTCTGACGAGGTCCTCGAAAGCGCCCCGGTCGCCCCGGCGCGCGCTTTCGATGAGCGTTCGGTCGTCCATACGGTTGCAACGCTTTCCGCCTCCGTCACCTTTTAGACGCAGGCGAGGGCGAAATCTTCCAGGCTTGCGGCCGACCCGCAGGACGGCCTGCGCCCATGAGCTCTATAGAGAGGAAGATGCCCGCCCCGTACTCAAAGCGGCATTATACAGGGAAAAGGGGGATAAGGGAACCGGCTGGATCCGGCGATGAACCCTAAAAAAGGCCCCCTGCCCGCCCCCGGGGAGGAGCGGGACAGGGGGGAAAAGGGTTAGGAATTGAACAAGGAGGGAGTTTTCACTTGGCCTGACGGACGGCCGTCCACTCGGGAGGAGTCATCTGGCCGCCGCCGGGGGGCGGGTTGCCGCCGGGAGGATTGCCGCCGCCGCGCTCCATGGTGCCCTTCATGTTGTTCGGATCGACGATCTTGCCCTTGTAGGTCGTTTCCATGGTCCCGCGGGGGGTCTCACGGACGATCTTCCAGGTCACGTCGTCGCCTTTGATCGTGCCTTCGCCCTTGGATTCCGTGGGCTGGCCGTCGCGCCCGACGCCGGCCACGGTCACGGCCAGCTTCTCGCCCGTCTGGACGAACGTCACGACGGACTTCATCTCGCGCTCGCCCATCTTCATGGTGAAATCCCATGCGCCGCTGATATCGGCGGCCGCATAGGCCGCGATCCCGGTCAGGGACACGGCCAGCATTGCCAGCAACACTTTCTTCATAGATTCCTCCTGAGAACATTTCGGGCCTGACGGGAGGGTCCGTCCGCCACACACTTTAGACGATAGCCTCGAAAAAATCTTCCCGCCCGGAGAGTCCGGGAGGCCGGAGGCCGACAATAATGTGGGGGCAGCGACAAATCCGTTCGTCTCAGCCCCTCTCGCTGTCTGATATATATATTATATTCTACAACATACATCTTGGCACGTTCCGCGCATAAAGATTGGCGAAGCTCATCAAGGAGGTATAGAATGAGATTCAAAAAGACCATGATGACGGCCGCGATCCTGAGCTTGGGGCTTGCCCTTCTGGGACCCGGCGCCTTCGCCCAGGTCAAGAAGAACAGCTTCAAGAACAAGGTGGCCACCAACGCCGCCCTGAAGATCCAGTTCCAGGACCAGAACTGCGACGGGCTCAACGACCTGGCCCGGGACCACGACAACGACGGCATCCCCAACGGCCAGGACCCCGATTGGTCCCGGCCCAAGGACGGGTCCGGCTATAAGGCCGGCAGCGGGAACGGCGGCTCCGGCAGCGGCCAGGGACTCGGCAAGGGCGGCTTCCGCGGCACTTCCGGAACCCCGTTCGGGGGCGGAGTCTGCGACGGCACGGGCCCTAAGGGCAAGGCTTCCGGCAAGGGCCGCTGAAGCAAGGATCGAAAGCCGCGGGGGCGAGCGGGGGACAGCCCTGGCCCGCCCCCGGCGGCGTGGAAACGAGCATGAGGAAGATTTGGATCGCCGCCTGGCTGATGGCCGCGGCCTGTCTGCCGGCGGCGGCCGACACACTCCAGTTCTCGCTGGCCCAAGCTTATACCGGCAACCTGTTCCAAACTTCTCTCTCCGGCTCGGACCAGGTCACCGTAGCGGGCTTCTCCTGGGAGAAGTCCCTCTCCTCTTTCAGCCTCTTCGCCGGGGCGGAGTATTCCCGGCTCTGGGAGAATTCGGGCCTGAGCGACCTGGACCTGTCCATCGGCGCCGACTACGTGAAGTCCCTGGGCGCCAAGACCGCGCTCTATTTCGCCCTCGAGGGACAAGCGCTCCGATTCGGGGAGGACTTCTCCGACTTCAACCGCACCGGCGGGCGCTTCACTGCCTCGCTCAAATCCTATCTCTCTCCTTCCTCCATCCTCAAGGGCACGGCGGTCACGGAATACCGGTCCTACGCTTTCAGCCCCTTCGACTTCCTCAGCCAGAGCGCGGCCGTCTCCGTGGACAAATACTTCGCCTCGCGCACCACGCTGAAGGCCGAGCTGTCCTGGGGATACAAATATTTCCTCCACCCCTGGCTGGAGGACGGGGGAGCCGCGGCGGAGGAAGCGGCCGCGGCCGCTGAGACGGCCGGACTGACGCCCGGGACGGCCGGAGAAGGCCCCGGAAATGCCGGCGGAGGCGGGTCATCCGGATCCGGCGAACGGTCCGAGGTCGCATCGGGGAAAGCCGGCTCCACCGGCAACGGCCCGGGATCCCCGAAATCGGGCGGAGGCGGGACAGGCGCCGCCGAATGGCGGGGCAGCCGCTCCTTCAGCTACGCTTTGGTCTCCGAGGAAGGCGGGGGAAGCGGCATCCAGACGGCCTCCTTCAACGGGATCATCGCCCAGGGCTTGGGCGACCGGATCGGCCTTCGGCTGGCCGGCGTCTGGCAGCGGACACTTTCGGGCCGCAATCCCTTCTCCGCGGTGGAAGAGTTCGCCATGATCGAGAACCCCACGTACGACGCCTTCGCCTGGCAGGGCTGGGGCTGGAATGCCCAAGCTACGGCGCTCCTGCCCTGGAACATCGAGCTGCGCTTGGGATATACTTGGACCGACAAAGAGTTCCCGGGCATCGAAGCCCTGGGGCTTGACGGGCTCCCGCTCGGCGATACCCGGCGGGACCGCCGCGGTCAGATCGAGGCGCGCTTGGAAAAGACCTTCGCCCATTGGACGGCCGTCCTGGCGGCCGCTTTCATCCGCAACGACTCCAATGATCCGCTCTACGAATGGCGCGGGCCGTCCGTCTCATTGAGCCTGGATTGGCGCCCGGGCCCCGGGAAGAAGAAATGAGCCGCGCCGCCGCGCTCCGGACCGCTCTGCTGGCCGCCTTCTTGGCCTGGACGGGGACGATCGCCGCTCAAACCAGCTCTCACTTCTACGACGTCGACACCGAGGTCCGGATTGAGGGGGCCGTGGAAAGCATCCGCTTCGAGCCCCGCTACGCGGGCACGGCGCCGTTCCTCGTCCTGGGGCTGCGGGAGAAGAAGACCGATCGGATTCTCCAGGTCGAAGTCAGCCCGGCCTGGTTCTTCGACCGGGATTTCCACCAGGGGGAGGCCGTTCGGATCATCGGCTCGCTGGTTTCCCAGCCCGGGCAGCCCGCCCTGCTGATCGCCCGCGAGGTAACGGTCCAGGGCGAAACGGTCACCGTGCGCGACCGGAAAGGCTTTCCCAGCTGGCGGGGCGGCCCCAAGGGCTCCTCCGGCCGCCGGCGGGGCGGACAGGCTTGAAGAGAAGCGGCCTGCTGGCGTTCTTCCTCCTTCCAGCGGCCGGTGTCCTGGCCCTGTTCTTCGTCCAGTCCGCCCTCAACCGGTCCTTCATCCGCCGCAGCACCGAGGCCCTGGCCCGGGAGCAATTGGCCGCATCGGCCCGCATCCTGGAGTCGGAGGCCTCCCGCCTGCTGGGAGCGGGGGTGCCGGCCACCGAGATCATCGGCCGTTTCGCCGGTCCGGCCGACGCCTATTTCCTGGCCCTGTCCGGAGCCGACGATACGGTCCTGAGCTGGTCCTCGCGGTTCGAGGGGTACCTCCCGATCGGCAAGGCCGATCGGGGCAGCCAAGACGAATGGATCATCGAATCTCCGGCCGGGGCGATCCTCAGCCTCCGGCGGCCCTTCCGCGGCGGCGACGGGCGCTCCTATACGCTCTATATCGGCTACTCCCTGGCCCGCCTTGAGGAAATGCAGAGCTATTCCCGACGCAGCTTTCTGCTTCTGGCCGCGGCCATGGCCGCCGTCGGGCTGCTCATCCTCAGCGGCGTCTACCGGCTTCACCGCCTGACCCTGGCCCGGGCCGAGGAGGCCATGGCCGAGCGCAAGGAGAAGCGCCGCTTCCAGGAGCTGTCGGGCTTCTCGGCCGGGATCGCCCACGAGATCAAGAATCCGCTCAACGGCCTGGCCCTGCTGCTCGAGACTTTGGAGCGCCGCGCCCCCGCGGAACTGGCCGCGGACACGGCCCTCGGACGGGCCGAAGTGGAGCGGATAGCCCGCATCATCGACCAATTCTCCTCGGCGGCCCGGCCGCTCGAGATCCGCGGCGAGCGCATCCCGGCCGGCCCGCTTCTCCGCGAGGCGGCCGAGCCGCTGGCCGAAGAGGCCGCCCGCCGCGGGATACGGCTGCGGACCGAGGCGCCCGGGGACTTGGCCGTCTGGGGCGACCGGACCCTTCTCCTGCAGGCCCTGTTCAACCTCCTGCGCAATGCCGTCGAAGCGACCGAAACCGGCGCCGTGGAGATCCGGGCCGGGCGCCGCCACGGCCGGCTCCTCATCGACGTCGAGGACACGGGCCGCGGCATCCCGGAGGCGGACCTGGCGCGGATCTTCGATCCCTTCGCTTCGAACAAGCCCGGAGGCCTGGGCGTGGGGCTGTTCCTGACCCGCAAGATCATCGAAGCCCACGACGGAACCGTCGCGGCCGAGCCACGGCCCGAAGGGGGGACGCGGTTCCGAATCGATCTTCCCGGAGGCCGGACATGAGCCAAGCCGTCATCCTGGTGGTGGAAGACGATCCGCTCCAGCGGCGCCTGGTCCGGACCAACTTGGAGAGCGAGGGCTATACGGTCAGCGATGCGGCCGGCGTCGCGGAGGCCAGGCAGGCCATCCGCCGTCTCCCGCCCGACGTCGCCGTCGTCGATCTCCGGCTGGGACGGGAATCCGGCTTGGCCGTGCTGCGGACCCTGCGGACTGAGGCTCCGGCGGCGGCCCCGATCATGATCACGGCCTTCGCCAGCGTGGAGACCGCGGTGGAGGCCATCCAAGCGGGCGCCTACGACTACTTGGTCAAGCCCCTGGACTTCAAGAAGCTTCTCCTGGTCGTGGAGCGGGCGCTGGAGAGGAACCGCCTGCGGTCCGAGGTCCGGACGCTGCGGGAAACCCTGGGGGAGCGCTTCAGCGCCAAGAACTTCGTCTACGCCTCGCCGGCCATGGAGGCCGTGGCCGGGCTGATGGCCAAGGCGGCCGCCAGCGACGCCACCGTCCTGATTACCGGCGAGACCGGGACCGGCAAGGATCTCGTCGCCCGGTCGATCCATGTCGCCTCGCGCCGGGCGTCGGGCCCGTTCCAAGCGGTCAACATCCCCTCCCTGCCCGAGTCGCTCCTGGAAAGCGAGCTGTTCGGGGCGGAGAAGGGGGCCTTTACCGGGGCCTCGGAGCGCAAGATCGGGAAGTTCGAGGCCGCTTCGGGCGGGACGCTGTTCCTCGACGAGATCGGCGACCTCCCGCTCCACCTCCAGGTCAAGATCCTCCGCTTCCTGCAGGACCGCGAGTTCTCCCGGCTGGGGTCCACGGCCCTCCTCCACTCGGACGCCAGGATCCTGGCGGCGACCAACCGCGACCTGGAGAAGGCGGTGTCCGGGGGAGGCTTCCGGGCCGACCTCTTCTACCGCCTGAACGTCATCCGGATCGATGTGCCCCCGCTGCGGTCGCGCCAAGAGGACATCGCCCCGCTGGTCGACCATTTTCTCCGTCGATACGCCCTCCGCGAAGGGAAGGACGTCCGCGGCATCACCGAGGAGGCCCTGGCGGCCCTGTCCGCGCATGCCTTCCCGGGCAACATCCGGGAGCTGGAAAACGCCGTCGAGCGGGCGGTCGTCTTCAGCGAGACGGACCGGATCCGCCGTGAGGACCTGCCGCCGCTCGTGGCCGCGGTCCGCGAAGCCGAGCTGGCCGACACCCCGGCCTCCCTGGAGGAACGAGTCCGCCGGCTGGAGATCCGGGAGATCCGGAAGGCGCTGGAGGCGGCGGGCGGGGTCAAGAGCCGGGCCGCCCGGGCGCTCGGCCTGACCGAGCGCATCCTGTCCTATAAAATGAAGACTTACGGCCTGACGCCGCTCAGCTGATCTTGATGGTCCCCTTGGCCACCCCGCCGCGGGTCGAGGTCAGGGTCACGCCGACTTCACCGGCGACCGGCTTGGCCATCTTGACCTTGAAGACCACGCTCTTCTTCTCCCCGCCCTGCAGGTAGCCGATCTCCTGCCGGGTCCGGCCGACGATCTCGACCCCGGCCGGCAGGCTGACCGAGACGCTGTCCGGCCGCACGATCTTGACCCGGTCGGCCATCTTCAGGGCGGTCGGCAGATAGCCGGCATTGGAGACCGTCACCGTCAGCTCATAGACGTCCTTTTCCTTCCTGACCGGCTTGAGGCCGCCGCCCTCGACCTTGAGCAGCGGCAGGGACTTGTAGAGGAAGAGGTTGAACTTGGCTTCCTTGACGATCCATTCCTCGAGCAGCTCGACCGGAGGATTCTGGCTCCAGAACTTGGGGTTGAAGCCGCCGACCTCGACCTCGCCCAGGATCGGGTGGTTGAGCTTCTTCCAAGGCTTGAAATAGCGCCCNNACCCGCAGGCGGCCGCCGTTCCAGAGCTCGTCGCCGTACCAGACCGCGCCGTAATAGAGATAGCCGAAGTCGGGTGAGTGCCCGAAGAGGGGGGAGCCGCCGGCGCCCCAACCCTCGGGCGGCCCCTCCATGCCGGGGCCCTCGCCGCGCCCTGCGCTGCGGGGA
>DFYJ01000064.1 GCA_002383325.1 Candidatus Aminicenantes bacterium UBA4085
CCCCAAGGAGAAAGCCATGGACATCATCACCTACGAGGAGTTCAAGAAGCTCGACCTGCGCGTGGCTCTTGTCCTCAAGGCCGAGCGGGTGGAGGGCGCGACCCGGCTGCTCAAGCTTCAGCTCGACTTGGGGGAGGAACAGCGCCAGATCGTGGCCGGAGTGGCCGAAACCTACGCTCCCGAGGACCTGGTGGGCAAGCGGTTCACGGTCATCGTCAACCTCAAGCCGGCGGTGATCCGGGGCGTCGAATCGCAGGGCATGTTGCTGGCCGGGATCAAGGACGGCAAGGCCTTCATCCCCTTCTTCGAGGGCGATATCCCCCCGGGCAGCAAGGTCCAGTGATCAGAGGAGCGGCGCCTTCCGCTCGGCAAAGATCTTGAGGCAGGCGTCCACCACCGCCGCATCGAATTGGATGCCGCGCTGGGCGGTGATCTCGGCCAGAGCCGCCTCGATCCCCAGCGACGGCCGGTAGGGCCGGTGGGAGGCCATGGNNATCCGTCCATCCGCTCGTGGTGCTGGCGGACGATCTCGGCGATGGGCCAGGGGAATTCCACATTCTTGAGGATCTCGTAGCCGAACCGGGCATGCTCGCGGACCAGGCGCCGCTCGTCCTCCGAGAGGCGGCCGGGCTTGCTCAGGATCTCGGCCGGGATGGACGTCTTGCCGACGTCGTGGACGACGCCGGCGAATCGGATGGCCTCGATCGTCTCGACCGGCAGGCCCATCTCCGTGCCGATGGCCCGGGCCAGGTTGGCCACCCTTTTCTGGTGGCCGGCCGTGCCCGGATCGCGCATCTCAACGGTGGCGGCCACGACGTTGATGATGCTGCCGAGCGCTCGACGGAGCTCGCCGGCGATGCGGGCCTGTTCCCGCTCGGCCCGCTTGCGGCCGCTGAGGTCGCGGATGAAGTACTGAACGCCGTAGATCCGGCCGGCTTCGTCCCTGACCAGGGCGCCCCGGATCTCCACAGGCAGATCCNNGTCCGCCTGCCGCAGAGTCCGCTCCACGGGCGGCACATCCTCGCCCCGCAGCAGGGCCTGGTAGCGGCCGAAGCCGTCCTCGGCGCGGCCTTCCTTCAGGATCTCGCTGAGAGGGCGTCCGATCATCCTCTCGATGGGAATGCTTGACAGGGCCGCTCCCCGGCGGTTGACCGCGGCAATACGGGCCTGCCCGTCGATCAGGAAGACGCCGTCGCTGGCCGACTCGAAAAGGGTTCGGAACTTGGTCTCGCTCTCAGCCGCCGCCTTCTCTTGGGCTTTGCTAGGGCCGATATCCTGGCTGACGACCAGGAAGGCGGCCGGCTCCCCCGCCGCCCCCCGCACCAGCCGGGCCGAGACGAGGGCGTCGAAGGAGCGGCCGTCCGCACGCATGCAAACGCACTCCCGGTTGGCGACCAGGCCCTCGTCCAGGATCGTCCGCATGGCCCGGGTCGCAGCCTCACGGTCCCGGGGAGCCAGGAGCCGTTCGCCCCGCAGGCCGATCAGCTCGAAGCGGTTGGCGAAGCCGTAGAGCTCGGCGGACGCCTTGTTGCAGTCGACGATCAACCCCGACAGGGAGACCACCAGGACGGCGGCCGGAGTCATCTCCATGAACAGCGGCACGTCCATGGCCGGCAGGGGCACCGCTTCGCGGTCGGAAATGGCGAAGAGGGCCGGGAAATCTCCGGACGCCTCGGAACCCGGCGGCGGGCAGGAGGCGGAGCGTACCGCGGCGGAACGGCGGCTGAGCATAGGCCCATTCTACGGAGGGAAGGATGCCGGGAACATCGCCTTAAGCAAGCAATCCAGGGGTGATTTCCGCCCCTCGGGGATCACCCTTCGCGATGAGGCCGGCCGGCCAGGGCGGCCAGGATCCTGTCCCAGGGAACGGCCCCGGGCCGCAGCAGGACCGGCTCCCCCTTGGTCAAGTCAACGACCGTCGAGGCCGCCCCGCCCGGCGTCCTCCCGCCATCGATGATCAGGTCCACGCTCCCCTGGAAGAGCCGGCGGACTTCGGCCGAGTCGTCGATCTCAGCGGCCCCCGAGCGGTTGGCGCTGCTCGAGATCAGGGGGAAGCCGCAGCGGCGCAGCAGGCTCCGCAACCAGGGCAGCGCAGGCACGCGCATGGCCACGGTTCCCCCCGGACCGAGCATCGCGGCCGGCAGACCCGGCCCGGCCCGGACAACCAGGCTCAGGGGGCCCGGCCAGAGCGAGGCNNGGCGGATCGGCGGCTGCCGCCGCGGCCATCTCCAGGTCCGCGACTACGACCGGCAGGGGCTTGCCCCGCTGCCGGCCCTTGAGGGCATAGACCGCCTCCGCCGCCTCGACCGAGAAGGCGCTCCCGCCGAGCCCGTAGAAGGTATCCGTGGGATAAACGGCGATGCCCCCCCCGCCCAGCACGGAAGCGGCCTCGTCTTCCCCGGGCAGGGTCCGACCGCCTGGGGAAACAGCAAGGATGCGGGTCGCCGTCATCATGGTCTTCCGGGCCCACTTTAAGGAACCCCGCCCCGCCTGTCAACGGGGAGGCGGGCTTTACATGTCCCCATCCTTCCCTTTACACTAGGAGCCCGGGAAAGTGGACATCTGACCCATTTTCGCCACATTTCCCGGCCCGCGTCCCGAGCCGACCGGGGGGCGGCCCTTGGCATGGAATTTGCACCGCCTGGGGTGAAGGAGATCCTTGATGAAAAAAGCCCTCGTCCCGCTGACCCTGACCCTCCTGGCCCTGACCGCCGTCCCGGCCGCGGCCGATCTGGCCACCTTCCGGCTGAGCTTCAACATCCCCAGCATGAGGAGCGACTTCTGGACCATGGAGTTCGACCAGATGACGATCGCCCGAAGCGGCTTCCAGGAGACCTCCTTCGGCTTCTCCTACGAGCTGTTTCTGACCCGCGAGATCAGCCTGGTTTTCGGCCTCGACACCTTCGGCAAGAGCAAGAGCGGCATGTACCGCGACTATGTCGGCTATTCCTTCGACAACGGCGATTTCGCCTTCCCCAACGATTTCTACGGCGATTACGTGCCCACCCACACCATCCGCTATTCGGTGACCCCGATCCAGCTGTCGGTCAAGCTGGCCCCTTTCGGCCGCCGGACCAGGATCATCCCCTACGTCGGCGGCGGCGTCGGCCTCTACTTCTACAATCTGCGGCTGACCGGCGACCTGATCGACTTCAGCGACGAGTTTGTCTACACCGATGATGCGGGCACTCCGTCGCCGGTCTATCCCATTTACTACGCCGACACCTATGAGAGCGAATTCGGCCGCTTCGGCTTCGGCTTCCAGGTCTTCGGCGGGGTGATGGTTCCGATCGGAAACCGGATGACCCTGGACGGCGGCGTCCAGTACAATCGGGCCACCGCCAAGATGAAGAACTTCGAGGGATTCGAGCCGCTCGACCTGGGCGGCTTCCTGATCTCGATCGGATTCAATTACTGGTTCTGAGCCAGCCGGACCTCGACCTTCTCGGTCCGGTCGAAGGGCAGGACGATCCGCCCCCACTCCCATCCGGCCTCGACCCGGCCCTGGAAGCGGACCGGGACCGAGCGGCTCTCGAAGGCCGCGGCCACGTCCTTGCCGATCTCCCAGAAATCCAGGAGCAGGTCCAGCGACAGGGGCTGCTCCCCCTTGGCCTCGATCGATCCGGATCCGTCCATCGTTCCCGCGGCCAGCACCTTGTCCGCGACGCTGACCTTATAGTCGATCCGCTCGATCCGCAGGGGGAATCCGTTGGGATTGACCAGGGCGGCCCGGAAGGTCACGTCGCCGCCCCCGACCGACAGTGATCGGGCCTCGAAAGGCAGGCAGCGGGCCTCGAAGCCGCGGAAAACCGGGAATTCGCCGCTGAAGGCGGTGGGAACGCGCTCCTCGCGGCGCCGCTCGTCCTGGAAGGTCATACCCCCGACCAGGTTGCAGCCGACCCGGTCGCGGCCCAGGGATTCGGGCACGTTGGCGTAGAGGTTCTCGTAGGTGATGCGGACCGGGAAGGCGATCGTCGTCTCGCCCTTGCCCGGGATGGCGATGGGCTCGTCGAGGGCCGTCTCCTGGCGGAAATAGTCCGTGGCCCCGATGATGACCCGGTAGTCGTAACGGACCAGCGACCGCCGGGAGGCGGCCAGGTTCTTCAGATCCAGGACAAAGACCAGGGTCGCTCCGGCCTGGTCGACGTCACGGGCGATCCGCTCGCGGACGGAGACCTCGACGTCGTAGCGCTGGGCCGCCGGCGCCGACGAGGCCGCCAGGAGGATCAGCAGGAGCGGCCAAGCCGCGAGGCGCCGGGAGACTGGCTGGGACATCTTCGTTCCTCGGTCACGACATGGGGTCGAAAGAGGGCCTAGTCTACACGAATCGCCGCCGGGGGACAACCCGCGGGGTCTCGTGTATAATAGCCCCGGACCGAAGCCCCCATGCCGATCCCCGAGCCCGATTTCCGCGAGCGGACGCTCTTCGTCCGCCTTTTCGGCCCCGACGTCTACGCCGTCGGCGGCTACGTCCGGGACCTCCTGCGCGGCGGGCGGCCGGNNCGCCCGGTCGAGGCCATCATCGAGCGGCTGTCCCGGCACGGCAAGGTCGACCTGGTCGGCCGCAGCTTTGGGGTCATCAAGTTTACCCGCCGCGGTGCGACCTATGACGTGGCCCTGCCCCGATCCGACCGGGCCGCGGCCGACGGCAGGCGGGGGCACAAGGACATCGTCGTCCGGGCCGACCCCGGGCTGCCGGTCGAGGAGGACCTGCGGCGGCGCGACTTCCGCTGCAACAGCATGGCCCTGCGGCTGTCGGACGGAGCCCTGATCGACCCCTTCCGCGGCCGGGCCGACGTCCGGGCCCGCATCCTGCGGGTCACCGACCCGTCCGCCTTTCCCGAGGATCCTCTGCGGGTGCTGCGGGCGGCCCGCTTCGCCTCCGTCCTTCGCTTCCGCCTCGACCCGGAGATCTACGCCCTGGCCAAGGACATCGAGCTGGCCGGCCTGAGCGTCGAGCGGGTCGACGAGGAGCTCTTCCGCATCCTGCTCCGCTCGCCCCGGCCCTCGGTCGGCCTGGAGGAGCTGTTCCGCTTGGGAGCCCTGCGCCGGCTCTTCCCCGAGCTCTACGCCCTGACCCTGGTCATCCAGGACGCCCTCTTCCACCCCGAGAAGGACGATTTCGGCCATCACACGGTCTGGAGCCATACCAAGCTGGCCGTCGACCAGGCCGCCCGCCTGGCCGCGGCCTTCAAGCTGGAGCCGCCGCGGGCCCTGGCTCTGCTGCTGGCCGCGCTCTACCACGACGCCGGCAAGGCCGAGACCACGGCCTGGGAGCACAAGCGGGGCCGCATGACCGTGACCTCGGCCGGCCACGACGTGGCCAGCGAGCGCATCGCCCGCCAGGCCTTCGCCCGGAACAAGATCTTCTCCTGGAACGGCTTCGATCTGCGCGGCACGGCCCTGATGCTCATCCGGACCCATCATCGGCCGGCCGAGCTGTGGGCCCGCCGCCGCGAGGTCACCCGCAAGGCCTTCAGCCGCCTGGCGGCCGAGGTCAAGGGCGAGATCGAGCTGTGCGCTTACCTGGACGCAGCCGACCGGGGCGGACGCGGACGGCGGCCGATGAAAGGCCTGGACCGGGAGGGCCGCTGGCTGCTGGACACCTTCAAGGCCCTCGGCGTGAACCGCGCCTCCATCGCCCCGATCATCATGGGACGCGACCTGATCGGGCTGGGGGCCGAGCCCGGGCCAGCCATGGGCCAGGTCCTCAAGGAGATCTACCGCCGCCAGCTCGACAACGAGTTCCGGACCAGGGCCGGCGGCCTGCGGCTGGCCCGATCCATCCTGGAGGGACGCGCATGACTTCGGTCTTCGTCACGGGAGGCGCGGGCTACATCGGCTCGCACACGGTCCGGGCCCTGCTCCGGCGGGGCTGCGAAGTGACCGTCTTCGACAACCTGTCCAGCGGCCGTCGGGAGTTCGTCGGGGAGGCCCGGCTCCTGGTCGGCGACCTGCGGGACAAGGAAGCGCTGCGGGCGGCCCTGGCCGAACGGCCGTACGCCGCGGCCCTCCACTTCGCTTCGCTGATCCAGGTCGGGGAATCCTACGACAACCCGCGCAAGTACTACGAGCACAACCTGGTCTCCAGCCTCAACCTCCTGGGGGCCCTTCTGGACGCCGGCGTCCCGGCCCTGATCTTCTCCTCCTCGGCCGCCGTCTACGGCCGGCCCGAGTCCATCCCGATCCGGGAGGACCATCCCTTGCGCCCGGCCAACCCCTACGGGCGGAGCAAGGCCATGGTCGAAGAGCTCTGCGAGGACTACGAGCGGGCCCACGGTCTGCGCTCGATGCGCCTGCGGTACTTCAACGCGGCCGGGGCTGATCCCGAAGGCGGCCTGGGCGAGTGCCACGATCCCGAGACCCACCTCATCCCCAATATCTTCCAGACCGCGCTCGGCCGTCGGCCGGCGCTGGAAGTCTTCGGCACGGACTTCCCGACACCCGACGGCACCGCCGTCCGGGACTATATCCATGTCGTCGACCTGGCTGAGGCCCACGCCCTGGCCCTGGAGCGCCTTCTTGACGGCGCGCCGGGCGCCGCCGTCAACCTGGGGGCGAACCGCGGCTACTCCGTGCGGGAAGTCCTGGACAGAGCCGCGAAGGTCGCCGGCCGCCCCGTGCCGTGCCTGGAAAAGCCCCGACGCCTCGGCGATGTTCCGGTCCTGCTGGCCTCGGCCGAGGAGGCCGGCCGGCTCCTGGGCTGGAAGCCGCGCCTCTCCGATCTGGACGACATCCTGCGCTCGGCCTGGACCTGGCACTCCGGCCGCGGTTGACCGCGCTCGCCCCGGCATGCTAAAGTCCCGAGGATGAGTCTGCGCTTTTTTTCTCGTCCCGCCGCCCTTTTAGCCGTTCTGGTCTGCCTCGCGGCCGGGCTGACGGGACCGGGAT
>DFYJ01000102.1 GCA_002383325.1 Candidatus Aminicenantes bacterium UBA4085
GCCTCTTTCGCCACGGCCACCCACCAGGCGCCGAGGGAGCACACTCCGGGCCAGCCCGGCGAGGAGAAGGAGCTCGTCCTGGAGCTCAAGCTGATCGCCGACGCCGGCCTGATCGGCTTCCCCAACGTGGGCAAGTCGACGCTCATCTCGCGCATCTCGGCCGCCCGCCCGGTCATCGCCGACTACCCCTTCACCACCCNNTCGTGGCCGACATCCCCGGCCTGATCGAAGGGGCCCATCTCGGCCAGGGGCTGGGCATCCGCTTCCTGAAGCACGTCGAGCGGACCAAGGTCCTGGTCCACCTGATCGATGTCTCGCCCTATTCGGGGCGCAATCCGGTGGACGACTTCAAGGTCATCATGAAGGAGCTCGAGGCCTTCAATCCCGATCTGGCCAGGAGGCCGCAGATCATCGCGGCCAATAAAACCGACCTGCTGGGAGAGGACAAGTCGCGGCTGACCGCCGTCCGGAGGCTGGCGGCCCGGCGGAAGCTCCCCTTCGTGGCCATCTCGGCCGTCAAGTCCGAGGGGCTGTCCGTCCTGAAAGGCCTCCTGGCCGGCATCATCGCGGAGAGGAAGGCCGAGGAGAAGGCGGCGGCCAAGCCATGAGCCGGCCCCAGCGGATCGCCCTCTTCGGCGGGACCTTCGACCCGATCCACGCCGGCCACCTGCGCTCGGCCCGCGCCGTCGGGCGGAAGCTGGGGCTGGACCGGATCTTCTTCATCCCGGCCTCTCTCCCGCCGCACAAGGCCCGGCCCGACATGGCCCCGGCGGCCGACCGCTATCGCATGGTCCGTCTGGCCGCGGCCGGGCGGCAAGGCTGGACGGCCAGCCCCATCGAGATTCTGGCCGGTGGGACGTCGTGGTCCATCCGGACCATTGAGCGGATGCGGCGCCGCTTTCCGCGGGCCCGGCTGTTCTTCATCACCGGCGCGGATGCCTTCCGCGAGATCAAGACCTGGCGGGAGTGGCGCCGGGTGCTCGACAGCTGCACCTTCGTGGTCACGACCAGACCCGGAGCGGATCTCGCGGCATCGGTCCGCGGCCTCGGCCGGACCTTTGCAGACCGCGTCATGACCCTCGGCCCGGGGGAAGCCGTTCTTGAGGCCGAGCTTCGGCCCGGCCGCATCCTTCTTCTGCCCATCGAAGCCCTGGCGGTCTCCTCGACCGCGATTCGGGATAGGGCCCGCCGCGGAGAATCGCTGCGGGGGCTCGTGCCGCCGGCCGTGGCTGCTTACATCAAAGCCAAGGGACTGTATCGCCCCCCAAGGAGGCTTCGTACGCACCGATGACCAAAACTCCGACCGATCCCAAGAAGCTCGACAAGCGGGGCCTGCCCGCCGCCTTGAAGACGGCGGCCAAGGCGGCTCTGGATAAGAAGGCCGAGGATCTGCGGATCCTGGACCTGCGCGGCACATCGGCCTTCACGGACTATTTCGTGCTCATGCACGGGAACTCCAGCCGTCACAACGCGGCCCTGTGCGACGCCGTGGAGGAAGTCCTCAAGAAGGCCAAGATCCGGCCGTTGGGGATCGAGGGCAAGCTGCACGGCGAGTGGATTCTGATGGACTACGGGTCTTTCATCGTCCACATCTTCTCCCGCGCGGCCCGGGATTACTATGCCATGGAGAAGCTCTGGGCCGACGCTCCGCGCGCGGCTTGGTAGGGCTTCGCCGGCCTCCCCGAGACGGGCGTGCAAATTAAGCTGCTGTGGCCAGGGCGGGCCAAATTACCCGGTGTCGCCGATCTCCAGGCCCATTACCTCAAGCGCCTGGGCGACCTCATCCCCGTCCGCCTGATCGAGACGCCGACGGTCAAGGGGCTGGACGAAAAGGCCGGGGAAAAAATATTGGAAATCGAGGCTGCGGGTCTTGAAAAAGGGATTAAAGACGATTATATTGTCTGCCTCTTTGACCAAGGCCGCGAGATGAGCTCGGCGGAATTGGCCCGTTTTTTTGAAGGGCGCGCCGCCGCGGGGACCCGGTCGGTGGCCTTCCTGGTGGGGGGCTTCCTGGGACTGGCGCCGCGCCTGCTGGACAGGGCCGATCTCCGCCTGTCCTTGTCCCGCATGACATATTCGCACGAGCTTTGCCGGCTGGTGCTGATGGAACAAGTTTATCGGGCGGTTTCGCTCATGAAAGGGAGGCCATATGCCAAGTAAAGCGAAGACGGCATTGACCAAGAAGGAGCTCGACGAGTATCGCAAGAAGCTCACGGTCCGCCGCAACGAGCTTGTCCACAAGCTGAGCGAATTTCGGTCGGAGAGCAAGCAGGTCGAGACGGATATAGCCCAGGACCTGGCCGACAAGGCCGAAAGCTCTTACACCAAGGAATTTCTGCTGAGCATGTCCGACGCCGAGAGGAGCGAGCTGCTCCACATCGACGCCGCCCTGAAGCGCCTCGATAAGCGCGAATACGGCCATTGCATGATGTGCCAGAAGGAGATCAGCAAGAAGCGGCTGACCTACCTGCCCTGGGCGCCCTTGTGCATCGAATGCGAGGAGAAGGCCGAGACCGACGTCGTCTGACCGCCGACCCCCAAGGGGCCGCCCCTCGGCTTCGGGCCGCCGGACGGCTGGGTGCCCGGCTGGCCGAACTGCTGATCTTCCCGTCTGCCTGCCGCTTGTGCGGGCGTCTGTTGGATAAGCCTGGGGAAAGGGTTCTCTGCGGTGAGTGCCTGGCCGGTTTGAAGCCAAGCCGCGGCGCGATCTGCATCGTCTGCGGCCGGCCCATTGCGGCCCAGGGGGAGCCTCCTCATCCCTGTGGCGCCTGCCGGACTGCCGCGCCGCATTTCTCCCGCCATCGATCGGCGGGGGAGTATGGGGGCGCGCTCAGGGAGACGCTTCTCCTCTTCAAATTCCGCAAATACAAGCCCTTGGCCAAGCCGCTGGCCGCCTTTGTCGCCGCGGCCCTGCCGGACGGGGCGGAGCTCTGGGGGGATGGCGTCTTCGTGCCCGTCCCGCTTCACCGCAAGCGGCGGCGCGAGAGGGGATTCAACCAGGCCGAGGCGCTGGCGTCGGCGCTTGGCCGGCTGACCGGCCGTCCCGTCGAGAAGCGGGCCTTGCGGCGGGTCGCCGACATACCGCCCCAGACGACCATGGGCCGGGCCGAGCGGATGGCCAATGTCCGGGGGGCGTTCCGGGTGGTCCGTCCGGAGCGGATCCGGGGGCGGGTGGTGGTCCTGGTGGACGACGTCTTCACCACGGGCTCGACGCTGGGCGAGTGCGCCCGCGAGCTTCGGGGGGCGGGAGCGGCCGACGTCCGGGCCCTGACTGTCGCGAGAGCGTAAATAGGGGGACAGTATACGTAATTCCCTATTTAATTTTTTAGGGGGGGCGAAATAATCGAGGTCAAAACACAGGCGCTCTTGGTGGAATCTGGGGTCATATCCTCTTTGGGGGAGAATATTCCGTAATTGGGGTGCGAGGGGATGTCTATGCGGGAATAGGGAAATCGGGAATTACGTATACTGTCCTCAAATGAAAAAGAGGCGGCCGAAGCCGCCTCTTGGAGGGGATGGGCGGAGCCGCCCTGGCGGGGACTGTTGCGGCAACGTCCCGGCTAGGGCTCCGCAAGCTCCGCGAGGGCTCTTACTTCTTGTCTTTTTCGGTCGCGGTCACGATCTTGACCGTGCGGGGCTTCAGCTCCTGGCGCTTGGGCATAGTGACCCGCAGGATGCCGTTCTCGTGCTCGGCCTTGATGGTCTCGGCGTCGATGGAGTTGGGAAGGGTGAAGGCGCGGTAGAAAGAACCGTAGGATCGCTCGATGCGGTGGTAGTTCTCCTCCTTGGTCTCCTTCTCGAACTTCCTCTCGCCGCGGAGCTGGAGGGTGTTGTCCTCGACCCGGATCTCGATGTCCTTCTCGGCGATGCCGGGGACCTCGGCCGACAGGACGAGCTCGTTCTCGGTCTCGTAGATGTCCACGGCCGGAGCCCATGTGCTGGGCGTCAGATCCTTATCCTCGCCGCGGTTGGCGAAGACGTCATCAAAGGCCCGGTTCATCCGCTCGCGCAGACTGACCATGTCCCGGAAGGGATCCCAACGAATAATAGCCATTTGAAACCTCCTTAGGCGTTTGTTTTAAATCACCTTACGCCCATAATCTAATACCTTAGCGTTAAATTGTCAAGTATTATTATAAAATATAATCAACTATAAGACGATATATCAAGCGCGTGTAAATATATTGATAAGAATGAGATATAGTTCAATTAGCAAAATTAATGAGTATGTGTCTGGTAATAGCGGGGACTCTGGAAGATCAGAAATCTGCGACTGCGAGCTTGGGGACGATCTTCTTCATCGCTGCGCCGGCGACCAGGACGGTCAGCTCGCCCTTGAAGACGCGACCCTTCGACTCCGCGGCCAGGGCCGAGGCCGTCCCGCGCAGGAACTCCTCGTGGATCTTGGTCAGCTCGCGGGCCACGACCACCGGACGGTCGCCGAGCCCGGCCAAGACCGCTTCCAGGAACGTTTCCAGCTTGCGGCCCGGCAGGTAGAAGACCAGGGTCGCGTCTTGATCGGCCAGACCGGCCAGCGTTTTGCGCAGCCCCTCGGCCTTGGGCGGGGGAAAGCCCACGAACAGGAAGCGGTGGGTCGGCAGTCCGGCCGCCGAAAGGGCCGCGGTCACGGCCGATGGCCCCGGGATGGGGACGACCAGGATCCCTTCGCGGACCGCCTCCCGCACCAGCCTGAAGCCCGGATCCGAGATGGCCGGCGTCCCCGCGTCGGAGACCAAAGCCACATCCTTGCCTTCTTTCAGCAGTCCGATCAACATCGGGATGCGGGCCCCTTCGCGGGGCTGGTAGTGGCTGATGAGGCGGCTGTGGATCTCGTAGCGGGCCAGGAGCAGGGATGTGCGGCGGGTGTCCTCGCAGGCGATCGCCGCCGCCTCCTTCAGAATGCGCAGGGCCCGCAGGGTGATGTCCTCCAGATTCCCGATGG
>DFYJ01000022.1 GCA_002383325.1 Candidatus Aminicenantes bacterium UBA4085
CGGCCCGCCTGCGCCTGCCGCCCCGCCCTCATTCACGTCCGCCCGATTCTCTCTCCAGGCGGCGCCCGTCAGGGCGTCCGAGAAGACGACCCCGGCCTTGAGGAAGTCGAAGCGCCCGTTCTGAGCCAGCTGGTCGGGCGTGAAATAATCCCAGGTCAGGCCCGTGAAGGCCAGCGACTCGGCCGGGAAGCGCCCGCCGCCGTTGAATCGGCTCACCGACAGCACGGTGGCCGTGTCCTTCAGCGGGGCCCGCCCGGCGTAATGGGTCCGCAGGAAGAGCGGCACCAGCGCCGCCGGCCAGTCGTGGCAGTGGATGACGTCCACGGGCAGCTTGGCCTTGAGCACCAGCTCCACGGCGGCCCGGGCGAAAAAGACGAATCGGGCGTCGTTGTCGAGGTAGCCGGAGCCGTCCGCCCCGTAGACCCGGTCGCGCAGAAAATATTCGGGGGCGTCGATGAGAAAGACCTCGAGATCGCCCGAGACGGCCCGGTACGCGGCGGCTTTGACCTTCTCCTCCCCGACCGGGACCCAGAACTCGGGCAGGAGCGGCTCGATGGCCAGAGCCTCGATGGCGGGCACGCGGTAGCGGGGCAGGACGATCGAGACGGCGGCGCCCTGGGCGGCCGCCTGCTCCGCGTCGGCGCGCACGGATGCTCCCAGCCCGCCGGAGACCGCGGCCAGCGGATCCAGTTCGGGAGAGACGATCAGGACGCGGAGCTTTTTGCTCATGGCGGATGATCATGATACACCAAGGCGGGGGCCCCCACAAGGCGCTAAATATAATATAATCAATATAATAATGTTAATGTGGCGCTTTAGGTGGAAGCCCCGGTCATGACGCCGGAGGCCGGTTTCTCCGGGGCGTTATTAATTGGGGGACACCATACATAACTCCCGAATTATCGCGATGAACCCTCCACCAGATGGGAGGGTCAACCGCCCCAGGACAGCTTCTCTTTCAGCAGGTCGAAGTAGCCGCGCATCGGGGATCGGACCAGCTTGAGCTCGCAGTCCGCCCGCGCGATCTGAATGACATCGGTCGCCGCCAGCGGGGTTCCGCGCTGTCCGTCGACCGTGAGGAAGACCTCTTCCGAGGCTTGCACCCGCAGCTCCACCTGCGCTTCGGCCGCGATGGCCATCGGCCGGAAGGTCAGGGTGTGCGGGCAGATGGGCGTCAGCAGGATGGCCGGCAGCGTCGGCTGGATGATCGGTCCCCCGGCGCTCAAGGTGTAGGCCGTGGAGCCGGTCGGGGTCGAGACGATCAGCCCGTCGGCCCGAACCGCGGCGATATCCTCGCCGTCGATGCGGATGGTGATGTGCAGCATCCGGGCCAGGGCGCCCTTGTTGACCACGATGTCGTTCAGGCACAGCCAGCGCTCGCCGTCGCGGGCGGCCTCCAGCATCATGCGCGGGCTGATGAGCGCCTCGTTGCCGTCCAGGATCTCGTCCAGGGTGCGGCCCATCTCGGCTGCGGGGATCTCGGTCAGGAAGCCCAGCCGACCGAGATTGACGCCCATGACCGGCACACCGGCCCGGGCTGCGATATGGGCGATGGAGAGCAGCGTGCCGTCGCCGCCCAGGACGACGACCAGGTCGACTTGGCCGGGGATCTCCTCGCGGGGCGGGCCGGGGGGCAGGCCGAGCTTCTCGGCGGCCGCCGCCTCGAGGCGGACGGCGATCCCGCGCCGCTCGAGGTGGGCGCCCAACTCACACAGGACGGCCTCGACACCCGGGGCATGGGCCTTGATGACGATGCCGACGGTCGAGATTTTGTTCATGGTGCGGCCTCGGTGACTGCGGTGATCCATTTTAACACGTCGGCGGAGGGGGGTTCCACGCCGCCGGGCTCCCAGCGGGCGAAGAACTCCTGGTTGCCCGTGCGGCCGCGGGCGGTGCAGCGGACAAGCCCCCGCAGGGCGAAGCCAAGCCTGCCGGCCTCGGCGGCGATACGGGCGAGAATCTCGGCATGCAGGGCCGGCTCGCGGACGATGCCTCTCTTGCCGACCTGCCCGCGCCCGGCCTCGAACTGGGGCTTGATGAGAGTCAGTAGAATTGGAGAGGCTGTCGTTGCGACGGGCGGATGGTCCGCTGGCCGCTCCTTATGGGCCCCTGCGTTGGGGCTCCTTGGGGCGATGGGAACGATTATCGCCCGCAGGGCCGGCAGGATCTTCAAGATCGAGATGAACGACACGTCCATGACATAGAGCGCCGGCCGCTCGTCCGGCGCCGCGGGGAAGTCGGCCGGGACGAGATTGCGGGCGTTTTTCTGGAGAGTGATGACGCGCGGGTCGCGGCGCAGCCGGTCGTCGAGCTGGCGGATGTCGACGTCCACGGCGAAGACACGGGACGCGCCCCGCTGAAGCAGGCAGTCGGTGAACCCGCCCGTGGACGAACCGATGTCGGCGCAGACGAGCCCGGCGGGGGACACGGCGAAATCGTTCAGGGCCTGCTCCAGTTTGAGGCCGCCGCGCCCGACGAAGGGCAGGGGCTGGGCCACGGACAGAGGCGTCTCGGGATCGACCGGCTGGCCGGCTTTCTCGATCCGACCCGCCGGCCCGGACACCAGCCCGGCCATGATCAGGGCTTGGGCTTTCTGGCGGGTCGCCGCCAGCCCCCGCTCGACCAGCAGCTTATCCGCCCGCCCTTTTTTCATTCGCATTTCGGGGAGTTCCCATCACTGTCCGTCATTGCGAGCCCTACCCGCAGGGTAGGGCGCGGCAACCTCTTCATTATACTCGAATCGTCTCGCTTTAAAGTTTATCGTAGAGCTCCTCCCAACTGGGATTCAAGGCGGAAATAAGCATGGCGTCTTCATGAATCTCATAGAAGACGAGCTTATGGACCCGGTACTTCTTGGTGAAGCATTCGATGCCATCGCTCTTGTGTTCAAAAACACGGCGGACGAGATCGTTCGTGATTCCGGTGTAGACGACCGTGTTATGGAAATTCGAGAGGATATAGACAAAATATCGGGGCGCCATCATCTTATAAGACGTCTGAGGGAGGAGAAAATCTCACGGATCAGATCGCCACGCTTCGCTCGCGACGACGGATTAGGTCATCGCTCGCGACGACGGATTAGGCTTTAAGAAACGTCCTGAAACGCGCGGTCAGGCCGGGAACGTCGAGGCCGAAGTCCCGCTTGATCTGGTCGGTCTTGCCTACCGGGTAGATCTCCATCGGCAGGCCGACCTCGAGGAACCGGGTATCGAAGCGCCCTCTCGCGTCGAGCAGCTCCCTCACCGCCGATCCAAACCCGCCCGCGGTCACGGCTTCCTCGACCGTGATAATCGCCTCGCCCGGCCCGGCCAGCCGCAGGATCAGCTCTTCGTCCAGCGGCTTGGCGAAGCGGGCGTCGACGACGGTCGGCTTCAGGCCCTCGGCTTCCAGCGCCGCGGCTGCCTCGATCGCCGGGTGGACCATCTCCCCGTAGGCGATGATCAGGCCGCCGCCCGCAGCGCCCTCCCGCAGGACTTCGGCCCGGCCCAGCGGGATCGGCTTGAACTCCGCGTCCATGACCACGCCGCGCCCCAGCGCCTTGGGGAAGCGCACGGCGACCGGCCGGTCATAGCCCAGGGCCGCCTTCAGCATGTGGCGCAGATCGTTCTCGTCGCGCGGGGCCATCAGGACGATGTTGGGCATGTGCCGCAGGAAGGCGATGTCGTTCAGGCCCTGGTGGGTCGGCCCGTCGTCGGGCACGGCGCCCGACCTGTCCAGCGCGAAGATGACCGGAAGATTCTGCAGGCAGACGTCGTGGTAGACCTGGTCGTAGGCCCGCTGCAGGAAGGTCGAATAGATGGCGCAGACCGGCTTGAAGCCGCCCAGGGCCAGCCCGGCCGCAAAGTTGACGGCGTGCTGCTCGGCGATGCCGACGTCGAAGAACTGGCGGGGCAGCTCGGCGGCGAACCCGGTCAGGCCCGTCCCCTCCGGCATGGCCGCGGTGATGGCCAGCACCCGCCGGTCGGCCCTGCCCAGCTCGATCATCGTCCGGCCGAAGACCGCGCTGTAGGAGGGCCGCCCGGCCTTGGCCGACGCCTCGCCCGAATCGACGTTGAAGGGGGCCGCGCCGTGGAAGTGCTCGGGGTCCTCCTGGGCCGGGGCGTAGCCGCGCCCCTTGCGGGTCACGCAGTGGATCAGGACGGGGCCGTCCTGGTACTTGCGGGCCTGCTCGAAGACCTCAATCAGCGAGGGCAGGCTGTGTCCCTGGACCGGGCCGATGTAGCGCAGGCCCAGCTCCTCGAAGACCAGCCCCGGGAAGAAGACCTTCTTGACCACATCCTCCACCGCGCGGCCGGCCTTGATCATGGGCCAGCCGAAGAACGGGACGGCCTTGAGCAGGGTTTTGGCCTTGTCCTTGACCCGCAGGTAGTGCTGGCCGGAGGCCAAATAGCCGAGGTACTTGGAGATGGCCCCGACGCTCTGCGAGATGGACATCTCGTTGTCGTTGAGGACGATGATCAGGCGGGTGCGCAGATGGCCGATCTGGTTGAGGGCCTCCCAGGAGACGCCGGCGGTCAGGCTGCCGTCGCCGACCAGAGCGATGATGTGGTGCGATTCGTCCTTCTTGTCGCGGGCCACGGCCAGGCCTAGGGCGGCGGAGAGGGCCGTGCCGGCGTGGCCGGCGTTGTAGGCGTCGTGCTCGCTCTCCTCGCGGGCCGGAAAGCCGAGGATGCCGCCCCGCTGGCGCAGGCCGCGGAAGCGCTCGCGGCGGCCGGTGAGGATCTTGTGGGCGTAGGTCTGGTGGCCGACGTCCCAGATGATCTTGTCGAAGGGGGTGTTGAAGACGCGGTGCAGGGCCAGAGTGATCTCGACCATGCCCAGGTTCGAGGAGAGGTGGCCGCCGTTCTTGGAGACCACGTCCAGGATCAGGGCCCGGATCTCAGTGGCCAGGCGCGGGAGCTGCTCGGCGGGCAGCTTGCGCAGGTCGTCGGGGCCGTCGATTGTGTCGAGAATGCGATTCATGAGGTCAATCCGTAGGTCAAGACATCAGATCCGGCGGGCGGGCGCTTCGCGAAAGAGGCGCGGATCGGGCGCGGCGCAATTGCCGGCGGAAGAAGAACCTGGGCAGCCAATCCGGACGCGGTGAGACGTCCGGGGCCCTCTAAAACCATATTATAGCACGATTTAGAGACTGAGAAGGGGCCGGCGAGGCGGACCATCCGGATGCTCGATTAGAAGGGGAGCGAATCCCCGTCGTCGGATTTCTTGCCGCCGCCTCCGCCGCCAGCGCTTCCGCTGCCTGCGCGAGGCTTGCCCTTGGACTTGCGGGGCGAGGCGGAGTCGCCGCGTTTGTTCTTGTCCTCAGGATCGTCGGCATCGTCCTCGTCGTCACCGCCGTCCGCGTCGGCGGAGTCGGCGGCATCCCCATCTTCGTCGGCGCCGGGGGCTTCCGCGTCCTCGCCGCCTTCCTGCCGGAATGGGTGGGCCTTGAGGCCGCCTTTTTCGTCCTTGAGCAGGAGCTCGACCTTCTTCTCGGCCTTGTCCAGCTCGTCGCGGAGGAAGCGGGCCAGCCGGACTCCCTTCTCGAACAGGGCCAGCGAGTCATTGAGGCTGAGGCCGCCCTTCTCCAGCCGGTCGACCGTGGTCTCCAGGTCGCCCAGGGCCTTCTCGAAATTGAGGTCTTTGTCTTTCATGGCCGCTCCTAATTGGGGGACACCATACATAACTCCCGAATTATTTTACGCCATTAGATGATATATCACGTTTTCAATAATTCCGGGACACCATACGTAATTCCCAAACTCTGTACTCCAAACTTCGAACTCGGCTCATAGATCATTTCATGGCACAAGATGTATCGCCATAATTTGGGAGTTATGTATGGTGTCCCCCAATTACTTTTACTTACTCGTCGATCTTCTTCTCGGGATCGACCGACTCGACGGTCGCGGTGAACTCGCCCTTATAGAACGACACGGCGACGGAATCGCCGGCTTGAATATCCTCGATGCGGATGGCCGGGCGGCGCTCGTCCGTCAAGCTTGCCGCCTCGCCGTCCTCCGATCCGCGGCCGAGCTTCTCGCGCTTCCAGACCAGCGTGTAGCCCTTCTTCAGGACGGCCATCGGGCTCTGGGCGTTCAGGCCGGCGGCCAGCCGCTTCCAGTCCCCCCGCAGGGCGGCCAGGCGCGAGCGAAACGCGCCCGCGATGCGCTCCTCGGCCAAAGCGGCGCGCGAGCGGGCCTCGGCGAACTGCCGCTGGCGGCCGCGGATCGCTTCCCAGGCCCGCCCCTCCAGCTCGTCGATACCCTGCCCCGTGGACAGCAGGCGCATGCGGAAGCCCTGGAAGGCGCGATGCTGGGCCAGGGCGGTCAGGCTGTGGCGTCGCTCCTGCACGGCCAGGCGCAGACTCTGCGCGGACCGGCGCTCCAGGTTGGCGATGCGCTCGGCGAAGGCCTCCTCGGTCTCAACGACCATCTCCGCGGCCGCGGTTGGTGTGGAAGCCCGTATGTCGGCTACGAAGTCGGCGATGGTGAAGTCGACCTCGTGGCCGACGGCGGAGATGACCGGGATGGGCGAGGCGGCGATGGCCCGGGCCACCTTTTCCTCGTTGAACGACCAGAGGTCCTCCATCGAGCCGCCGCCGCGCCCGACGATGAGGACGTCGATGTCGGGGAGCGCGGCGAAGGCCCGGATGCCGGCCACGATATCATCGGCCGAACCGTCGCCCTGGACGCGGGCGGGATAGATGAGGACGTGAAGCTTGGCCGAGCGCCGTTCCAGGGTCCGCAGGATGTCGACGACGGCGGCCCCGGTGGGGGATGTGACGATGCCGATGCGCTTGGGGCGAAGGGGGAGCTTGCGCTTGCGGGCGGGATCGAACAGGCCCTCGGCCTTGAGCCGCTCCTTGAGCTGCTCGAACGCCAGCTGGAGGGCGCCCTTGCCTTTAGGCTCGGCCCGGTCGATGATGAGCTGGTAGGAGCCGCGCGGGAGGTAGACGTCGATCTTGCCGCGGCAGACCAGGTGCTGGCCGTCCTTGAGCTCGAACTTGAGGCGGGCCGCGTCGCTGCGCCAGATGACGGCGGGGATGGAGCTGCCGGCGTCCTTGAGAGTCAGGTAGATGTGGCCGGAGCCGTATTGGCGGGCGTTGGACACCTCGCCCTCGACCCAGACCTGGGGGAAGGCGGTTTCCAGGGCGGCCTTGATGACCGTGGTCAGCTCGGAGACGGAGTAGACTTTGTCCTTGACCACGAGCGTGCCGGGGTGGACCACATCGCGGCCGGGAGGCGGGGCGTTCTCTTCTTTCATGCCTAACGGGGCTATTATACCGCAGTGTCAAAAAGGGGTCAGGTCTTAAGATTCAAGTTATCACGGCTGTCCGGTTAAAAGTTG